>NZ_JBEPOB010000001.1:4387308-4698077 GCF_040546595.1 Bosea sp. OAE506 | reverse complement strand
GGGAGGACCCGCTCGCCTTCCGCCTGCGCCATCTCGGCGACGCGCGTGCGCGCACCGTGCTGGAACGCGCCGCCGCGATGGCGGATGGGGGCGGACCCGTCCTGGAGGGTAGGGGGCGCGGACTTGCCTTCGCGCGCTACAAGAACACCGGCGCCTATTGCGCAGTCGTGGCCGAGATCGACCTCGCGGCCGAGCCCCGCGCGACGCAGCTCTGGATCGCGGTCGATGTCGGCGAGGCGATCAACCCCGACGGCGTCGCCAACCAGATCGAAGGCGGGGCCGTGCAGGCGACCAGCTGGACGCTGAAGGAGGAGGTCGCCTTCAGCCGCGAGGCGGTGACCAGCACCTCCTGGGAAACCTACCCGATCCTGCGCTTCAGCGAGGTCCCGGAGGTGACGGTCGAGATCGTGCCCCGGCCCGACCTTCCGCCGCTCGGCGCCGGCGAATGTGCGCAGGGGCCGACCGCGGCCGCCCTCGCCAACGCCGTCCATGCGGCGCTGGGCGTCAGGGTGCGCCAGATGCCGATCACGCGCGACCGCATCATTGCGGCGATGGAGTAGCCTATGCCCGACATCAGCATTCTCAGCGGCGGCGCCGCCCACGCCCTAGTGCGCGCCCTCGAGCCGCAGTTCCGCGACGCCAGCGGTCATGGCGTCACCGGCACCTTCGGCGCGGTCGGCGCGATGCGTGCGAAGCTGGCGGAGGGCGAGCGGCCGGATGTCGTGATCCTGACGGCCGCCATCATCGCCGAGCTGGCGCGCGAGGGCACGGTGCTGCCCGAGACGGTTGCCGATATCGGAGCGGTCGAAACCGCCGTGGCGGTTCGCGGCGGTGATGCTGCGCCGTCGGTGGGTGACGAGGCCGCCTTGCGGCAGGCCTTGCTAACCGCCGACGCGATCTACTTCCCGGATCCGAAGCTCGCGACCGCCGGCATCCATTTCGCCGCTGTGCTCGACCGGCTCGGCATCGCCGACATCGTCGCCGCCCGGCTGCGAACTTCCCCGAATGGCGCGACCGCCATGGCCGCGCTTGCCAAGGCGCCGGAGGCGCGGCCGATCGGCTGCACCCAGGTCACGGAGATCGTCGCGACACCGGGCGCCGAACTCGTCGCCGTGCTGCCGAAGGGGTTCGATCTGTCGACCCGCTACACCGCTGCGGTGGTTTCAGGCTCGCCGAGGGAGGAGCCGGCGCGGGCTCTGGTGACGCTGCTGACCGGTCCAGCCGGCAAAGCGGCGCGGAGGCAGGCCGGCTTCGCCTGAGCGAAACCTGCGAGCCAACGCTCGGCGGTCAGACCTGCGCGGGCTTGAAAGTGTCGCAGGCCTGCATCGAGCCGGTGCGGAAGCCGGTGCTGAACCAGCGCTGGCGCTGGGCCGAGGAGCCGTGCGTGAAGGAATCCGGCACCACCTGCCCGCGCGAGGCCTTCTGCAGCATGTCGTCGCCGATGGCCGAGGCGGTGCGCATGGCCTCCTCGATGTCGCCCTGGTCGATGCGCCCCATCGCCTGGATGTTGTGCGCCCAGACGCCGGCAAAGCAATCGGCCTGAAGCTCGATGCGAACCGAGATCGCATTGGCCTCGCGCTCCGAGGAGCGCTCGCGCAGCTGGTTGGCCTTGGGCAGGATTCCCAGCAGGTTCTGGATGTGGTGGCCGACCTCGTGGCCGATCACATAGGCATAGGCGAAATCGCCACCGCCGCCGAGCTTGCGCTGCATCTCCTGGAAGAAGGAGAGGTCGAGATAGACGCGCTTGTCGGGCGGGCAATAGAACGGCCCCATCGCCGACTGGGCGGTTCCGCAGGCCGAGCTCGAAACACGGTCGAAGATCACCAGCCGCGGCGGCTCGTAGCGCCGGTTGGCCTGCTGCGGCAGAAGCTTGGTCCAGACGTCCTCGTTCTGCGCCAGCACGGCCGAAACGAAGCGCCCCATCTCGTCCTTGGGTGGCCCCGAGGCCGGGCGCGATTCCTGCGTCGGGGCCTGGCGTCCGCCGATGCCGCCGATGAGTTCGGCCCCGCCGATCAGCAGGCGCGGGTCGATGCCGAGCGCCCAGCCGACCAGCCCGAGCACGACCATGGTGCCGATGCCCAGGCCCCCGCGGCCGCCGGGCAGCCCTGCGAAATCGCCGCCGCCGCTGCCGCGCCGGTCCTCGACATTCTCGGACTGGCGGTAGTCTTCCCACTGCATGGCGTCGTCCCCGTAAGCCTGCCGGCAATCTCTACGGAGAGCGCACCGGACTCAAGCCACCATCGAACCGCCGGGGCGCCCGGCGGTTCCCGGACCTAATGATAGCCGCTGTCGGCCTTCACCTTGCCGCGGAAGGTCCAGTACACGAAGGCGGTGTAGAACAGGATCATCGGCAGCAGGAAGGTCACGCCGATCAGCACGAAGATATGCGAGGAGGGCGCTGCCGCGACGTCCCAGATCGTCAGGTCCGGCGGCACCAGATAGGGGTAGTTCGAGATCGCGAGCCCCAGGAAGCAGAGCACGAAGATCGCAATCGTCAGCGCAAACGGCGTGAACTCGTGCCGGCCATGCAGGCGCCGCCAGGCGAGGAAGCCGCACAGCGCCGTTAGCACTGGGAACGGCCAGAGCAGCGCCATGTTGCGCCAGGTGAACCAGCGCTCCGCAATGCGCGGATGGGCATAGGGCGTCCACAGCGAGACGATCAAAGCAAACGCCAGCAATCCCAGCAGCAGGACCTTCGCCTGCGAGCGGGCGCGCTCGGCCACGCGGCCTTCGGTCTTGTAGATCAGCCAGGTCGCGCCGAGCAGCGCATAGCCGACGACGACGCCGGCCCCGCACATCAGCGTGAACGGCGTAAACCAGTCGAAGGGCCCGCCGGCGAACTGCCGGTCGACCACGGTGATGCCCTGGATCATCCCGCCCAGGATCAGCCCCTGTGAAAAGGCTGCCACCGTCGAGCCGAGCCAGAAGGCGAGGTCCCAGACCTTGTGCTTGGGCTTGGCGACCCAGCGGAATTCGAAGGCGACGCCCCGGAAGATCAGCGCCAGCAGCATCAGCGTCACCGGCAGGTAGAAGGCCGGCATGATGATGGCGTAGGCGGTGGGGAAGGCGACCCAGAGCCCGCCGCCGCCCAGCACCAGCCAGGTCTCGTTGCCGTCCCAGAACGGCGCGACGGAGTTCATCATCTGGTCGCGCTCGCCCTCGTCGCGCGTGGTCGGGAACAGGATGGCGATGCCGAGGTCGAACCCGTCGAGCACGACATAGAGCATCACCGCGGTGCCGATCAGGCCGGCCCAGATGACGGGGAGATACCATTCCATCGCGGGTCTCTCCTCAGCTCGCCGGCTGGATGCGGTCGTCGCCGGGGCGCCCGTCGCCGAATAGGTCGGAAGCGGGTGCCTGCGCCGCCTTGAGCGGCCGCTGCGAGGGCTGCTCGGGCGGGTCCTGCAGCGTGATCGCGTCCGGCCCCTTGTCGATCAGCCGGTTGATCAGCAGCACACCGGCCGAGAACACGACGCAGTAGACGCAGACGAAGAGCGCCAGTGAAATCGCGACCTGCCCTGCCGTGACCGGCGAGATCGCGTCCTTGGAACGCAGTACGCCGGTGGCGATCCAGGGCTGGCGCCCGACCTCGGTGACGAACCAGCCGGCCAGGATCGCCATGAAGCCGAGCGGCCAGGTGTATTGCGCCACCCAGAGCCAGCGCCGCTCCTCGAAGACACGGCCCTTCCACCACAGCCAGGCGCCGAACCAGCCGAAGGCGATCATGAAGAAGCCGATGCCGACCATGATCCGGAAGCCGAAGAAGGGGATCTTGACCGGCGGCCGGTCGTGCACGGCGAAGTCGTTCAGGCTCGGGAAGAGCGCATCCATGCTGCCATGGGTGACCAGGCTGGCAACGCCCGGGATGGAAATCTCGAAGCGGTTGATGCCCTTCTCCTCGTCCGGCCAGGCGAACAGCACCAGCGGTGCGGGCTTGGAGGAATCCCAATGCGCCTCGATCGCGGCGAGCTTGGCCGGCTGGTACTTGGCGGTGTCCTCGCCATGCCGGTGGCCGATCACCGCCTGTAGCGGCGCGGTCAGCGCGATCATCAGGATCGCCATGCGCACCATGGTGCGCGCCGATTCGGTGCGGTGTCCGACGAGCAGATGGCGCGCGCCAGTCGCCAGCACGACGAAGGCGGTCGTCAGATAGGCCGCCGTCATCATGTGCATGAAGCGCATCGGGAAGGTCGGGTTGAAGATGATCTGCAGCCAGTCGACCGGATAGGCGA
This sequence comes from Bosea sp. OAE506, assembly GCF_040546595.1. Taxonomy (NCBI): domain Bacteria; kingdom Pseudomonadati; phylum Pseudomonadota; class Alphaproteobacteria; order Hyphomicrobiales; family Alloboseaceae; genus Allobosea; species Allobosea sp. OAE506. The sequence goes on along the minus strand of NZ_JBEPOB010000001.1, from coordinate 4,693,845 downwards.
TGCCGTCGCGCATCTCATGGCCGGTCGGGTACTGCATCCAGCTGTTGGCGGAGAGGATCCAGAATCCCGACAGCGCCGTGCCGCCGGCGACGATGCAGGCGGACATGAAATGCAACCAGGGCGGCACGCGCTTCCAGCCGAACAGCATCACGCCGAGGAAGGAGGCTTCGAGGAAGAAGGCGGTCAGGACCTCGTAGCCGATGATCGGGCCGATGACGTTGCCGACCACCTGCGAGAACCGGCTCCAGTTCGTGCCGAACTGGTAGGAGAGCACGATGCCGGAGACCACGCCCATCGCGAAGGAGACAGCGAAGATCTTGGTCCAGAACCGCGCAAGCGTGTGGAACTTGACGTCGCCGGTCTTGAGCCAGAGCCCCAGCAGCGTCGCGATATAGGCCGAGAGCCCGATCGTGAAGGCCGGAAAGACGATGTGGAAGGAGACGGTGAAGGCGAATTGGATGCGCGAGAGCAGGAAGGCGTCGATCACCATGGCCGTTCTCCGTCCGTCAGCGCGGCCGATCCGGGATTCGCCGGGGGCCGACTGCGCCAAGACTACGCCTGTTTTCGCCCGCCCGCATGATCCATCTGCACCCGCGCCCTAGGGCGCTTTGTCCAAGGCCGCCTTCAGCGCCCGCATGTCCCGCCAGGCGAGGCGCTTCTGCAAGGGCTGGCGCAGCAGATAGGCCGGGTGCAGCGTCGCCATCGCGGGGATGCGCCGCGTGCCCGTGTCGTATTCCTGCCATTTGCCGCGCGAGGCCAGGATGCCCGAGAGGCCGAGCAGTCCCTGGGCGGAGGGCCCGCCGATGCACAACAGGATGTCGGGGTCGGCGAGCTGGATCTGGCGCTGGATGAAGGGCAGGCAGATCGCCACCTCCTGCGGCGTCGGCGTGCGGTTGCCGGGCGGCCGCCAGGGCAGCAGATTGGCGATGTAGACGTCGTCCTTGCGGCTAAGCCCGATGGCGGCGAGCATCCGGTCGAGCAATTGCCCCGAGCGCCCGACGAAAGGCAGGCCGATGCGGTCTTCATCCGCGCCCGGCGCTTCGCCGACGATCATGACGCGTCCGTTCGAATTGCCGTCGGCGAAGACGAGGCTCTTGGCGGTAGCCTTCAGCGCGCAGCCCTCGAAACGGGCCAGCGCCTCCTTCAGCGCCTCCAGCGTCGCGGCCTCCTGAGCCAGGCTGCGCGCGCTCAGGGCGGCGTCGTCGGGGGCGGTCGCGGCGGCGGCGTTGGGACGCACGGCGACCAGAGCCGGCTGGCCCGCGCGCGGCGGCAGGACCGGTCGCGGCCGTGTCGGTTCGCTGGCCACAGGCGCGGCGAAATGGTCATGCGTGACTTCGTCCAGCGCCTCGGTGATGCCCATTTCGGCATACCAGGCGACGAGCTCGGCAGGATCGGGCGCGGCGGTGAGGGACATCGCGCCTGTCTAGCACGCCGGCACCGCGCTTCGCGAGCCGCCGCGGTTGCAAATTGAACCGTGCGCTTGGATAGAGGGTTTCCAGTCTGTCGCCCGCTCCGCCTTGTCGCTGCGGCGTCGATAGTTTATATATAAACTAATTGGGTTTGAGCCGGCGCTCGGTCTTCGCAGTACGGCTGGAGCGCAGGTTTTCGGAGGGCGGTATGGATCTCGAGCAGGCACGGGCCGAACCCCGCGAGAGCATGGACTACGACGTCGTCATCGTCGGTGCGGGGCCGGCCGGCCTTGCGGCGGCGATCCGGCTGAAGCAGCTCGACGAGAACGTCTCCGTCGTCGTGGTCGAGAAGGGCGCCGAGGTCGGCGCGCACATCCTGTCGGGTGCGGTGATCGACCCCTCGGGCCTCGACGCGCTGCTGCCAGACTGGCGCCAGGACGAAGCCCGCCCTCTGACCACCGAGGTCAGCGAGGACGTCTTCTACTTCCTGACAGAGCCCAACGGCATCCGGCTGCCTAATATCGGCATGCCCAAGCTGATGAACAATCACGGCAATTTCGTCGGCTCGCTGGGGCTGGTGACGAAGTACTTGGCGGCCCGCGCCGAGGCGCTGGGCGTCGAGATCTATCCGGGCTTCGCCGCCGCTGAACTGCTGTTCGACGAGGCCGGCGCCGTCGTCGGCGTCGCCACCGGCGACATGGGCATCGCCAAGGACGGCACCGTGTCGGAGCGCTTCACCCGCGGCATGGAGCTGCGCGGCCGCTACACCCTGCTGGGCGAGGGCGTGCGCGGCTCGCTCGCCAAGATCGCGATTCGCAAATACGGCCTCGACGCCGGCCGTGAGCCGCAGAAATACGGCATCGGCCTCAAGGAGATCTGGCAGGTCAAGCCGGAGAAATTCGTCAAGGGCCGGGTCCAGCACTCCTTCGGCTGGCCGCTCGACGGCTCCACCGGGGGTGGCTCCTTCCTCTATCATTTCGACGACAACCTGGTTTCGGTCGGCTTCGTCGTCCATCTCAACTACCAGAACCCGACGCTCTCGCCTTTCGACGAGTTCCAGCGCTTCAAGACCCACCCGCTGATCCGCGACCTGTTCGAGGGCGGCAAGCGCCTTTCCTACGGCTCGCGCGCGATCACCGAGGGCGGCTGGCAGTCGGTACCGAAGCTGACCTTCCCGGGCGGCGCGCTGATCGGCTGCTCGGCCGGCTTCGTCAACGTCCCGCGCATCAAGGGCAGCCACAACGCCATCACCTCGGGCATGCTCGCGGCCGAGAAGCTGTTGCAGGCGCTGGCCGCAGGCCGCTCCCATGACGAGGTCGTCGAGATCGAGAACGAGTGGCGCGACGGGCCCATCGGCGCCGATCTCAAGCCGGTGCGCAACGTCAAGCCGCTCTGGTCGAAATACGGCACGATGCTCGGCATCGGGCTGGGCGGCATCGACATGTGGCTGAACCAGCTCTTCGGCTGGTCGCCCTTCGGCACGCTGAAGCATGGCAAGCCCGACCATGCGACGCTGAAGCTGCTGAGCGAGGTCACGCCGATCGTCTACCCGAAGCCCGACGGCAAGATCTCCTTCGACAAGCTCTCCTCGGTCTTCCTGTCCTCGACCAATCACGAGGAAGACCAGCCGGCACATCTCAAGCTGACCGACCCGTCGATCCCGATCGAGAAGAACCTGCCGCTCTATGGCGAGCCCGCGCGGCTCTACTGCCCGGCCGGCGTCTACGAGGTTGTCTACAAGGATGCCGAGGCGAAGACCGAGCCGCGCTTCGTGATCAACGCGCAGAACTGCGTCCACTGCAAAACCTGCGACATCAAGGATCCGGCCCAGAACATCACCTGGACGGTTCCCGAGGGCGGCGGGGGGCCGGGCTACGCGAATATGTGACGCGGCCGCTCGTCGCAGCCGGATATGAAAAAGGGGGCGTGCCGGCTGGCGCGCCCCCTTTTGCTCGACGCCGGCCGCAGCCGGCGCGAAGACGATCAGCCCTTGCGGACGACGGCCGGAGCCGGCTTCTCGGGCTGGGCGCAACCGGCGGCGAAGCCGGCGAGCAGAGCGACAGCGGCAACGCTGAGAACGAGCTTCTTCATGAGAAAGATCCTGTTCGAATCGTCGTGATGGAAAAGACGACGGCAGACAATAGCCGACGAAACCCTACCGTATCGACAACGAAAACTGGCCGACGCTGCGTCATCGCATGGTTTTGCCGCACTGTGGCCTTCAGGCTACGGCGCGGGCCCCTCCGGCCGCCGCGAGGCTTGCCCGCCCGCCTGGAAACGGCCATCTTGCCAGCTTACGCGAAGCGGTCACGGTCGCGCGTCACCGACCACGTCTGCCGCGGAATGCGCGCGACGGCAGACCGAAGGAGAATGGCAGTCGTGGGATCTGGATTGAACCGCCGTGGCCCGATCACGGCCGCTGCCTTGGCGTTGCTCCTGGCCCTGCCCGTCGGCGCGGCCGCCCAGGGGGCGACGACGCGCGCCACCGATCAGCTCGACACCGCCGAGAGCCTGGAGGGCAACTATCTCGCCGCCATCGTCGCCGGTGCGGGGCGGGACCTCGGCGCCGCCTCCGTCTTCCTGCGCGAGGCGATCAAGGGCGATCCGCAAAACAACGACCTGCTCGAGCGCGCCTTCGTCGCTTTCCTTGCCGATGGCGCGATGCCCGACGCCTTCCGCGCCGCCGACAAGCTGATCCAGCGCGATCCTTCCAACGGCCTTGCCCAGCTCGCCATCGGCATCCGCGCGCTGAAGCAGAAGAACTACCAGACCGCCCGCAACCATCTGCAGCGCGGCGGCCGCGGCCGTGCGGCCGACATCACCGCGACGCTGCTCTCCGCCTGGTCGCAGCTCGGCTCGGGCCAGGCAACCCGCGCCATCGAGACGCTGGAGCGGCTGCGCGGCGAACCCTCCTACAACCTCTTCCGCGATTATCATGCCGGCCTCATCCTCGATGCTGCCGGCCGCAAGGCCGATGGCGAGAAGCGCCTGAAGAGCGCCTATGAATCGGAGAAGACGACGCTGCGGCTCGTCGATCTCTGGGCGAAGATGCAGGCCCGCAACGGTGATTTCGACGGCGCGGCCACGACCTATTCCGAGTTCGACCGGCTGCTGCCCAACCACCCGATCGTCCGCGACGGCCTCGCCAAGGTGGCCGCCAGGCAGGTGCCGCCCCGCCAGGTCGGCAATGCCCAGCAGGGCGCCGCGGAAGTGCTCTACGGCCTCGCCAGCGCGGGCAACCGCCAGGGCGACGAGGCGGCGGCGCTGCTTTATCTGCGTCTCGCCATCTATCTCGACCCCAATCATGACCTCGCTATCCTGACGCTGGGCGACATCCTGGAGCGCGCGCGCCAGCCGGAGGACGCCGTCGCCGTCTACGAGAAGATGCCGGCGAGCTCGCCGCTGCGGCCCAATGCCGAGATCCAGGCCGGTCTGGCGCTGGAGAACCTCGGCAAGCCCGAGGAGGCGGTGAAGCATCTCAGCGCCTTGATCGCCGAGCGGCCGGACGACATCGACGCGCTCTCGGCGCTCGGCAACATCTATCGCTCGCGCAAGATGTTCGAGGAGGCCGCGGCCACCTACGACAAGGCGATCGGCAAGCTCGCCTCGCCGGGTCGGGCCAACTGGGATCTGTTCTATTTCCGCGGCATCGCCCGCGAGCGCATTAAGCGCTGGCCGGAGGCCGAGGCCGATCTGCGCAAAGCGCTGGAACTCCTGCCCGAGCCTCTGGGCCGCGAGCGCGCGCTTGTGCTGAACTATCTCGGCTATTCGCTGGTCGACCAGCATCTCAAGCTCGACGAGGCGCTGGAGATGCTGCGGCGCGCCGTCGAGCTGCGCCCGCGCGACGGCTACATCATCGATTCGCTCGGATGGGCCTATTATCGCCTCGGCCGCTATCCCGAGGCGCTGCGCGAGCTTGAGCGCGCCGTCGAGATGCGCCCCTCCGACCCAGTGATCAACGACCATCTCGGCGACGTCTACTGGAAGGTCGGGCGCCGTCTCGAGGCCGGTTTCCAGTGGAACCACGCTCGCGACCTCAATCCCGAGCCCGAGGATCTCGCCAAGATCAAGCGCAAGATCGAGCGCGGCCTGGAGGATGGTCCCTCCGCCAACGCCGTCGAGCCGAAGGACCCGGCCGAGCCCAAGAAGGACGGCGGCTGACGCTGCCGCTCTCGCTTCGGACGGTTGCCTCGACAGCTTCGCTGATATGCCAGCACCGCTGACCACCCGCGCCCGCGCCAAGATCAACCTGACCCTGCGCGTGCTCGGCCGCCGCGCGGATGGCTATCACGAGCTCGAAAGCTTCGTTGCATTCGCCGGCACGGGCGACGCACTCTCGCTAGCGCCCGGCCCGCAGCTGACCCTCACCATCGACGGTCCGCGCGGGCAGGGGCTACCGGTCGACGACTCCAACCTGATCCTGCGCGCGACGCGCGCGCTCGAAGCCGAGACCGGCCCGCTGCGCAGCGGCGCCTTCCACCTCGTCAAGCGGCTGCCGGTGGCGTCGGGCATCGGCGGCGGTTCGGCCGATGCGGCCGCCGCGCTGCGCCTGCTCGCCCGTTTGAACGGGCTGTCTCCTGACGACCCCGCGCTGCTGCGGGCGGCTGCCAAAACCGGCGCCGACGTGCCCGTCTGCCTTGCCTCCCGCGCCCGCATCATGACCGGCATCGGCGAGCGCCTCGGGCCCCCACTCACCCAGCCGCCGCTCTTTGCGCTGCTGGTCAATCCCGGCGTGCCGGTCGAGACCGCGCCGGTATTCAGGGCGCTGGGCCTGAAGCCGGGGCAGCGCCATCCACTCCATTCGAGCCTTCCAGAAACGAGCGCTCATCCTGAGGAGCCGCGCAGCGGCGTCTCGAAGGATGGTCCGGAAGGCTCCGGAGACATCTGGAGCATCCTTCGAGACGCCCTGTCTGACGACATGGCTCCTCAGGATGAGGGCTCGTATGGGACGAACGCGACCCGAGCCGCCCTGATCGCCGCCCTCAGCGCCGCCGGCAACGATCTCGAAGCCCCCGCCCGCCGCGTCGCCCCCGTCATCGACACCGTGCTCGACGCCCTGCGTGCCCAGCCGGGCTGCCGCCTCGCCCGCATGTCCGGCTCGGGCGCGACCTGCTTCGCGCTCTTTGACGACTGCCGCCAGAGCGCCGCAGCGGGGAGGGCGCTGGCGCAAGAGCAGGCGGGGTGGTGGGTCAAGCCGACGCTGCTGCGGTAAGGGGCGGCGGGCGGCAGCGCCTGTTGCCGCTACAGGCCCCCCTCCGTAATCTCGTCTGCGATCTGGCGACGCTGCGGAGTGAACATAACCACAGGGGGCCGTCTCATGCGCATCATGCTGGTTCTGGTCCTGATGGTCGCGGCCTTCGCCGCGCGTGCCGCGACGCTGGATGATGCGATCGCCGCCTGGCTCGCCGATGATGACGCCAAGGCGCTGCCCGCCCTGTCGGCCCTGGCCCAGTCCGGCGATGACGATGCGATGCTGGCCTTGGGTGTCATCGAGCCCCGTGCCTGGGAGGGGCCCTATGTGCTGGGGCTGGAGCGCGCGCAGCGCATCGCGTTGCTGCGCCGGCCGGGCGGTCTCTCCGGCGAGAGCTGGCTTGCGGGCGTCACGGCTCGCCGGCCCCTGGCGGAGGCGTTCGTCGAGGCCCAGCAGAAGAGCAACCCCTGGCCCCTGATGGCGCTGGGCCAGAGCGATGCCGCGCGCAGCGCGTTGGCCATGGCCTTCAACCAGAACCCGTCCTCGCTCGCCGAAAGCGACCGACAGACGGAAATTCCCGACGAGTTGCGCGCTCTGGTCTGGCGGGGCGCCGCCCTGCGCCTGTGGCGGGTCGCCTATCCGACCCCGCCCACGCCGGATGTCGAGCGGCGCCTGCGTGGGGTTATTGCGCAGGCCTTTGCGCCGGAATGGAGCGGCAGCCTCCAGCAGATGCTGTTCTTCAGCGCGGACCCGGACCTCGGTGTCGGCATCTCCGTGCCCGAGGCGGCGAGTCTCGTAGGCCGCGTCCTGCGGCAGGGGCGTCTTCTGGCCGAAGGCAACACCCGTGTCAGGAGCGCATCCGAGCCGGCCCGCGACCGGGCGCTGGCTACGGCACGCACCCTCCTGACCACGGCGCCCGAGGCCGCCGCCGTCCGGCAATTCTGCACGGCGTCCTGTGAACAGGCCCTCGACAGTTGCGTGGAAACGCTCTGGTCGTTGACGGGCGGTGCCGACGCACAGGCCTATCTCCATACGCCCCTCGATGCGGTGATCCCCCAGAACCGCTATGTCGGGAGCCCGCGCCATCGCGGCGACATGATCCGGATGGCGCAGAAGCGTTTCCGGGCGGCGCCGCCCGGCATCGACGCCTGCGCGGCGAAACTCGTCTTCGGCGGGTAAGGGCGGCTCGGGCGCGACCAGTTCCGGCGAGCCGTTCGCGGCGCAACCCTTCCGCAATGGCTGCGTTGTCAGCGGTGCGCGCCCCTGCGCGGCTTCTCTGACGGACCTCTCTCATGACCTCGCGCTGGCTGTGGCACCTCTCCCAGATCACGCGGCGGATGTGGTTTCGCGCCAGCCTGTTCTCGATCCTGGCCGTGGTCACGGCTCTCGCGGCAATCGTGCTCGCGCCCTACATCCCGAGCGACCTGCCGACCAAGATCGGTGCCGACGCGGTCGATAATGTCCTTGGCATCATCGCCTCGAGCATGCTGGCGGTGACGACCTTCTCGCTGAGCACGATGGTGGCGGCTTATGCGGCCGCGACCAGCAATGTCACGCCGCGGGCCACTCGTCTGGTGATGGAGGACACGACGACCCAGAACGTCCTGGCGACGTTCATCGGCTCCTTCCTCTATAGCCTCGTCGGCATCATCGCGCTCAGCACGGGCGCCTATGGCAGCACCGGCCGCGTCGTCCTCTTCGTCGTGACGGCCGGCGTCATCGTGCTGATCGTGGTGACGCTGCTGCGCTGGATCGACCACCTCTCGCGCCTCGGCCGGGTTACCGAGACCACCGAGCGCGTCGAGAAGACCGCAGCCGAGGCGATGCGGCTGCATCGTGATCAGCCCTGCATGGGGGCCTCACCGCCGGCCGAGATGCCCGGCTCCGCCCGGCCAATCTATGCCTCCCGCATCGGCTATGTGCAGCATCTCGACGTCGGCGCGCTGTCGGACATCGCCGAGCGCGGCAAGGGGCGCATCTTCGTCCGAGCCACACCCGGAGCTTTCGTGACCCCGGTCGACCCCGTCGCTTTCGCAGAGGGGCTCGATGTCACCGAGCAGGAGGCTGATATCCGGGCCTGCTACACCATCGCCGATGTCCGCTCCTTCGATCAGGACCCGCGCTTCGGCGCCTCCGTCCTCGCCGAGATCGCCTCCCGCGCCCTCTCGCCTGGCATCAACGACCCCGGCACGGCGATCGATGTCATCGGCCGGGCGGTCCGCCTGCTGGCGATCGCAGCCGAGCCTCGCGAGCCGCAGCAGGAGGTGGCCTACCCCCGGGTTCACATTCCGCCGATCGCGATCGGCGATCTCTTCGACGATCTTTTCACCCCGATCGCCCGCGACGGCGCCGGCGTGGTCGAGATCGGGGTCAGGCTGCAGAAGGCGCTGCGGGTCCTGTCGCGGCTTGGGCCGCCGGAATTCGCGGAGAACGCCGCCCGCCATTCCCGCCTGGCCCTGCAACGGGCCAGCCATGCCCTGACGCTGGAGGATGACCTCGCGGTGTTGCGCGGCTTGGCGGCGGAGGTCGAACTGAGGTGAAGCCGGCAAAACCCGCCCCTTATCCCCGCCGCTCCGGCCCGTGCCTATCCTTCCCTTGCTGCACCCGACCAAAGGGGGCTGTCGCGAGGAATCGTGTAGCCGGGTATGGAGGCAGGCTTCGGGAGGCGCGGGCTTCCCTAACGTTGCGCGAGTCCTAGCCCGCTGCTCAATGCGCCCGCGCGACGCAGAAATCGACGGTTTCGTTCAGCGCCTGCTTCATCGGCGAGGCCGGGAAGAGGGCGAGCGCGTCCTTGGCCATCTTGGCGTAGTGCTCGGCGCGCTGGATCGTGTCGTCGAGCGCCCGGTGGCGCTTCATGATCGCCTGCGCCTCCTCGAGATCGCCGTCGCGGATCTCGCCTTCCTGCAGGGTGCGCGTCCAGAAGGCGCGCTCGGCCTCGCTGCCGCGCCGGAAGGAGAGCACCACGGGCAGGGTGATCTTGCCCTCGCGGAAATCGTCGCCGGTGTTCTTGCCGAGCGTGTTGGCGATGCCGCCATAGTCGAGCGCGTCGTCGATGAGCTGGAAGGCGATGCCGAGATTGAGGCCGTAGCTGCGGCAGGCGGCGGCATCGGTCTTCGAGCCGTTGGCGATCACCGGGCCGACCTCGCAGGCCGCCGCGAAGAGCTCGGCCGTCTTGCCGCGGATCACCGCGAGATATTCGTCCTCGGTCGTCTGCGTGTTCTTGGCGACGGAGAGCTGCAGCACCTCGCCCTCGGCGATCACGGCCGCGGCGGTGGAGAGAATGTCGAGCGCCCTCAGCGAGCCGACCTCGACCATCATCTTGAAGGCCTGGCCGAGCAGAAAGTCTCCGACCAGCACGCTCGCCTCATTGCCCCAGAGCATGCGGGCGGCGAGCTTGCCGCGGCGCATGTCGCTCTGGTCGACCACGTCGTCGTGCAGAAGCGTCGCCGTGTGCATGAACTCGACCGAGGCCGCGAGCTTCACATGCCCCTCGCCGCGATAGCCGCTGAGCGCGGCGGTCGCGAGCGTCAGCATCGGCCGCAGGCGCTTGCCGCCCGACGAGATCAGATGGTTGGCGACCTCGGGGATCATCGTCACGTCGGAGCCGGTGCGCGACAGGATCATCGCATTGACGCGTTCCATGTCGGCGCGCACCAGCCCGACCAGCCGCTCGATTCCGGCCTCGCGTGCGCTCTGGCCCGCTTCCTTGTCCTCGAACGCGACGACGACGCCCATACCCAATCCTTCCGGCGGCCTGCGCATCTTGCAGCGCCTGCAAGCCTTGCCACAACCGGCGCATGGGTGACCAGCCCTCGCGCGCCGGCAATGTCGCCGCAGGCTCGGGCATCGCAGCGAGACGGGGCTTGCGCCGGCGCCCGCGGACGGGCTCCATCGCGCGATGCATGAACTCGTCCGCACCAACGACATCGTCCTGCTCGGCGCCATCGAGGCGCTGCTGGCCTCGGCCAATCTCGACTGCCTGATCGCCGACCAGCACATCAGCGCGCTCGAAGGCATGATTGGCGCCTTCCCGCGCCGTCTGCTCGTGCGCGAGGCCGACCGCATGCGCGCCCGCGCCTTGCTGATCGACGCCGGCTTCGGCGGCGAGCTGCGTGATGGCTGAGGCGCTGCCCGGCCTCGGCGACATCGGCGAGGACCGGCTGCTCGACGGGCAGCTCGTCCTGCGCCAGCCGCGCAAGGGCCACCGCGCCGGTAGCGACGCCGTGTTGCTCGCCGCCTCGCTGCCGGATCTGGGGGAGGGGCCGCTGCTCGACATCGGCGCCGGCGTCGGCACGATCGGGCTGGCGGCCGCGCTCGCACAGCCGGCGCTGCGCGTGGTGCTGCTGGAGCGCGACCCGGAACTCGCCGGCCTCGCGACCGGCAATGCCGCGCTGAACGGCCTGGCGGAGCGCGTCGCGGTGGTGACGGGGGACATTGCCGGCCCCGCTGCGGCGCTGGGCGTCGCGCCAGGCAGCTTCGCCTGCGTCGCGATGAATCCGCCCTATTACCTGCCCCGGGCCAACCGGGCCTCGCCCATCCCCAACCGCCGGGCGGCCCATGTCGAGGAGGCCGGGCTGGAGTCCTGGCTGCGTGCGGCGCGGCGGCTGCTGAAACCGCGCGGGCGGCTACTGGTCGTCCACCGTGCCGAGGCCTTGCCGGAGTTGCTGGCCGGGCTCTCGACCGGCTTCGGCGCGGTCATGATCCGGCCCGTCCATGCGCTGGCGGACCAGCCGGCGATCCGCATCCTCGTCTCGGCGACGCTCGGCAGCAAAAAGCCGGCAGCACTGCTGCCGGCTCTGGTTCTGCACTGCCCCGAGGGTGGCTTCACCCCTGAGGCCGAAGCGCTGCATCGGGGGCGGGCCCGGCTGCCGATGGCGGAAGCTGGGATCACGCCGACGCAGCGGCCGCCTCAGTAGTAATAACGCGGCCCGTAGAAGGGCACGACCGGCGGCACGAAGACCGGCGGGGGCGGCGGGCCGTAGAAGCGCGGCGGGCCATAGTAGCGACGTGGGCCGTAGTAGCGCGGCGGCCCATAGTACCGGCGCGGGCCGTAATAGCGGCGCGGCGGGCCGTAATACTGCGCCTGGTCCAGCAGGCCGTCGGCAGGTTGCGTCGCCTGGGCGAGCGGCCCGGCGGCGACCGGCGCGGCCTGGGCGGGCGCTGCGGCGAGCGACAGGCCGCCGAGGCCGGCTGCCGTTGCGAGCGCGAAAAGCGTCTTGCGGATCATGATGAAAACCTCCTCGCTGCGACATCGGCGGGTCATGGGGAATCCCGCCATCCTCGAGCCGAATCTACGCGACATTTTCTGAACGGCGCGTCACCGCGCCGTTCAGCCTCGCTTCACAATGCGGCCGGAAGCGGGCGACGCTTCGGGCCGCGAGCCGCCTCAGCGGCAGACACGCACCGGGCGGATGACCCAGCGATAGCCATTCCAGACACGCCGGTCGACGAAGAAGCAGCGCGGGCGATAGACCGGGCGGCCATAGTAGCGGCGCGGGCCGTAATAGCGGCGCGGACCGTAATACTGCGCCTCCTGGACGAGGTCGCCGGCGGGCGCGGCCTGGGTGGCGCCGGCCGAAACCGGGGCGGCTGTCGCGGGCGCGATGGCGAGCGCCGAGGCGGCGAGGGTGACGGCGCCGAAAACGGCGGCGGCGATACGGTTGGACAGCATCATGGCACTCCTACTTCATAAGCCCGTCGATCCGACTCAAGCGCTCGCCCCGAACGCCGCGAATCCGGCGGATGATCGCGAGACTATCGCGCCGAGGATGAACGGAAGCTGTCCGGCTGCGGTTCCCTCTGCGGCTTGACCGAAAGCCCGGCCAGCCCCTAAGCACGGGCCATCCCGCCATCCGGAAGGCTTGCCCCTTGTCCGTCTCCGCTCCGCTTCCCGCCGCGGCCACGCCGGCCATGGACCCGACCCGCTCCTTCCAGGGGCTGCTGCTGACGCTGCAGCGCTTCTGGGCCGAGCGCGGCTGCGTCGTGCTCCAGCCCTACGACATGGAGGTCGGCGCCGGCACCTTCCACCCGGCGACGACGCTGCGCGCGCTCGGGCCCAAGTCCTGGAAGGCGGCCTATGTCCAGCCCTCGCGCCGGCCCAAGGACGGCCGCTACGGCGAAAACCCCAACCGGTTGCAGCACTACTACCAGTTCCAGGTCATCCTGAAGCCGTCGCCGCCGGATCTGCAGCAGCTCTATCTCGACTCGCTGCAGGCGATCGGCGTCGACCTCGCCCTGCATGACGTCCGCTTCGTCGAGGACGACTGGGAGAGCCCGACGCTGGGCGCCTGGGGGCTCGGCTGGGAGTGCTGGTGCGACGGGATGGAGGTCAGCCAGTTCACCTATTTCCAGCAGGTCGCGGGTGTCGAATGCGCGCCGGTGGCGGGCGAGCTAACCTATGGGCTCGAGCGTCTGGCGATGTATGTCCAGGGCGTCGAGAACGTCTACGACCTCAACTTCAATGGCGGCGAGGGCGAAGACCGCATCTCCTATGGCGACGTCTTCCTGCAGGCCGAGCAGGAGTTCTCGCGGCACAATTTCGAGCACGCCAACACCGAGATGCTGTTTCGCCACTTTACCGACGCCGAGGCCGAGTGCCAGGCGCTGCTGGCGGCGGGCGAGGCCGGCGAAAGCGCCAATGACAGCCGCCACCGGCTGGCGCTGCCAGCCTATGACCAGTGCATCAAGGCCAGCCACATGTTCAACCTGCTCGACGCCCGCGGCGTGATCTCGGTCACCGAGCGCCAGAGCTACATCCTGCGCGTGCGCGAACTCGCCAAGGCCTGCGGTGCCGCCTGGCTGAAGACGGCCGGCGGGGGAGCCAACTGATGCCTGATCTCCTGCTCGAACTCTTCTCCGAAGAGATCCCCGCCCGCATGCAGCGCAAGGCGGCCGAGGACCTGAAGAAGCTGGTCACGGACGCTCTGGTCGAGCGCGGGCTGGTCTATGAGGGCGCCAAGGCCTTCGCCACGCCGCGCCGGCTCGCTCTTCATGTCGCGGGCCTGCCCGTGCGCGGGCGCGACATCCGCGAGGAGCGCAAGGGTCCGCGGGTCGGCGCGCCCGATGCGGCCGTGCAGGGCTTCCTCAAGGCGGCGGGCATGGCTTCGCTCGACCAGGCGACCATCGTCAGCGACCCGAAGAAGGGCGACAGCTACATCGCCGTCATCGAGAAGCCGGGCCAGGAAACCGTCGCGGCGATTGCCGAGATCGTCCTTGGCGTGATCCGCAGCTTCCCCTGGCCGAAGTCGATGCGCTGGGGCAGGGCCTCGGCGGCCGGCGCCAGCCTGCGCTGGGTGCGCCCGCTGCATTCGATCCTCTGCACCTTCGGCGCCGAGACGGAAGAGCCCGAGGTCGTGTCCTTCGATGTCGACGGCATCGCCTCCGGCAACACCACCTATGGCCACCGCTTCCATGCGCCGGGCGCCATCGCCGTGCGCCGCTTCGACGATTACGTCGCTTCGCTGGAGCAGGCCAAGGTCGTGCTCGATGCCGACCGGCGCAAGGAGATCATCCTCGCCGACGCCAAGACGCTGGCTTTCGCGCAGGGCCTCGAACTGGTCGAGGACGAGGGGCTGCTGGAGGAGGTCGCAGGGCTGGTCGAATGGCCGGTCGTGCTGATGGGCGCCTTCGAGGAACGCTTCCTGGAGATCCCCGGCGAGGCGATCCGCGCCACCATCCGCGCCAACCAGAAGTGCTTCGTGCTGCGCGATCCCGCGACGGGCAACCTCGCCAACCGCTTCCTGCTGACCTCGAACCTGATGGCGAGCGATGGCGGGGCGGCGATCGTCGCCGGCAATGAGCGCGTCGTGCGCGCCCGACTCTCCGACGCCGCCTATTTCTTCGCGACCGACAAGGGCAATCTGCCCGACCTCGACACGTTCAAGGACAGCGCCGGCAAGCTTGGGCTCGACCTGTCGAAGCCGCTCGACCAGCGTATGGCCAAGCTCGACAAGCTCGGCGTCGTCTTCCACGCCAAGCTGGGTACCCAAGGCGAGCGCGTGCAGCGCATCGCGGCGCTGGCGCGCGAACTCGCTCCGATCGTCGGCGCCGATCCGGACCTCGCCGAGCGCGCGGCGAAGCTCGCCAAGGCCGACCTCCCGACCGAGATGGTGGGCGAGTTCCCCGAGCTGCAGGGCCTGATGGGCCGCAAATATGCGGAACTGCAGGGCGAGCACCCCTCGGTCTGCGCCGCGATCGAGGAGCACTACAAGCCGCTCGGCCCCTCCGACCGCGTCCCGACCGATCCGGTCTCGGTGGCGGTTGCGGTGGCTGACAAGCTCGACACGCTGGTCGGCTTCTGGGCCATCGACGAGAAGCCGACCGGCAGCAAGGATCCCTATGCGCTGCGGCGTGCGGCGCTCGGCGTGATCCGTTTGGTGGTTGAGAATGGTGTGCGGTTGGGAGTCGGTAAGGTTGCCGCGGACCCTGACCTCCTCTCCTTCTTCCACGATCGCCTGAAGGTCATGCTGCGCGACCAGGGTGCGCGGCATGATCTGGTCGATGCCGTGCTGGGCGAGGGCGCCTCTGGCAATGACGACCTCCTGCTCATCACCCGCCGCGTCGGCGCGCTCGGTCGCTTCCTCGAAACCGAGGACGGCAAGAGCCTGCTCGCTGGCTACAAGCGCGCCGCCAACATCCTCAAGGCCGAGGAGAAGAAGGACGGCGAGGGCGCCTTTGCGGGCGCCGCCGATCTCGGGCTGATCGCCCAGGCCGGGCTGATCGAGGAGAAGGGGCTGGCGGTCGCGCTCGCGCAGGCGACGCCGAAGGCCGAGGCCGCCGTCGCGGCGGAGGATTACGAGGGCGCGATGGCGGCGCTCGCCGATCTGCGGCCTGCGGTCGACGCCTTCTTCGACAAGGTCACCGTCAACGATCCCGACCCGGCGCTGCGCGCCAACCGCCTGCGGCTGCTCAATCAGCTGCGCGAAGCCACCCGCGCGGTTGCGGATTTCGGGCGGATTGCAGGGTAGTTCCACGTCATGGTCGGGCTTGACCCGACCATCTCGGAAACCAGCGTCCTCTCGTCCAGAGCTTCTCGGATCTGCGCTTCGCTGCGCCCGAGAATGACGAGTACTGCCGTCATGCTCGCCCTCGTGGTGAGCATCCACGGATCGCACCGCGCTCGACCAGGGAAGGCGTGGATGGTCGGGTCGAGCCCGACCATGACGGGAAGGCTCGCCGGCCTTAGCCCGCCCTTCGCCGGCAAAGCCCGCCGCTAGGGAACCTCTCCCGTCCAGCGACGTTCTGTCAGCGGATTGAGGTGCTGGCGAATGCGTCGCCACACCGGCTCCGGGGGGCCGGCTCACGGCCGAAGACCGAAGGTTCATTTCATGTCGATTCTGATTTCCCTGCTGATCACCGTTCTCGTCATCGGCCTCGTTCTCTATCTCGTGCGGATGCTGCCGCTCGACAGCCAGATCAAGAACGTCGTCCAGATCATCGTTATCGTGATCGGCATCATCTCGCTGCTGCGCTACCTCGCCGTATTCTGAGCAGGGGGGCCGCCGGAGGCTGGGCCCGACTTGGCCCGCCCACCGGTTGACACGATCAAGGGGTCCGAACGGGCCGCGGCGGAAGCTGCGGCCCGTTCGTCCGTTTCGGGACGGGGGGCGCGCCGCGAGGAACCGGAGGCAGCGGCCTTCCCTTCGGCACGGGTGGGGCCGGCCGGGCGGTGGGCACAGGTCCGTAGAAGGTCGTGATCACCTCGAGAATCCAGGTCGTGTTCACGTCATAGGCATAGGGTTGCTTGCGGTCGCGCCCGATGTAGTTGCGCAGCAGCTTCTCCGCGAAGAACAGGCGGCCTTCCAGTGTGTTGGCGACGATGTGGCCGTCGACCGCCTGTTTCCAGAGCGCTGCCACGCGCTTCTTGTGTTCGATTTTTTCGCTGACGTATTTCTGCGCGGCGGTTTCGTTGGCCACAAAGGCGGTCTGCTGCCCGAGCACCAACGCCCGGGCCCAGTTGCCCCGGTTCTGGATGAAGTCGCGGCCGCTGACGCGGTGCCTGCGGGCGTAGTCGTAGATCTCGATTCCCTGGACATTGACGCCGTGCATCATCAGCGTCTGCAGGAAGCTCATGAAATTCGCCTCGTCGGGCTGGTAGTGACCGCTGTCGTTGCAGACGGCCTTGATGATGCCCTGCTCGATGAGGATCGTGCCCGCGCACAGCACCGGATCGCCCGCCAGATAGGACGAGTGGTAGAAATTGCCGCCGCTGCCCGGGCCGGCGCTGGCTTCGCCGCAATGGTGGCGCGCCATGTAGAGGTCGCGGCCCATGCTCATCGCGAAGCCGCCCCACTGCGCCACATTGAAGACGGCCTTGTTCGAAGCGCTCGCCGATTCCGCCAGGACGAGCTTCATCTCCTTGGGCTGGTGCCGCTCCTGAGTGACCAGCCCGCCATCGGGCGTCGGCCGCGTCAGCTCGTGCCCCTTGCCGGGCCACATCCACATATAGGCCTTGCTGTTGCGGAAGCTGAGTTTGTATTTCTCGACCTCGGCGCGGGTCAGATAGGTCGCGAACTGGCCGACCAGATCGAGATGCTCGCCGTGATAGCTCAGCTTGCGGCCGAAATGGCGCTCCAGATACTCCGGCAGCGTGTTGATCGTGCAGGAGAGCGCCGCGGCGAGCGAATGGGCGGTGTATTTGTAGAGCTCGTAGATCGCCGGCTGCCGGCCCTTGTCCATGCCGGGCGTCTTGCGGTGCACCTTCAGCCAGTAATCCAGCGTGAAGAAGAGATCCGATTTCAGCTGGATCTTGGCGTAGGCTGACCGGTGCGGCCCGTATTCGCCCAGCAGCGCGTCGATGCGGGTCAGGATGGTGTCATCCTGCCGTCGGGCGAGGGCGACGCTGCTGTCCCTCTTCCACTGCTCGAGAGTAGGCGTCGACGTATATGCCTTCGCGCCGGCCATATCGCACTCCCCCCTGCCCAAATTACCTCTGCGGACACATGCCTCGATCTTGAACGATGTCCCCTCAGCTGTCGCTGAGTAAGGGCCCTGCGGCGGCTGTTGTCATCGTGCCAGTGCAGGTTGACCGGCTGCCCCTCTCGCGTGATAATACTCAATTGGGCGAGAGGTCCCAGGCAGCGAGCCTGGGACCTTTTGCTTTTGCAGGCTTCGGATCCGGCGATGAGCTCTCCCAACCGCACCACCCATACGAGGCTGACCTCCTATCCCGAGCCCGGCAGCGCGGCGACGCGCTTTCCCGTGCGCTGGGGGGCGCCGACTCCGGCCGAACGCGGCCCCATCATCGCCTCGACCACGACGCCGGCCGACCGCAACGTCATCGGCGCCCATGGCGGCTCCTATTCGGTCTATCGGGCGCTCGCGATCTCGGCGCGCGCCATGAACCCCTCGCAGCGCCCCGACCTGCACAACACCCACCCGACGGCCGAAATCCCGGAGCAGCCGCAATGGTTCCAGCCCGGGAAAATCGTCTCGATGGACCCGTTCGGCCATCGTGTCGCGCAGGATTTTGGCGGGCTGATCGGCGAGGGCATCGACATCCGGCCGACCATCGCCATCACCAAGGCCCGCCTCAACCTGCCGGAGATCCTGGCCGCGATGGGCGCGCATCGGCTGGCGCCCGATGAGCACATCCTCCACCGCTCGGGCGACATCAGCGTCACCAAGATCGCGATCGACCCGGTCTGGCACCTGCCCGGCATCGCCGAGCGCTTCGGCACGACCGAGGCCGAGCTGCGCCGCACGCTCTTCGAGCAGACCGGCGGCATGTATCCGGAACTGGTGACGCGGCCTGATCTGCGCGTCTTCCTGCCGCCGATCGGCTCGATTACGGCCTATGTCGTCGGCGAGGTCTCGGCCATCACCGATCCCAAGCGCCGCGTCGCCTGCCGCGTCCATGACGAGTGCAACGGCTCGGACGTGTTCGGCTCCGACATTTGCACCTGCCGGCCCTATCTCGTGCACGGCATCGAGGAGGCGGTGAGGGAGGCGCAAGGCGGCGGCGTCGGGCTGATCGTCTACAACCGCAAGGAAGGCCGCGCGCTCGGCGAGGTCACCAAGTTCCTCGTCTACAACGCCCGCAAGCGCCAGGAGGGCGGCGACAGCGCCGCAACCTATTTCGAGCGCACCGAATGCGTCGCCGGCGTGCAGGATGCCCGCTTCCAGCAGCTGATGCCCGACGTGCTGCACTGGCTGGGCGTCACCCGCATCGACCGGCTGATGTCGATGTCGAACATGAAATACGACGCGATGGTCGAGAGCGGCATCGAGATCGGCGAGCGCGTCGCCATTCCGCCCGAACTGATTCCACCCGATGCCTCGGTCGAGATCGAGGCCAAGAAGGCCGCCGGCTACTACTCCCCCGACGGCGCTCCCGGCGACAACGCGCTGAAGGCGACCGTCGGCCGCGACCTCGACAAGTTCTGAAAGCACCAATGCCCGATCGTGACCCGGAGGCGCTGCGCCTCCTGCTGAAGCCCGCCGCCATCCGGTCCCGCGCGCAGGAGATGCTGCGCCTCGGCCGTGCTGGCGACCTGCTGCATTTCACCGTCCATCCGGAGCGGCTGGAGGCCTGCGCCGATTATGTGCTCGAGACGATCTGGGCCAATTACCCGACGCTCGACATCCCGTTCCATGCCCGCTGGCGCCATTTCAACGTCGCCGGCATGGATCGCTGGGCCCTGCTCGACCGTGCCGCGCATTTCGTCGATGCACGCGAGCGCGGCCGCGCGGCCTATGATCTCGCCGTGGTCAGCGTGCTGCTGGACGCCGGCGCGGGGCCCGAATGGTCTTATCGCGACGCGGTCAGCGGCAAGCGCATTGCCCGCTCGGAAGGGCTGGCGCTGGCCTCCCTCGACATGTTCGCCGCCGGCCTGTTCTCCAGCGATCCGGCTCAGCCGCTGCGGGCGGATTCGACCGCGCTGAAGCGACTGGACCCGGCGGTTCTGGCGGCCGGATTCCAGTCTGCGCCCGGCAACGCCCTGCTGGCGGTCGAGGGGCGCGCCGCCCTGCTCAACCGCCTGGGCGAAGAGCTCGAGCGCCGCGGCCTGTCGCGGCCCGGCGACCTGTTCGACCGTTTCCTGTCGGCGGCCGAAACCGGCTCGCTGCGCGCCAGCCACATGCTGGGCGAGGTGCTGGCCACCTTCGGCGGCATCTGGCCCTCGCGCCTGACGCTCGCCGGCATCGCGCTGGGCGACACCTGGCGCCATCCTCTGATCGCGCAGGGCACCACCACGGCCGGGCTCGTGCCCTTCCACAAGCTCTCGCAATGGCTGACCTATTCGCTGATCGAGCCGCTGCAATGGGCGGGAATCGCCGTACTCGACGTCGACGAGTTGACGGGCCTGCCGGAATATCGCAATGGCGGGCTGCTGCTCGACATGGGTGTACTGGCCCTGAAGGACGAGGGCGAGGCGGCCCGCGCCCATGAGGCGGGCTCGACGCTGGTCGTCGAATGGCGCGCGCTCACGGTCGCTCTGCTCGACGAGATCGGCGCGCTGATCCGCCAGCGGCTTGGCCGTTCGCGCGAGGAGTTGCCGCTCGCCAAGGTGCTCGAGGGCGGAACCTGGGCCGCGGGCCGCCGCATCGCTGCCGAGAAGCGCCCCGGCGGCGGCCCGCCCTTGACGATCATCAGCGACGGCACGGTATTCTAGACGCGCGACGGATTTGCACTGAACCACGCCGTCATCCCGGACAAGCGGCGAAAGCCGCGCAGCTCCGGGATCCATCGGAGGGCTACGGAGCTCTACGATGGATCCCGGAGTTCCGCTTCGCTGCATCCGGGATGACGGCGCGTTTGATGGAGGCGCGAGCCTCCACGGCAATAGGAATGAGGGGCCTGAGAGAATGACCAAGCAGCAGGACGGGGTCACCGTCGTCGATCACCCGCTGGTGCAGCACAAGCTCACGCTGATGCGCCAGAAGGACCGCTCGACCAAGAGCTTCCGCCAGCTCCTTAACGAGATCGGCATGCTGCTCTGCTACGAGGTCACGCGCGACCTGCCGGTCGAGATGATCGAGATCGAGACGCCGCTGCAGACCTCGCTCCAGCCGGTAATCTCGGGCAAGAAGATGGTCTTCGCGCCGATCCTGCGCGCCGGCGTCGGCTTCCTCGACGGCATGCTGGAGCTCGTGCCGGCCGCCCGCGTCGCCCATATCGGGCTGTACCGCGACCCCGACACGCTCCAGGCGGTCGAGTATTACTTCAAGGCGCCGTCCGACATCGCCGACCGCATGATCGTGGTGATGGACCCGATGCTCGCCACCGCCAACTCCGCCGTCGCCGCCATCGATCGCCTCAAGGAGCGCGGCGCGAAGGATCTGCGCTTCGTCTGCCTGCTGGCGGCACCGGAAGGCATCGAGCGCCTGCGCGGCGCCCATCCGGAAGTCCGGATCTGGACGGCCGCGATCGACGAGAAGCTCAACGACCACGGCTATATCGTGCCGGGCTTGGGCGACGCCGGCGACCGCATGTTCGGCACGCGCTGACATCACTTTATATCCAACACGGAAAAGCCCGCCCCCTCGCAGGGGCGGGCTTCCTTTTGCGTCGGGCGAGATACCCGGCGCGGGATCAGTTGATGATCTGGACGATGCGGCGCGTGCGCGGCTCGACCACGACCGCACGGTCGTTGACGACGGTGTAGCGATAGCCCTTCGCGCCGTACTCGGTGGGAACCTCGCGGTAGACCACGCCCTGCTCGGGCAGCACGGTGCCGACGATGACCGGCTGCGTGTAGCTGTAGGAGGTCACGCCCTGGGTCATCACATAGCTGCGGAACCGGGCGGAATCGTCGATCATGGTGCCGCCGGCCGGATCGCGGGTCATCGGGGCCTGGACGGTCCCACCGACGCCGGCGCCAGCACCGACACCGAGCGCGGGGTCGCGGGTCGCACCGCCAGCCGGGTCGCGCACGGCCGGGCCGGTGCTCTGGGCGAAGACGGTGGCCGGCAGCACGGAGAGCGCGGCGACGAGGGCGAGCTTCTTGATCATGATGGGATGTCCCTGTTGTGGATGGTTGTCGAATTAACCTTTCGGGACCGTCGATGTTCCAGCGTCACCCGAGCCGCGAGCTCCTCGATGACCAACGGGAGATCACGAATGCGAAAGCCCGCCCCCTTGCGGGGGCGGGCCTGAATCATCGCTTGGGGCGACGCTGCGATCAGTTGATGATCTGGACGATGCGGCGCGTGCGCGGCTCGACCAGCACGGTGCGGCCGTTGACGACGGTGTAGCGATAGCCACCCTGCACGCCGTATTCCGCCGGAACCTCGCGATAGACCACGCCATCCTCCGGCAGCACGGCGCCGACGGCGACCTGCTCGCGATAGGTATAGGACGGCACGTCCTGCTCGACGACGTAGGTGCGGAACTTCGGGGTCGCGGCGTCGCCAATGATGGCGCCGACCACCGCGCCGCCGACACCGCCGACCGCCGCACCAACCGGGCCGCCGACGACGGCACCGCCGATCGCGCCCGAGGTCGCGCCGCTCAGCGCGCCACCGGTGGCGCCCGGCGAGGGTTGGTTCTGGGCGAAGGCCGTGGCCGGGATCGCGACGATCGCGGCGACGAGAGCAAGCTTCTTGATCATGGTGGTCTCCTTACGAAAAGGGATTTCGCCGAGACAACCAGCGGCACTGTGAAGGGTTCCGCGACGATCGGTCACGGTTTGTTGCCGACGGTGACAGAGGGGCGGTCCGTCGGAGATCTGCGGGCCCGAAACGCAGACGGCGGGCCAGGGGCCCGCCGTCACAGAGGCCCGCCGCGGAGGCGGGCGGAAGATTCGCAGCCTACTTGGGCGCGGCCTTCAGCGCCGGGTCCAGCTTGGCGGCGTCACGCTTGATCAGCGCGGCGAAACCATCCGGCGTGCGCTCGGCGGCAGTCGGCATCACGGTGCCCAGGTCGAGCAGGCGCTTCTTGGTGTTCTCGTCGTTCAGCGCCTTGTTCAGCGCGTCGACGAGGCGGTCGACGACCTCCTTCGGCGTGCCCTTCGGCGCGGCGATGCCGTTCCAGGCCTCGATCTGGTACTCGGGCAGGCCGGCTTCGGTGGTCGTGGGAACGTCCGGCAGGGCCGGCGAGCGCTGCGCCGAGGCAACCGCGAAGGCCTTGATCGTACCGGCCTTCACCTGCTCGGCGACCGAGACGATCTGGTCGCACATGAAGTCGATCTGGCCGGAGACGAGGTCGTTCAGCGCCGGGCCGGTGCCGCGATAGGCGACCGCGTTGAGCTTCGGCACGCCGAGCTGGCCCTTCAGCAGGGTGCAGGTCGTCCAGGAGACGGAGCCCAGGCCCGCATGGGCCTCGTTGAACTTGTCCGGATTGGCCTTCACCGCCGCGACGAAGGACTTCAGGTCCGTCGCCTCGATGTTCTTGCGCGCGACGATCAGGATCGGCGTGCCGCCGGCCAGGCCGATCGGCTGCATGCCGTTGATCGGGTCGTATTTCAGGCCGGGATAGGTCGCGGGCGCCGCTGAGAAGGTGCCGAGATGGCCCATCGCGATGGTGTAGCCGTCCGGCGCCGCGGTCAGCGCGCGGGTGATGCCGGTGGTGCCGCCGGCACCGGCGACGTTCTCGATCACGACCTGCTGGCCGAGCGTCTTGGACATGTTCTCGCCGACGAGACGCGCGATGATGTCCGTCGGGCCGCCGGCGGCGAAGGGCACGATCATCGTCACGGGCTTGGTCGGATAGGCCTGCGCCTGGGCGCCGACCGTCAGGGCGAGCGACAGGGCGGCCGCGAGGCCGAGTGCTGTTGTCTTCATGGGCGGGTCCTTCCTCATTATGGTTGCAGGCAAGGTGGGGCCGCGCCAGGGGCGCGGCAAGCCCGTCATTCGGTGAACACTTCGTCGCGCTTCTTGTTGATCGACGGCAGCAGCGCGATCACGAGAATGGCGACGGCGACGATCAGCAGCCCGGCCGAGATCGGCCGCTCGACGAAGGTCATGAACGACCCGCGCGAGATGATCAGCGCCTGGCGCAGCTTCTCTTCCATCAGCTTGCCGAGCACGAAGCCAAGCAGCATCGGCGCCGGCTCGAAGCCGAGCTTGATCAGCAGGTAGCCGAACAGGCCGAACATCGCGGTGAAGGCCACGTCCACCGGCTGGTTGTTCACCGAATAGATGCCGATGCAGCAGAAGATCAGGATCGACGGGAACATCAGGCGGTAGGGCACCTGCAGCAGCTTCACCCAAAGCCCGACCAGCGGCAGGTTAATGACCAGCAGCATCAGGTTGCCGATCCACATCGAGGCGATCATGCCCCAGAACAGCTCGGGGTTCTTGGTCATGACCTGCGGGCCGGGGATGATGCCGTGGATGGTCATCGCGCCGACCATCAGCGCCATCACCGCGTTCGGCGGAATGCCGAGCGTCAGCAGCGGGATGAAGGCCGTCTGGGCACCGGCATTGTTGGCCGATTCCGGACCGGCCACGCCCTCGATCGCGCCCTTGCCGAAGCGGGACGGGTCCTTGGCGAGCTTCTTCTCGAGTGTGTAGCTCGCGAAGGGGCCGAGCACCGCGCCATTGCCCGGCAGGATGCCGAGAATGCCGCCGAGGAAGGTGCCGCGCAGCACCGGAGCGGTCGACTGCTTGATGTCGTTCCAGTCGGGCAGGAGCCGCCCGATCTTGGTCTTCACCACGTCGCGCGTCTCGGGGTTCTCGAGATTGCGCAGCACCTCGGCGAAGCCGAACACGCCCATCGCCAAAACGGCGAAGTCGATGCCGTCCGCCAGCGGCGCGAAGCCGAAGGTCATGCGCTCCTGGCCGGTCTCGAGGTCGGTGCCGACGGTCGAGAGCAGCAGGCCCAGCATGATCATGCAGAAGGCCTTCAGGATCGAGCCGCGCGCCAGCACGACCGCGAAGCACAGGCCCATCACCATCAGCGAGAAATACTCGGCCGGGCCGAAGAGCAGCGCGAGCTTGGTCAGCGGCGCGCCGAGCGCGGCGATAAACACGGTCGCGACGCAGCCGGCGAAGAAGGAGCCGAGCGCCGCCGTGCCCAGCGCGACGCCGGCGCGGCCCTGCTTGGCCATCTGGTGGCCGTCCAGCGTGGTGACGACCGAGGTCGCCTCGCCGGGGATGTTGACCAGGATGGCCGTGGTCGAGCCGCCATACTGGGCGCCGTAATAGATGCCGGCGAGCATGATCAGCGCGCCCACCGGATCGAGCCCGAAGGTGATCGGCAGCAGGATGGCGATGGTGGCGATCGGGCCGACGCCGGGCAGCACGCCGATCAGCGTGCCGACGAGGCAGCCGGCGAAGCACAATGCGAGGTTCTGCAGCGACAGCGCGACGCCGAAGCCGAGCGAGAGGTTGGCGAACATATCCATCAGATCAGATCCCCAGCAGCCACGGTGCCAGCGGGATCGGCAGCGAAAGCGCGTATTTGAAC
This sequence comes from Bosea sp. OAE506, assembly GCF_040546595.1. NCBI lineage: Bacteria > Pseudomonadati > Pseudomonadota > Alphaproteobacteria > Hyphomicrobiales > Alloboseaceae > Allobosea > Allobosea sp. OAE506. The sequence continues at coordinate 4,668,899 of NZ_JBEPOB010000001.1, read as the reverse complement.
AGCAGGGCGCAGGCGGTGCTCATGGCGACCGCGAAGATCACGAGTTCCTTCGGGCGGAAATCATCCGCCGCCAGGCCCGAGATCAGGATGACGAGCGGGCCGGCGACCGCGAGGCCGAGCTGAGGCACATGGATCGGGCCGATGTCGAAACCGCGGATGCACAGCCCGAAGACGCAGGCCGCGCCCAGCACGAACAGCACGCCGCGCCATGACCAGCCCGAGAGCTGCTCGCCGTGGAAGCGCAGGCTGGAGATCACCAGCAGCGCGCCGAGGAAGGCGCAGATCACCGCGAAGGACTTCGGCAGCATGCCCGGTCCGAGCTGGCGCAGCGTGCCCATGGGCAGGTCGCTAGAGAGCACCAGCGCGAGCCCAGCCAGCAGCATCATGAACACGCCGGCGGCGAGATCCTGTGTGGATCGGACGCGGATGCCCTGCGCCTTTTCGATTTTGTTCAAGCTCATCAGGCTCCTCCGACAGCCGACCCGACGAGGCGGGCCGTTCGTTTCAGCTTCGTGGCGGGAATGGCGAAGGGCAGGACCTGCCGCTCGTCGATCAGGGTGACGCTCTCCCGCAGGATCGCGAGGAAATCGTCGCGGGCGTCGAGCCGCTGCTGCGGCCGCCAGGCGATGCCGACCAGCGCGCCGGGCGGCGGCGGGTCGAGCAGCGCGCCGCGCAGACGGCGCATCGTGACGCCCGGGAAACTCAGGCGCGAGACCCAGTCTGGTGCCAGCGCCATGCCGAGCCCGGCCGCGACCGCCGACATCATCGCCGGCTTCTCGGTCGCCTCCAGGGTGACGTTGGGCACCGCGCCGACGCTCTCGAAATAGGCCATCACCAGATCATAGGCGAAGGGCCGGATCCGCTTGGAGGGCACGACGAAGGGCTCGCCGACCAGATCCTGCATCGTCAGATGCTCGCGTGCCGCCAGCGGATGCGCCTCGTTCAGGACGACGATCGGCCGCTCGACGCGCAGCACCTCGAAGGCGCAGTCGGTCGGCTTGCGCGGCGGCCGGGTCAAAGCGAGGTCGAGCTTGCCCGTCTCCAGCATCTGCACCAGAGCGGCGGTCATCGCCTCGACGAATTTGATCTGCACGCCGGGATAGCGCTCGCGGAAGGCGACCAGCGCCTCCGGCACGAAGCTGGACGAGGCGGCGTCGATGGCGCCGATGCGCAGCACCTTGCCGGACGCCAGCGAGGCCTCGCGCACGGCCCGCGAGGCATGCTCCATGCGCCCGAGAATGCCCTTGGCCTCTTCCAGCATGATCAGCCCCGCGCGCGTCAGCGCGACCTGCCGCGTGGTGCGCGTCAGCAGGCTGCAGCCGAGTTCTTCCTCGAGCGCGCTGATCTGTCGGGAGAGGGCGGGGGGAGCGAGGCCCAGCCGCTCAGCGGCACGGCCGAAATGAAGTTCCTCCGCCACTGCGATGAAACATCGCAGATGCCTGACGTCCATGAGTGTCCCTCTGGTCCCCTCTGGCGTATCGTTGACCGATATCTTCCAGTGCTCGTCGCGAAAGCCGATAGCGGCTCATGCCGCGAAAGCGACCCTAGAACAATTCATAATTTATTGGCAATAAACCGCCGCGTCTCCGGATGGGGACCAGTCACGAGGCTGTGGATGGGCGCATCACCTGCAGGATTCTCCCGTCGATCAGCGCGAGCCCGAAGAAGATCGCCGCCATGCCGGCGAAATGGCGCGGCAGCAGGCTTTCGCCGAGAAGTCCGACCCCGAGCAGGATTGCGCTGACGGGGATCAGGAAGGTCACCAGCACGACGTTGCTCGGCCCGGCCGAGCGCATGACCTTGAAGAAGATCACATAGGCCGCCGCCGTCGAGATCAGCGCGAGTCCCAGCAGGGCGAAGGCCGTCTGCGCCGTGGGCAGGGGCAGGGCCCAGGGTGGGCTCGCCACCAGCACGATCGGCAGGGTCATCAGCGTCGAGGCGCTGAGCTGCCCGGCGGCGCTGACGAGCGGCGGCAAGGCGCGGAAGCGCCGGCCATAAAGCCCGGAGAAGGCGTAGGACACCGTCGCGCCGATGCAGGCGAGCTGTGCCAGCAGGTTGAGGCCGAGCCCCGAGAGCGCATCCGGCCCGATCAGGATCGCGACGCCGGCAAAGCCCGCAAGGATGCCGGCGAGCTTGCGCGGCGTCGCGCGCTCGCCGCCGAAGGCGTGCATCACCAGCACGGTGAAGATTGGCGTCATCGCGTTCAGGATCGAGGCGAGCCCGCTCGGGATCTGCTGCTGGCCCCAGAGAAAGAGGCTGAACGGAATCAGGTTGTTGAGCACGCCCATGCCGAAGAAGGCGAGCCAGATGCTCCGGCCCACCGCCATCGAGAGCCCCGCCAGCCGCACCGCGAGCAGCAGCGCCAGCGCCGCCAGCCCGACCCGGACGAGCAGAACCGGCAGCGGCGGCCATTGCGCCAGCGCCAGCGCGTTGAAGAAGAAGGACCCGCCCCACAGCACCGAGAGCCCGGCCAGCATCAGCCAGTCGAGCGTGGACATCCGGGTTGGCAGGGCAGGCATGGGCATGGTCATCGCGGCATCTGTCCGTCCCGGACCGTCAGCCCGCGTCAGTAGGCTCCGGGCGGCCGTGCGGCCACCCGGATCCTGTCATCCCGAATGCGGCTGCGGCTCAGGCGGCTTCCGCGTCGCGCGCCGTCCACATCGCCTGGAAGGCGGGGCGGGCATGGCAGGCGTCGAGCCAGGCCTTCACATGCGGCGCCCCCTCGAAGAGCTGCGCCGCCGGCTTGGCGTAGCGGATGATCTCGGCGACGTTGATGTCGGCCACCGTGAAGCGTCCGCCCATGACGAAGCCGCCGCCCGCGGCCAGCGCCTTGTCGAGCACCGCGAAGGGGGCCGGCAGCGCGGCGAGTGCCGCCTCGACCAGCTTGGGATCGCGCTTCTCCGGCGGATAGGCCGCCATGTGGTACTGGATGTTGAGCGCATGGCTCTCGACCGCCGTGCTCGCCCAGAGCGACCACATCACCGCCAGCCCTTCCTCCTGGGCATCCTTGGGCGCCAGCGGGCCGCCATGCTTACGCGCGAGATAGAGGTTGATCGCCAGCGATTCCTGCAGCTTGAAGCCGCCATCGTCGATCGCCGGGATCTGCCCCTTCGGATTGACCGCGAGGAACTCCGGGCTCTGCGTGTGGATGGGCGCGCCCGGCGCCTTCGGGTCGGGTAGGCGGTAGACCTGGATCACCGGGACATGGGTGAAGGCGAGCCCGAGCTCGTTGGCCAGCCAGATGTTGCGCGAGGCGCGCGAGCGGTAGCAGCCATAGATCGTCAGGGTCATCGGAAGGGCTCTCCATCGGGCCGGCGCCACCCGGTCATCGGGCGGCGGCCGCACCATAGGAGGCGCCCCGCGCCACGCCAATGCACGTCCGCTCCGGCCTGCCCATGCGCTGAGGGCAACGCCGTTTCGCCGATGCCGCATCGCCCGCTCGATTGACCCGGCCGCCGCGCGGGAGCAGGGGATACGGCACGGCAGGCCGGCTCGGCTCGCCGCTCACCAGGAACCCTATCCCGATGCCCAGCGACAGTCCCAGTCGACCGTCGATGCCGTCTGCCGCCGACGCGCAAGCCTGACCGGGACGCCCCGGCTCGCCCGTGATCGGCCCTGACGGCCGATCACGAGGAACAAGCCGATGAACGAGATCGTCGATCGCGACACCATCCGCGGCGCCAGCGTGCCGGCGGACCTTCTCGCCCACACCCTCGCTGCGAGCCTCGCCAGCGAGCACGTCGCCGACATCGTCGAGACGCTCGAGGATCAGGGCGCGCGCAGCGCGGCCGCGATCCTGCTGGCGCTGCCCTTCGAGCGCGCCGTCGAGGTTCTGGACGAGCCTGCCTTCGAGACGGCCCCGGCCGTGCTCGCCCTGCTGCCGGAGGAGCGCGCCGCCGCCTTCCTCGACGCCATGTCGGCGGATCGGGTGACGGACGTGCTCGCCCGCACGGACGGGCCTGCCCGGGCGCGGCTGCTGCGGCGCCTCGATGCGCCGACCCATGCCGCAGTGACGCGGCTGCTGACCTATCCGGAGGGCAGCGCCGGCTCGCTGATGACGACCGAGTTCGTCAGCGTCCCCGCCGACTGGACGGTGGCGCAGACGCTGCGCCACATCGGCACGGTCGAGCGCTCGCGCGAGACCGTCTACTCGATCTATGTCCGCGATCCCGCCAGCGGCGTCCTGCTTCACGCCGTGCCGCTGCGGCGGCTGCTCAGCGGCGATCCGGGCGCCGCCATCACCACGCTCGCCCCCGCCCACAAGCCGGTCACCGTGACGCCCGGCGCGGACCGCGAGGACGTCGCGCGGCTGATCTCGAAATACAATCTGCTGGCGGTGCCGGTGGTAGACGTGGCCGGCCATGTCATCGGCATCGTTACGGTCGACGACGTGATCGACACGATGATCGCCGAGACGACCGAGGACGTGCAGAAGCTCGGTGGCATGGAGGCGCTGAACGAGCGCTACGACCAGATCGGCTTCCTGACCATGATCCGGAAGCGGGCCGGCTGGCTCTCGATCCTGCTCGTCGGCGAGATGCTGACGGCCTCGGCGATGCAGGTCTTCGAGGCCGAGCTGGAGAAGGCGATCGTGCTCGCGCTCTTCATCCCGCTGATCATGTCCTCGGGCGGCAATTCCGGCTCGCAGGCGACCTCGCTGATCATCCGCGCGCTGGCGCTGCGCGAGATCTCGCTGAAGGACTGGTGGCGCGTCGCCCTGCGCGAACTGCCGACGGGAATGACGCTGGGCGCCATCCTCGGCGCCATCGGCATCGCGCGGATCGTCGCCTGGCAGAAGCTCGGTCTCTACGATTATGGCCCGCACTGGCTGCTGGTCGCGGCCACGATTGGCGCGACGCTCGTCTGCATTGTCACCTTCGGCTCGCTGACGGGCTCGATGCTGCCCTTTGTGCTGAAGCGGCTGGGTTTCGATCCGGCCTCGGCCTCGGCGCCTTTCGTGGCGACGCTGGTCGATGTCACCGGCCTCGTGATCTATTTCGGCGTCGCCGCCGCGATCCTGACGGGCACGTTGCTCTGAGAGCCATGAGAGGGGGCCGGCTCGACGCCGGCCTCCCGAGGCCGCCTCAGCCCGCCAGCACGCGCTGCGGCGGGAAGGTGATCTCGACCAGCGTGCCCTCTTTCTTGACGGAGGTGATCGACATGGCGGCGCGGTTGGCCTCGACCAGCGCCTTGGTCAGCGGCAGGCCCAGACCCGTACCGCCGGCGCGCCGTGTCGTCGGCACCTGGCGGAAGGGCTCGAGTGCCAGCTCGATCTCTTTGTCGTCCATGCCGATGCCGGTGTCGCGGACCCGCAGGATCGCCTCGCCCTGGTCGCCCAGCGCGGTGGAGATGATCACCTGACCGCCGGCATCGGTGAACTTCACCGCATTGGAGAGCAGGTTGATCACGATCTGCCGGATCGAGCGCTGGTCGGCGACAACCGGCGGCAGCTTCGGCGAGAGCCCTGAGCGCAGCACGACGCGGCCGCGCTGCGCCTCCGGCTGCAGCAGGCTGACCGCCGAGAGCGCGATCTCGTTGAGATTGACGCTGACGAAGTCGAGATCGAGCTTGCCGGCCTCGATCTTGGCGAGGTCGAGCAGGTCGTTGACCAGGCTGATGACGTAGCCGCCCGACTGGTGGATGTCGCGCAGATATTCCTTGTAGCGCTCATTGGCGATCGGCCCGAAACGCTCCTCCGCCATGACCTCGGCAAAGCCGATGATCGCGTTCAGAGGCGTGCGGATCTCGTGGCTGATCTTGGCGAGCACGTCGGATTTCTGGGCGCTGGCCTTCTCGGCCGCCTTGCGCGCCTCGACCAGCTCGCCCTCGGTCTTCTTCCAGGCGGTGATGTCGCGCAGCACCGCGCAGAAGCGCCGCTCCGTGCCTTCCGCGATCTGGCCCATGGTCATGAACAGCGGGATCTTGCCGCCCTGCCGGACGCGGCCGACGACCTCGCGGCCGTCATTCATCACCGAGGCGACGCCGCCGCCCTTCAGCCCCTCGAGATAGTCCAGCGCCGGCGCATGGCTCTCGCCCGCGAAGAGCAGCGTGAACAGCTCGCCCGTAACCTCGCGCTGGTCGTAGCCGAACAGCGCCTCGGCGGTCTTGTTGAGCGAGAGGATGCGGCCGCGCTCATCCACCGTGACGACGCCATCGGTGGCGGTGTCGAGCATCGCGACGAGCTCGGCGATGCGCGCGTCGCGCACATCGGCGTCGAGCCGGAGCGCCTCGACGCGGGCGGCGCTTTCGAAGGCTTCAGCCTCGAACTCGGCCGCCAACTCCGCCTCCTCGGCCTCCTCCGGCGTTAGCACCGGCACCTCGCCGCCACCATCGGGATGGCGGAAGGCCATCAGCGTGGCAGCTTCCCCCTGCCAGAAGACGCTGGACAGCACGGCATCGACCTTGACCAGATGCCCCAGCCGGTCGAGCAGCGTCATCGCGCCGCCATCGGTGCGCTCGGCGTCCTTGATCAGCCGGCTAACGCCGCCGCCCGAGGCAAGGTCGTCGAGATCGGCATAGTCGAGCAGGTCGAGCATCGTCCGGTTGGCGTAGAGCGGCGTGTCGTCGCGGTTGACCAGAACCGCGATCGGCAGCTTGTCGAGCAGATCGGCATGGGAATTGGTCCGGCGCGGCTTTGCCGCCGCCGCCCTGCCGCCGTCGGGCCGACCCTCGGGCGCGGCAGCCGCCGGCTCGGCCTGGGCATCGGCATCGGTGGATGCGGCGGCCTCCCTGTCCTTCAGGCGCAGCGGTGCAGCCGGTGGCAGGCGCGGCGCCGCCGTCTCGTCGTCCCCGGCCATGCGGGCGCCCAGCGCCTTGGCGATCTCGCGGAAGGCGTTGCGCTCTGCGGAGCTGAGATGGGTCTTGGACGGCTCGATGATCGGCCGCACCGGCGCCAGATGGCCGTTGCGCAGCGGCACGATGTTGCCGGGCGCCGCCGGAGCAGGCGCAGTGCCGGCATCGCCCGACGCGTTCTCCTCGGTTGCCGCGCTCGGCTCCACGGCGGGTGCCGTGGCAACCGCGTCGTCGTCCGGGTCGGAGAAAGCCGCCAGATCGGCCGGATCGGCCTCGTCCTCGGCGGGCAGCTGAGCCTCGTCCGCGATCGTCTCGTCGACAGCCTCGGCTGCGGTCGCGGCGGAGACATCCTCCTCCTCGATCATCGCCTCGGCGGGGGCCACCACCGCGGCATCGAGCGCCTCGACCGGATCGGGCTGGAGCAGAGGGGCCTCGACCACTTCGTCCTGAGGCTCGATGGGCGCGTCCGGCTCGGCCTCCGTCAGCGACTGCGTCGGCTCTGGCGCGGGGAAGGCCTCGCGCGCGCCGGGCCTGACCAGCCCGAAGCCGCGGAAACCGGCGACCTGACGTGCGGCGTCGAGCACCGGCACGCCGGACAGTTCGACACGCGCGCCCTCATCCGGCCCCGTCCGCCAGAGGATCTCGTGCCCGCTCCAGGTCGTGCTGCCGGTCAGCCGGGCGAGCAGCCCGCCCGTACGGTCGGCAATCGTCGCGCCGATCAGTTCGGACCAGAGGCGGCCCGTGAAGGAAGAAACGGCCTCGGGGCCTGCAAGCTCCACGAGATTCGCCGACAGGCTGGTGATGCGGGCCTCGGTGTCACTCTGCCAGAGGAAGCGGATGGCGCGAGCAGGGGGAACTGCGTTCGCAATGGGCGCCGGTTCGGCCGCAGCGAGGGGCGCGGGTTCCTGCGCGGGGGCGGCGGGGGGCGGGGGGGTGATTCCCAGCCGCCGCAATTCGGAGGCCTGGATTGCGAGCGCCAGCACGGGGCCGGCTTCGTCTCCGTCCAGAAGCTTGCAGCCGCAGGTCACCAGCGTCGCCGCGAAGCCAGAGGTCAGCCGCAGCCGCTCGAGCCGAACGCCCTGCCGCGAGGCCAGGCCACCGGCGAGGAGGGCCAGCCGCTGCCGAGTCGCCGCAGGCAGATTGCCGCTCGTGGCGAGCAGAACCTGCGCCGCCGCATTGGCGTGGCCCGGCCTGTCGGCCTCCCGGTCCCAGAGCAGCAGTGCGCCGTCGGCCGCGAAGGAGGCGAGATGCTCGTCCGCCGCCGCTGCCGTTCCCAGCCCTGCCCAGTCCCGTCCGGCCTCGCTCATGCCTGCCTGCTCTCGGTTGGCGCCCTCAAGCTCGGCGCCATTATGCCTAACAAAGCCTTAATAGCGGCCAAATCCTCCTGGCGCCATGAGTGCAGGTGCGCCGTCCCGTCCCGACTCGAAACAGCGTTAACGCTGGCGGGCGGATCGCGCTAAGATTGTCATTGCGGCGCAATAATGATATTGCACCGCACAATAAAGATGGAGCCGCGGCCGGTGCAGCCGGCCGGGAACGGCTTTCAGGATAGCGGCGCTCAACAGGAGGACCACCCATGGCAATCAAGACCCCTTACGAAGTCCCCACCGAGATGCGCGAATTCGCCGAGCGCAGCGTCGAGCAGGCCCGCAAGGCTTTCGACGGCTTCATCGGCGCCGCCGCCAAAGCCGTCGATTCGGCTCATGGCTCGGCCGAGACGGCGCGCGTCAGCACGCATGACGCCGCCCGCAAGGCGATCTCCTATGCCGAGAACAATGTCGCGGCCGCCTTCGACCTCGCCCAGAAGCTGGTGCAGTCCAAGGACATCACCGAGGTCATGGCGCATCAGTCAGAGTTCATGAAGGCGCAGATGGCCGCGCTGCAGGCGCAGCTCAAGGAAATCGGCACGGCCGCGCAGGATGTCGCGACCAAGACGGCCGAGACCGTGGCGAAGGCCGCCAAGCCCAAATAAGCCTGATACCGACGACGCGGCCGCCGCCCGGCGGCCGCGACTGCGCCGACTGGTCATCCGGACAGAACCGGCGCGCCCCCCGGACGGACGGCCACAGCGACCGGCCGCGCCGTCATTGCCGCGCTGAAGGAGAACCGCGATGGTCAAGCCCGCCCCGACCCGCACCAAGTCGAAGGCCCCGGTCAGCCTGTCTCCCGTCAAGGCCCTTTCGGGCCCGCTGCCGGCCGAGCCCGCCGCTCCGAAGGCCCCCGCCGCTCAGACGAGCATGCCCAAGGCCGCCGAGGCGCCCAAGGCTGCCGAGGCGCCCAAGCCCGCAGATGCCCCCAAGCCTGCTGCAGCATCCAAGCCTGTTGAAGCATTGAAGGCTACGGAGACATCCAAGCCCGTCGAGATGTCGAAGCCTGCGGTCCTGGCCAAGCCCGCCGAAGCGCCCAAGGCATCGGCGGCCACGGCTTCCTCCAAGCCACTTCCTGCCAACCCCGTCTCTGCCAAGCCCGTGGCGGCCGCACCCGTGGCGAAGACGCCTGCGCCCCCGGCGGCTCCCGCTCCGGTCGGCAAGGTCGCGGCCAACGCTCCCGCCGCCAAAGCTCCCGCCGCCAAAGCCCCGGTGAAGGCGGCGGCCCGCACCAGCGCGCCCGCCAAGGTCGTGTCGGCTCCCGCGCCGAAAGCAGCGCCCGCCAAGCCCGTCGCGCCGGTCGTCGCCGCGATCAAGCCGCAGGCTGTCGCCAAGGCGGTCGAGAAGGTCGCGAACACTGCCGTCGAGTCGGCCGCCGCGGCGACCGCCACCGTGACGAAGCTGGCCGAGAAGACGATCGAAGCCGCCGCCGCGAAGGTCGAGGCGAAGCCGGCGCCTTCGCTGGCCGCGATGCCGCTGCCGCGCCCGCCCGAATTCGCCGCGATCGCCACCGGCACGGTGATGACGCAGACGCTGGCGATGGCGAAGGCCTTCGGTGCGCTGCAGGCGAGCATGCTCGACCATGCCTGCTCCGAGCTCCAGGCGCGTCTGGGCGAGGCCGAGACGCTCGCGCGCACCGACAGCGCCGCCGATGCGGTGGCGCTTCAGGCCAAGGCCGTGCGGCGCTCCTACGAATCCTATGCCGAGCATCTGAAGGAACTCGCGCGCATCGCCGGCAAGGCGATCGGCAAGCCCTGAGGAGAGCGGCGAACGGGCGCGTGGAGAAGGGCGGAAAAAGCCCATGAATCGCGGGTTGCATTCCCGCGGTTCCGGCTCTAGGTTCCGCGCCGCCGCCGATCTCGCGAAAGCGACCGATCGCCACGCGCCGGGTGCGGGCAGCCATAGCTCAGTTGGTTAGAGCGCTAGATTGTGGATCTAGAGGTCCCCCGTTCAAGCCGGGGTGGCTGTACCACCCGTCCCGCCCCGTTTCCGCGACGTTCCACCGCCCCGGTGGGGTTGCTGCGGCTCTTGAAGCCGCCCCACGGATCGCCATATCGTTGAGCAAGCGGAAGGGCTTCGCCTTCCGCCCGCGGGGCGCCGGATGTCTGGGCCCCGGTCGATCGGGAGCGCCCTCGCGGGCTCCGGCACCGTCAGGCAAGGTCCTGGGAATGACGCGTACGCCCAGTCTGTCCCATCCGTTTCTCCTCGGCTTCGACGACATCGAACGCGCTCTGGACCGGGTCGCGAAAGGCGCCAGCGAAGGCTACCCGCCCTACAACATCGAACGGCTCGCCCGCTCCGGCGATGAGCCGGACCGGCTCCGCATCACGCTTGCTGTGGCCGGCTTCGCCCGCGACCAGCTCGAGATCACGCTGGAAGAGAACCAGTTGACGATCCGGGGCCGCCAGATCGACGACAAGACGCGGCAGTTCCTGCACCGGGGCATCGCGGCGCGTCAGTTCCAGCGCAGCTTCCTGCTGGCCGATGGCATGCAGGTGCTGGGCGCGGATCTGTCGAACGGCCTGCTGGCCATCGATCTCGTCCGCCCGGAACCGGAAAGGCTTATCCGGCGTATCGATATCGTCAGTCGCGACGAGCCTGTTTGAAGGTCACGAAGGATGCGAGCGCGGTTTTTGCATCCGTTCATGATTGAGATCGTAATCTTGTAACCGCACTCGCACTGCTCTGAAGGAGGGCGCGATGAACGAAGACAGCACGATGATCCGGATGACCCCCCTGACCCCTGCGGAATTCGCCGCGCTGGGTACGGGCGAGGTTGCCTATCTCAAGTCGATGACATCCGACGAGCTGCTGCGGATCTTCCCGCAGGCGCCGGAGATCCAGTCGGGCCTGCAGCTCTTCGCCCTGCTCTCGGCGGATGGCGCGCCGATCCTGGTGACCGATTCGCGCGAGGCGGCGACCGCTAACGCCTGGGAGCATGACCTGCGGATGGTCAGCGTCCACTGACGCGCTCAGGGCGCGGTCGCGATTCCCGCGACCGCCGCCTGCAGGCGCAGGATGTCCTGCGCCGTCGAAAGCCGGTGGTCGCCGTCCTTGATCAGCGTCAGGCTGACGGCGTCGCCCGACAGATGCTCGACCAGCTTCAAGGCCTGGCGCCAGGGCACGTCCGGATCCTGCATGCCCTGCAGGATGTGCACGGGGCAGCCGGTGCGGATCTCCGACCCGAACATCAGGTGACGTCGCCCATCCTCGATCAGGGCCCGCGTGATCGGGGTCGGCTCCGGCGAATACTCCGACGGGCGCATCCAGACGCCGTCGCGCAGGATGGTCTGCCGGATCGCTTCCGGCATTTGCGCCCACATCAGCTCTTCCGAGAAGTCGACCGCCGGCGCGATCAGCACGAGGCCGGCTGGCGCCAGCGCCGTTCCCAGCAGCCGGCGCGACGCCAGCAGCGCCAGCCAGCCGCCCATCGACGAGCCGACGAGAATGGGGCGGGCAGCGCAGCGAGCCTCGATCGCCGACAGCGCGTCTTCGAGCCAGTGCGACAGCGTCCAGCGGGCGAAGTCGCCGCCACTTTCGCCATGGCCGGCATAATCGAAGCGCAGGAACGGCCGGCCGGTCTCACGTGCCCACTGCGCCAGAGCCTCGGCCTTGGTGGCGCGCATGTCGGAGCGGAAGCCGCCGAGCCAGACGACCGGCGCGCCCTCTCCGGGCTGCGAGAGGAGGGCGAGGCGGCGGCGATCTTCGCCGTCTCCGACCTCCAGCCATTGCGGTGCCTCGCGCTCCAACGCAAATCTCCTGTGACGAATCGGCGGTTCGGCGCGAATATAGGCTGCCCGACACGCCCCTGGGCAGGCATAGTCGCGCCGACGAGAACAGGCGCGGGCTCGACCGCGCAGCGACAAGGTGGCGTTTCAGAACGGTGAATATGTCTTTTCAGCCCGGCGCGCATCTGTCCCTGCCTTCGACCGAGTCCCATCCGCTGGTCGGGCGGACGATCCTCCAGATCATCCCCGATCTCGAGGCGGGCGGGGCCGAGCGCACGACCGTCGACATCGCCAAGGGCCTGACCGATGTCGGTGCCCGGGCGCTGGTGGCGACCGAAGGTGGCCGTCTGGTCGCCGAACTGCAGGCCAAGGGCGGCGTCTGGCTGCCGTTCCCGGCCGCGTCGAAGAACCCGCTCGCCATGGCGATGAACGTGCGCAGGCTCGTGCTGCTCTGCCGGCAGGAGGGCGTCGAGCTGATCCATGCCCGCTCGCGTGCCCCTGCCTGGGTGGCGCTGGCCGCGGCGCGGCTGCTGCGCCTGCCCTTCGTCACCACCTATCACGGCTCCTATGCCAGCCGTTCGGCCGTGAAGACGCTCTACAATTCGGTGATGGCGCGCGGCGACGTCGTCATCGCCAACTCGGCCTATACGGCAGAGCTGATCCTGGCCAAGCACGGCTTCGCCCGGGACCGTATCCGCGTCGTCAACCGCGGCACCAATTTCTCGGCCTTCGCGCCGCAGGCGGTCGCGCCCGAGCGCATCCAGGCGCTGCGCACCGGCTGGGGCATCCGGGCGCATCAGCAGATCGTGCTGCTGCCCGGCCGGCTGACGGGCTGGAAGGGCCAGCGCGTGCTGATCGAGGCCGCGCGGATCCTGCGCGACGGCGGCGACACCGACACCGCCTTCATCCTCGCCGGCGACCACCAGGGGCGGGACGGCTATGTCCGCGAGCTCGACCAGCTCATCGCCAGGGCGGGACTGGAGGGGCGGGTGCGCCGCGTCGGGCATTGCAGCGACATGCCGGCCGCCCTGCTCGCCGCCGCGGTCGTCGCCGTGCCCTCGACCGAGCCCGAGGCCTTCGGTCGTGTCGCTGTCGAGGCGCAGGCGATGGGCACTCCCGTCGTGGTCTCCGATCTCGGCGCCGTGCCCGAGACGGTGCTCGCCCCGCCGCAGACACCGCCCAACGAGCGCACCGGCTGGCGCGTCCCGCCAGGCGACGCCGCGGCGCTGGCCGACGCCCTGTCGGGAGCGCTCGCCCTGCGCCCTTCCGCGCGGGACAACCTCGCTTTGCGGGCCCGTCGCCATGTCGAGCGACACTTCTCGCTGGAGACGATGGTGGGCGACACGCTCGACGTCTATTGCGCCCTCCTCGAGGGCAGAGGCTCGGATTGAGCCGCCAGCCCTTGCCGAAAACGCGCGCGATCCCGATCTAGGGACCATTCGTCACAGGCTGCCGGCCCTCGTCCATTGACAACGCGCGTCTTTGTGCAATGTGTCTGGCCATGGGCGCCTGAAGCGCCGTTCACAGGAGAATACAGCCATTCGTCGTCCTTTCCGTGCCGCTCCGACCCCGACCAAAGACGGTCCGCGCTCCAATCGCGACATCCGCGGCGTCCGTGAGGTTCAGCTCATCGACGATACCGGCGCCAATCGCGGCGTGGTGTCGTTCTTCGAGGCATTGAAGATTGCCGAGGATGCCGGTCTCGACCTCGTCGAGATCGCCCCCAACTCCGTGCCTCCGGTCTGCAAGATTCTCGACTATGGCCGCTTCCGCTTCCTGGAGCAGAAGAAGGCCGCCGAGGCGCGCAAGAAGCAGCGCACCATCGAGATCAAGGAGATCAAGCTCCGTCCCGGCATCGACAAGCACGACTACGACGTCAAGATGAAGGCCATGCTCGGCTTCTTCGAGGAGGGCGACAAGGTCAAGGTGACCCTGCGCTTCCGTGGCCGCGAGATGGCCCACCAGGATCTCGGCGTGAAGGTGCTCGAGCGCGTCAAGGCGGATCTCGCCGAGACCGCGAAGGTCGAGAGCGACTGGCAGCTCGAAGGCCGCCAGATGGTCATGGTGCTGGCGCCGCGCTAGAGCGCTCGCGCCATGCAATCGGCATCAGGCCCGGCCCCAGTGCCGGGCCTTGTCATGTCGGGGCCAGCGATGCTTGGGTCGCAGCGACCCGACCGAACCGCGAGCGCCTGCCATGACCCAGCCCAGCATCACCAGCCAGCGCCGCGATCTCGCCGCCGCCTTGCGCCTCGCCGCGAAGTTCGACCTGAACGAGGGTATCTGTAACCACTTCTCGGTTGCGCTGCCGGATGGTCCGGACGGCCGCCCGCGCTACCTGATCAACCCCTATGGCGTTCACTGGTCGGAGATGAGGCCCTCGGACCTGCTGCTGATCGACGAGCGCGGCCAGGTTCTGGAAGGGGAGGGCGAGGTCGAGGCGACCGCCCGCAACATCCACATCGCCGCCCACAAGGCCAATCCGCGCCATGTCGCCGTGCTGCATGTCCACATGCCCTATGCGACCGCACTGACCATGGTCGAGGGCGGGCGGCTCGAGATGGCGCACCAGACCGCCTGCCGCTTCCATGGCCGGACGCTCTATGTCGACCATTTCGGCGGGCTGGCGCTCGACGAGAGCGAGGGCGAGGCCATCGTCGCCGCCAACAAGGCCGAGGCCGGCGCGGACATCACCTTCCTCGCCCATCACGGCGTCACCATCGGCGGTCCCTCGGTGGCCGTCGCTTTCGACGATCTCTATTTCCTCGAGCGCGCCTGCCGCCAGCAGGTGCTGGCGATGTCCACCCGCCGGCCGTTGAAGCTGATTCCCGACGCCGAGATCGAGGCCACCGCACGCGAATGGCGCCAGGTGCTGGTCTTCCAGTCGGAAAAGCACTTCGAGGCACTGCGGCGAATCGAAGGGCTCTGACCGAGCGTCACTTTCAGGTTCTCCCTCGCCCGGTCCTTGAATAATGTGACCCTGGACGGACCGGCGCTTGCGACAGGCGCGGCCGCTGCGGGGGGCAGGAATATGGGGTCGAATGGATTTGCGACGGCGTTGGCCGCGCTATTGCTGGCAGCCGCATCCGCGGGGCCGCTCGCAGCCCAGACGCCCCCGCCCGCCCAGGCCCCGGCGCCGGCCAAGCCCGACGAGACCAAGCTCGACCTGAAGCTCTTCGACAAGGCGGAGGTCGACCGCTCGAAAGGCTGCTCGGTTGCGCTGTGGCAGGCCAACCGCGACCCCGACAAGGACCGCTACGCCTTCATCTTTTCCGAGGCCCTGAGCGGCCAGAACCACGCCCGCCAGCCGGCGCGCATCAAGGTTGGCGAGAGGATCCTGACGCTGACGCGCGTGGCGATCGGCGGCAAGGTCGGCGGCTACGGCCTCTACCCCTACCAGCTCTACAAACTCGGCGCCGATGACGGCTTTGCCGTGCTCGACCTCAAGCTCGGCGAGATCGAGGGCGAGGCGGTGGAAATCGAGAGCGGCACGCTGACCGTGTCGATGGCCGGCAAGCAGCAGGCGCGTGTGCCCGTGAAGGGTGGGGCCGGCTGCATGACCGCGCCCGCGGCAGCCCCGCCCCCCGCGGCCCCGCCTGCGGCTGCTGGGGCGCCTGCGGGTCTGGACGGCATCTTCAGCCGCTACGCCGTCAGGCCCGCCCAGATCCCGCGCACGCTGCCGGCGACGCTCAAGAGCCGTTTCGGCTGCGACCCGGATATGTTGAAGACCGGCGTCACCGGCTTCCAGATGTCGGAGGAATCGGCGATCTGGGAACTCCCCTGCCAGCGCTTCAACATCCAGGCCAATGCCGTCTATGCGCTGGTCTACCTGCCGGAGCCGGCGCAGAATCTGCGCTTCCTGAGCTTCAAGGCTCCTCCCGGCAAGAAGCGCACGAGCGCTCCCGCCGAGCTGATGTCGCCGGAATGGGACGTGAAGACCCGCACCGTCACCGGCACGGCGCTCGGCCGCAGCGATGGCGATTGCGGGGTCTATGAGCGCCATCGCGTTGGCGCCGACGGAGAATTCGTCCTGGTCGAATACCGTGAAAAGGTCGCTTGCGACGGCAAGACGACTAAGCCGGAGCAGTTCCCGCTCGTGTATCGGGCGCGCTGAATGCTCACATTGACGTAAAGTCACTTGTCATTGCCGCGCCTTTCGCGCGGGCGCCTGCTTGAAATTTATGCAGCGAGACCTTCGCGAGCGGATGCGAATCAGCGCGGTTGATGATCTTCTGCCGCCCGCGTCGCAGCCGGTCGGCTGCGATTGCTCGCGTCCCTCGTCCGGTGCTGGACCGACGGGCGACGGCCTACCGGAGGCGCCTGCGACTTGCCTACGATGACTGGAGGACCCGAGATCGATCCGGCGCTCGCCGGCCTGATCCGGCACATGCGCGCGATCGACGACTACCGGCAGGTCTTCGACCGCCTGCAGGCGTCCTGGGATACGCTGACGTTGCTCGGTCAACTCTCGGGCAACGCCACCGAGATGTCGGGCACGCGCTCCGCCTTCGAGAAGCTCACTGCGAGCCTGCTCGGCCATCTCGCCAAGGAGACGCGGGACAAGGTGATGACCGATCTGCGCATCAAGGCGCAGAACGCCATCGACGTGCTGGTCCGCAATCTCTTCGAGCGCACCGCCGATATCGGCTTCCTCGCCGCCGACACCGACATCCGCGAGATGCTGGAGGCCCCCAATTCGTCCGAGGCGCGGGCGGCGATCGAGGCGCGCTTCCGCGACTATGTCGCGAAATACTCCGTCTATTCCGACATCGTGCTGGTCGACCGCGACGGCGCGATCCGCGCCCGTCTCCAGCCGCATGCGGCACAGCAGGCGCGCCACCCCCTGATCGACGAGGCCCTGACCTCGACCGGCGCCTATGTCGAGCATTACGGCGTCGTCGACTTCGTCGCTGACGAGAAGGCCCTGGTCTATGCCTGGCGCGTCGAGGATGCCGCCAAGCGCCCGCTCGGCGTACTCGTCCTTGTCTTCCGGCTCGCCGACGAGATGGAGGGCATCTTCCGCAAGCTGCTGCCCGAGCATGACTGGACCGTGCTGGGCTGTGTCTCCCCGGAGGGCGACGTCATCGCCGGCTCCTGCCCGATCCAGCTTCCGGCCGGGCTGAAGCTCTCGCCTTCGGCCCTGCAGGGGCGCGATCCGGTGATCCGCCTCGGCGGGCGGCAATATCTCGCCATGGCCTGCGGCACGGCCGGCTATCAGGGCTATATGGGCCCCGGCTGGCTCGGCCTCGGGCTGATCCCGCTGGAGGCCGCCTTCGACCAGGACGACGGCGAACTCGGCAAGGGCATCGACGAGGACCTGCTCGCCGCGGTTACCAGCCAGGCCGGGCTGTTCTCGGCCGAGCTGCGCAACGTCTCGCGCCAGGCGGCGGCGATCCAGGGCGATCTCAACCGCTCGGTCTGGAACGGCTCGATCCGCCAGGCCGGCTCGACGGCCGCCAATGCCGCTTTCTCGAAGATACTGCTCTGGGAGATCTCCAGCGCCGGCCGCAAGACACAGGCGGTCTGCGACGCCTCGATCGGCGATCTGCACCGCACCGTCGTCGCCGCCATCATGGAGAAGTGCCGTTCGCGCGCCGCCTTCGCCATCGACGTGATGGACCGCAATCTCTACGAGCGCGCCAATGACTGCCGTTGGTGGGCGCTAAATGCGAGCTTCGCCCGCGTCCTCGCGGCGCCCTCGCCGGAGGGGCGCCGGCTCTGCGGCGAGATCCTCGCCACGATCAACGCGCTCTACACGGTCTACAGCAACCTCATCCTGTTCGACACGCAGGGTGTGGTCGTCGCCGTCTCGCAGCCTTCGCAGGCTCATCTCGTCGGGCAGTCGCTCGAGGCCGAATGGGTGGCCCGCACGCTCGCCCTGCGCACAGGCCAGCACTATGCCGTCTCCGGATTCGAGCCGACACCGCTCTATGATGGGGCGCCGACCCTGATCTACACCGCCGCGGTGCAGAGCCCCGTCTGCGGCAGGGCGCTCGGCGGCATCGCTATCGTCTTCGATTCGACGCCTCAATTCGCCGCCATCCTCGCCGATTCCCTGCCGAAGGCCGAGGACGGCGCCGCCCTGACGGGCGCCTTCACCATTCTGGTCGGCAGCGACGGCCAGATCCTCTCCTCGAGCGACCCGCGCTTTGCCGTCGGCGATGCCAGTCCCCTGCCGGTCGACCCCGCGGCGCTGGAGCGGGACGGCGACCTCGCCGCCATCCGCAGCTTCGAAGGCAAGCACATGGCGGTCGGCGCCGCGCTCTCGAAGGGCTATCGCGAGTACAAGACCAGCGACGGCCACCGTGCCGATGTCGTGGCGATCTGCGCCGTGCCGCTCGGCATGGTTGCGGCCGACAGCGCGGCCCGCCCGGCGGCGGGCGCCGCCTCGGTCGCTCTGGCCGCGCAGAAGCCGGCCGACGGCGTCGAGGCCTTCGAGGTCGCGACCTTCCATATCGGCCGGCACTGGCTCGGCGTGCGGGCCCGCGACGTCATCGAGGCGGTCGATATCGCCGGCCTCAAGCCCTCGG
Source organism: Bosea sp. OAE506 (assembly GCF_040546595.1). Classification (NCBI taxonomy): domain Bacteria; kingdom Pseudomonadati; phylum Pseudomonadota; class Alphaproteobacteria; order Hyphomicrobiales; family Alloboseaceae; genus Allobosea; species Allobosea sp. OAE506. The sequence continues at coordinate 4,650,485 of NZ_JBEPOB010000001.1, read as the reverse complement.
CGAGGAAGGCGGGAGACGGCCTGCTCGCTGGCTACAAGCTGCATGAGGGCCAGCCGGTGCCCGTTCTGCGCCTCGCCCGGCTCCTCGGAATTCCCGATGCGTCCTCCGACGAGCAGCAGATCGTCATCGTGCGTGCGGCCGGCCGCACGCTGGGCCTGATCGTCGATGCGCTCGGCCTCATCCCCGAGATCGCGGCCTCGGAACTCCAGCCATTGCGCGACCTGACCTCGAAGACCGATGTCCCCGCGCTCGGCGTCGTCGCCACCCGCAACGCCCGCGGCGAGCCGGCGGGCATGCTGATGCTGCTCGACGTCGACCGCCTCGGCGCACGCCTGCAGGGCGAAAGCGGCCCCGCGCTGGTCCAGGCGGCGGAGTAGGGCGGGGCGGCCTGGCTCGCCCGCACCCTCGCGCTTGCCAGCCTGCGCCTTTTCTGTCATACGCGCGGCCTTCGATCGCCCGGCTGATAAGGGCTGCCGTGGCGGTCGATCTTTGCTTCCCGCAAGCAAACATGAAGCGGCGCCGTTTGCGCGCTCGCGACCTATGAGGAGCGAAAATGCCCAAGATCAAGACGAAATCGGCCGCCAAGAAGCGGTTCAAGATCACCGGAACCGGCAAGGTTATGTACGCCCAGGCCGGCAAGCGTCACGGGATGATCAAGCGGACTAACAAGCAGCTCCGCAATCACCGCGGCACCACCGTCCTCTTCGAGGGCGATGCGGCCAACGTGAAGAAGTATTTCCTCCCCAACGGCTGACGCCCCCTAATCTTCCGGAGATCATGATATGGCTCGCGTGAAACGGGGCGTAACGTCCCATGCCAAGCACAAGAAGACACTCAAGGCCGCCAAGGGCTTCTATGGCCGCCGCAAGAACACGATCCGCGCCGCCAAGGCGGCCGTCGATCGCTCGATGCAGTACGCCTATCGCGACCGCAAGAACAAGAAGCGCTCGTTCCGCGCGCTCTGGATCCAGCGGTTGAACGCGGCGGTGCGCGAGCACGGCCTGGTCTACTCGATGTTCATCAACGGCCTGCACAAGGCCGGCATCGAGCTCGACCGCAAGACCCTCTCGGCGATGGCCATCGACGACGCTGCCTCCTTCACGGCGGTGGTCGAGGCGGTCAAGGCCGCGCTCGGCTCCGAGGCGGAAGCCAAGGCTGCCTGAGCTTTCAGGCCCTGACGAGATACGAAAAAAGGCCGGCAGTGATGCCGGCCTTTTTGTTTGCTCAATGTCGTCATTCTCGGGCGTAGCGAAGCGGAGAGCCGAGAATCCCTTGAAGGAGATGCTCGGGTCTTCGCCCGAGCATGACGCGGATGCTCTAAGTCTGCACGCCGTCTTGCGTCGCCGGGCGCCAATTGTCTCCCGCGCCCTCGACGATGCGGGCATAGGCCTCCTCCGGCGTATCGGCATAAGCGAAGAGCGCGAGGTCCTGCGCCCGGATCAGCCCCGCCTGCGCCATCACCTCGAGGTTCAGCAGCGCCTGCCAGTAGGCCCGGTCGTAGAGCACGATCGGCACCGGGCGCATCTTGCCGGTCTGAACCAGCGTCAGGATCTCGAAGAGTTCGTCCAGCGTGCCGAAGCCGCCGGGGAAGACCACCAGCGCGGCTGCCCGCATGGCGAGATGCATCTTGCGCATCGCGAAATAATGGAAGCGGAAGGTCAGGTCCGGCGTCGACCAGGCATTGGGCTCCTGCTCGTGCGGCAGGGTGATGTTGAAGCCGATCGAGAGCGCGCCGGCCTCCGTCGCACCGCGGTTGGCGGCTTCCATGATGCCTGGCCCGCCGCCGGTGGCGATGACATGGTCGCGCCCGAGATCGCTCGCCGCCAGCGCGCCGCCACGTTCGGACGCCAGCTTCGCGAAGGCGCGGGCCGCGTCGTACCAGGCGTTGCCCTCGCGCACCCGCGCCGAGCCGAAGACGACGAGCGTCGAGAGGATGCCGCGGGCGCGTAAGTGGTCCTCGGCCTTCTGGTATTCGAGCATGAAGCGCACGCCGCGCGTCGAATCGCCGAGGATGAAGTCGGGGTCGAGCGCCGCCAGGCGGTAGGAGGGCGAGGCCTTCTGCGCTGTGCTGTCGGGCATGTCTGTCTTGTCGGGCATGTCTTGCGAATCCGGTGGGGCTGTCCCAGCCTTACGCCAGATAGCCCCGCAATACGGCCACCATGCGATCCGCGCCGGTCTTGTGCGGCAGGAGCGTCAGGAAGCGCCCCTCGCGGTCCATCAGATAGGTCAGCGAGCCATGGTCCACGCTGTGCTCCCCCGCGGCGTGATGCGGCAGCGTCAGCTTGCGGCGATGCACCTTGTAGGCCTTCGCGACCGCCGCGATCTGCGCCTCGCTGCCGGTCAGCCCGATCAGGCGGGGATGGAAAGCGCCGACATAGGCCGCCAGCACCGCAGGCGTGTCATGGGCGGGATCGACCGTGACGAAGAGCGGCGCCACGCGATCCGCCAGCGGGCCGAGCCCATCCAGCGCCTGCGCGATCGTCGGCATGTCGATCGGGCAGGTGTCGGTGCAGCGCGTGAAGCCGAAATAGACCAGCATGAACCGGCCCCGGAAATCGCCATTGCTGACGGCTCGGCCGTGGTGGTCGGTCAGCGAGAATGGCCCGCCGAACCGACCCGCCAGCGGATCGGGCCGGGGGGAGGGCGCGGCATGGCCGGAATGGCCGTGATGCTGCGCCAGCGCGGGCAGCCCCCAGCCGGCAGCGAGCCCGGCCAGCAGTGCGCGTCGTGTCGGCAGGCCCGCCATCCCCGCGTTCAGGGCTTCGGCTGGGGCGTCAGCCCCTTGATGCCGAGCGGGCCGGTCTCGGCAATGATCGCATTCGACTCCGGATCGGCCCGCCACCATTCCGGGGCGGGGCCGTTGCGGGCCTCCCACTGCGTCTTGAAGCGCTCGGTCGGCGTGAACGGAGCGGTGCTGCCGGCTTCGCGGACGCCCTGGGCGAAGAACAGCGTGATCGCCGGGTTCTCGATCAAGAGCCCGTCGGCCTCGACCTCCCGGCCGCAGAAGCCGGCGAGATCGGGCGCAGCCCCGGCGAAATCGACCTGGCCCTTGCCGACCAGCCGGAAGCGGCCATCGGCGTCCAGAATGCCGAGCTGGCGCTTCCCGGCGCCGCAATCGGGCGCGCAAACGCCCTTGAGATGGCACAGCGCCTCGACGACACGGCCCTTCAGCACGACCGGCTTTTCATGCGGGATGCCCCAGGGGTCGGCGGCAGCCGCGACGGCCGGAGCCAATACGGCCAGCGCCGCGACGCCAAGTCCCGCAGCCCTCATCCTGAGGAGCCGCGCAGCGGCGTCTCGAAGGATGCTCCAGACGTCTCCGGAGCCTCCTGGACCATCCTTCGAGACGCGCTCCTGCGTAGCACTCCTCAGGATGAGGGCTGGAAAGTGGCCCATCGCCTCAGTTCCCGAACGGCTGGATGCCGTGCTCATCATGGGTCAGGTTGATCACGCCCTTGTCGTCGGCGATCTTGTCCACGAGCAGGTATTTCACCCCGTCGCGCTCGAGCAGTTCGCCATCCACGCTGACCTCATGCGCCATCAGCCGGGCGATGCGGGGATTGGCGGCGCTGTCCGTGTCGTCGCCGATCCGCAGGATCAGGTAGAGCGCGCCCTCCGTGTCGCGGATCGCGACGGGAATGCCGCCGAGCGCGCACCAGACGGCGCATTGGTGATGGGCGCTGCCCTTGGCGAACATCAGCCCGCTGACCGTGCACCAGCTGTCGGCGATCTCGCCGGTGATGCTGACGCGCTGGCCATCCTGGGCCAGGGCCGGCCCGGCAAGGCCGAGCGCCAGCAGCACGGCGGCGATCGCGGCGCCCAGCGGGCGCCACAGGGCCAGGCTCGCACGCGTTTGCGACAGCCCTGTCATGAAGCGACGCCCATCATCGTCAAACCCCCGGGATTCGCGGGCGCCAGCCTGCTTTGCCGGCGTGATTGCCTCTAGCATCGAGGCTGGCGACACCCTAGAAGATGCCTCGCAAACGGACCAGAGCAGGCATGGACGAGATCGATCACTTGGGCGCGAGCCTTCTTGCCGAGATTGCGAAGGCGCAGGACGAGGCGGCGCTGGAGCAGGTCAGAATCGGCGCGCTCGGCAAGGCCGGCTCGATCTCGGCGCTGTTGAAGACGCTGGGCGCGATGACGCCCGACGAGCGCAAGGAAAAGGGCCCGCTGATCAACGGCCTGCGCGATCAGGTCCAGTCCGCGCTCGCGGCCCGCAAGGAGGCGCTGGCCGAGGCTGCGCTCGAGGCCAGGCTGTCGGCCGAGCGGATCGACGTCTCGCTGCCCGTGCGCGAAGGGCCCGAAGCCCGCGGCCGCATCCACCCGATCAGCCAGGTCATCGACGAGATCACCGCGATCTTCGGCGACATGGGCTTCTCGATCGCCGAAGGGCCCGATGTCGAGACCGACGACCTCAACTTCACCAAGCTGAACTTCCCCGTCGGCCACCCGGCCCGCGAGATGCACGACACCTTCTTCTTCGCGCCCGACGCGAATGGCGAGCGCAAGCTGCTGCGCACCCACACCTCGCCGGTTCAGGTCCGCACCATGCTGGCGCAGCAGCCGCCGATCCGCGTGATCTGTCCGGGCCGCACCTACCGGATGGACTCCGACCAGACGCACACGCCGATGTTCCATCAGGTCGAGGGGCTGGTGATCGACAAGGGCGCCCATATGGGCCACCTGAAGTGGATTCTCGAGGAGTTCTGCAAGGCGTTCTTCGAGATCGACACGGTCAAGATGCGCTTCCGGCCCTCCTTCTTCCCCTTCACCGAGCCCTCGGTCGAGGTCGACATCCAGTGCTCGCGCAAGGGCGGCGAGATCCGCTTCGGCGAGGGCGAGGACTGGCTCGAGATCCTCGGCTGCGGCATGGTCCACCCGAACGTGCTCAGGAATTGCGGGCTCGATCCGGAAATCTACCAGGGCTTCGCCTGGGGCATGGGCATCGACCGCATCGCCATGCTGAAATACGGCATGCCGGATCTGCGCCCCTTCTTCGAGGCGGATGTGCGCTGGCTCAGCCATTACGGCTTCCGCCCGCTCGACCTGCCGACGCTGACCGCCGGGCTGTCGGCGTGACTGCGGCCGGGAGCGGGAGGGCCGCGCGATGAGCGCCGCGGGATGGGCGGGCCTGTTCGCGGTGCTGCTCGTCGCGACGAATCTGCTCTGCCAGGCGATCGCCTATGCGCGGCTGCGCCGGGCGGATCGGCGCACGCCGCTGCTTGCGGCGCTGCCGCCGGTGACGATCGTGCGCCCTCTGCGCGGCATCGAGGCCTTCAGCCGCGAGACGGCGATCTCCGGGCTCGAACTCGACTATCCCGACTATGTCACCATCTTCGCCGTGGCCGATGCGGACGACCCGATCGTGCTGCTGGTCGAGGAGCTGATCGCCCGCTACGGCGCGGAGCGGGTGAAGCTCATGACCGGCGACGTGAAGGTCAGCGCCAATCCCAAGCTCAACAACTGCGTCAAGGGCTGGGAGGCGGCGCAGACCGAATGGGTCATCCTCGCCGATTCCAACGTGCTGATGCCGAAGGACTACATCCAGCGCCTGCTCGCCTCCTGGCGGGACGACACCGGGCTGGTCTGCTCGACGCCGGCCGGCTCTCGTCCCTTCGGCTTCTGGGCCGAGCTGGAATGCGCCTTCCTCAACACCTTCCAGGCGCGCTGGCAGTTCGCCGGCGAGGCCTGCGGCTTCGGTTTCGCCCAGGGCAAGTCGATGCTCTGGAACAAGCCCTTCCTCGATGCCCGCGGCGGCATCGCCGCGCTGGGCGAGGAGATCGCCGAGGATGCGGCGGCGACGAAGCTCGTCCGCCGCGCCGGCAAGCATGTCCATCTCGTCGGCCAGCCCTTCGAGCAGCCTTTGGGTGAGCGCAGCCTGTCCGACGTGGTGCAGCGCCAGTTCCGCTGGGCACGTCTGCGGCGGGTGACCTTCCTGCCCTTCTTCCTGCCCGAAATCCTCTCCGGCCCGCTTCTGGCGGTGCTGGCGGCGGCCGTCGCGCTGCCCGCCTTCGGCCTGTCCGCCTGGCTCGCCCCGGTGCTCGTGCTGCTGCCCTGGTATGTGGCCGAGCTGGCTTTCGCGCGCGGTGTCGGCTGGTACGGCTCCTGGCGCATGCCGCTGGCGCTGCTCGTGCGCGACATCGTCTTTCCCGGCGTCTGGGCCTATGCCTTCGTCGCCGGCGAGGTGAGCTGGCGCGGCAACGCGATGAAGATCAAGACGGACGGGGAGGACGAGCTGAACGCCGCGCCGGCCCCGATGTCCCATGCAATGACGAGAAGTGACGGACGCTCATGAAGTTCACCCTGTCCTGGTTGAAGGATCATCTCGACACCACCGAGCCGGTCGAGGCCATCGCTGAGGCCCTGACCCGCGTCGGGCTCGAGGTCGAGGGCATCGAGGACAAGGCCAAGGCGCTCGCCGCCTTCACCGTGGCCTATGTGATCGATGCCAAGCAGCACCCCAATGCCGACCGGCTGCGCGTCTGCCTGGTCGACACCGGCGCCGGCGAGCCCGTGCAGGTGGTCTGCGGCGCGCCCAACGCCCGCACCGGCATGAAGAGCGTCTTCTCCCCGCCCGGGACCTACATCCCCGGCAAGGACATCACGCTCGGCAAGGGCGTCATCCGCGGCGTCGAATCCAACGGGATGCTCTGCTCGGCCGCCGAACTGCAGCTCTCCGAGGATCATGACGGCATTATCGACCTGCCCGCGGACGCGCCGGTCGGCCAGTCCTACGCCGCCTATGCCGGCCTCAGCGATCCGGTCATCGAGATCGCGGTGACGCCCAACCGGGCCGATGCGCTCGGCATCGCCGGGATCGCGCGCGATCTCGCCGCCGCCGGCCTCGGCACGATCAAGACGACGCCGGTGGCGCCCGTGAAAGCCGGCTTCCCGTGCCCGGTCGGCGTTAAGCTCGACCTTGCGCCGCAGGACAAGGCGCTCTGCCCGGCCTTCGGCCTGCGCCTCGTGCGTGGCGTCAAGAACGGCCCGTCGCCGGACTGGCTGCAGTCCCGGCTGCGCGCGGTGGGCCTCAGGCCTATCAACGCGCTGGTCGACATCACCAACTTCATGACGCTCGACCGCAACCGCCCGCTGCACGTCTTCGACGCGGCCAAGGTCGAGGGCGACCTCGTCGTCCGCCGTGCGCGGGACGGCGAGACCATCGTCGCGCTCGACGGCAAGACCTACACGCTGACCTCCGAGCAGGTCGTCATCGCCGACGAGGCAGGCGTCGAGTCCATCGCCGGCATCATGGGCGGCGAGGCCTCGGGCTGCGACGAGGGCACCACCGACGTGCTGGTCGAGAGCGCGCTCTGGGACCCGCTCAACATCGCCCGCTCGGGCCGCGCGCTCGGCATCACCTCGGATGCGCGCTATCGTTTCGAGCGCGGCGTCGATCCCGATTTCTGCCGGCCGGGGCTGGATCTCGCCACGGCGATGATCGTCGAACTCTGTGGCGGCGAGCCGTCCGAGATGGTCTTCGCCGGCGAACTGCCCGGGAGCATGGCTGCGATCGAATTGCCCTGGGCCGAGGTCAAGCGCCTGACCGGGCTGGACCTGCCGGTGGCCGAGATGGAGCGGGCGTTGACCTCGCTGGGCTTCGAGGTCTCGGGCGCGGGCGAGCGGGTCCAGGTCGTGGCCCCGTCCTGGCGGGCCGATGTCGGCGGCAAGGCCGATCTTGTCGAGGAAATCCTGCGGATCGCCGGGCTCGATCGCGTCGTCTCGACGCCGCTGCCGCGCATCGCCGACGAGGTGATCAGGCCCGTCCTCACCGTTCTGCAGAAGCGCACCCGCCAGGCAAAGCGCCTGCTCGCCAGCCGCGGCCTCGTCGAGGCCGTGACCTGGTCCTTCATCGACCATGAGTCGGCCAAACTCTTCGGCGGCGGTTCGCCGGCGCTCGTGCTGGCCAACCCGATCGCGGCCGATCTCTCCGACATGCGGCCCTCGTTGCTGCCGGGGCTAATCCGCGCCGCCCAGGCCAATGCCGATCGCGGCTTCGGCGATGTCGCCCTGTTCGAAGTCGGCCAGATCTTCCAGAACGACCAGCCCGACGGCCAGCTCATGGCCGCGACCGGCCTTCGCCGGGGCACGGCGACGCTGGAAGGCGCCGGCCGCCACTGGGACGGCGCGGCCAAGCCCGTCGATGCCTTCGACGCCAAGGCCGATGTGCTGGCTTTGCTGGCCGGCCTCGGCGTGCCAACCGGCGGGCTGCAGATCGTGGCGGGCGGGCCCGACTGGGCTCATCCCGGCCGCTCGGCGACGCTGCGCTTCGGCCCCAAGGGCGTCATCGGCGCTTTCGGCGAGGTCCATCCGCGCATCCTCAAGGCGCTCGACGTCAAGGGCCCGCTGGTCGCCTTCGAGATTCATCTCGATACGCTGCCGTTGCCGAAAGCCAAGCCGACCAAGGTCAAGCAGAAGCTTAGCCTCTCCGGCTTCCAGCCGGTGACGCGCGACTTCGCCTTCATCGTCGACAAGGCGATCGCCGCCGGCGAGATGGTGAAATCCGCCCAGAACGCCGACCGCGCTTTGATCTCGGACGTCTCGGTCTTCGATCTCTACGAGGGCCAGGGCGTCGAGCCCGGCAAGAAGTCGGTCGCGCTGGCGGTCACGCTCCAGCCCATCGAGAAGACGCTGACGGAGACCGAGATCGAGGCGGTCGGTGCCAAGATCGTCGCCGAGATGGCCAAGCGCTACGGCGCAGCGCTGCGAGGGTAGGGGAGCGTCATGGTCGGGGCTTGACCCGACCATCCCGGAATCCCGTTCCCTCTCGTCCTGACGTTCTCGGGACTGCGCGCGGCGCAGCCCGAGAACGACGCGTCACAACCATTGATCAGGATTGTGTAATAATCGCTGCGCGCAATCGCGTGGGATTCAGCGTACGCGCTTCCGATTGCCTGACCCGAAGTGGCGCCCATGGCCCTCACCGATCTCCCCGTCACCGACAGCCTCTTTCCCGGATTCCGGCTGCTCGACATCACGACCTCGGGCGCGCGCATCCGGGTGCGGACGGGCGGGCAGGGGCCGGCGCTGCTCCTGCTGCACGGCTATCCGCAGACCCATGCGCTCTGGCACAAGCTGGCGGAGCGGCTGAAGGACCGCTTCACCCTCGTCTGCGCGGATCTGCGTGGCTATGGCGACAGCGACAAGCCGCTAACCGACCCCGAGCATTTTCCCTATTCCAAGCGCGCCATGGCGCTCGACATGGCGCAGGTCATGACGCAGCTCGGCCATCCGAGCTTCATGGTCGGCGCGCATGACCGCGGAGCCCGCGTCGCCCATCGCCTCGCGCTCGACCATGCAGACCGCGTGACGAAGCTCGCCACGCTCGACATCGCGCCGACACGCGAGATGTATGCCGGCACGACCGACGCCTTCGCCCGCGCCTATTGGCACTGGTTCTTCCTGATCCAGCCGGCGCCCTTTCCGGAGAAGATGATCGGAGCCGACCCCGAAGCCTATTGGCGCAAGAAATGCGGCTCGGGCGCAGCGGGCCTGAAGCCCTTCGCGCCGGAAGCGCTGGCGCATTATCTGCGCTGCTTTGCCGATCCCCAGACCATCCATGGCTCCTGCGAGGATTATCGCGCCGCCGCCACCATCGACATTCGCCATGACGACGAGGACGGCGGCCGCAAGCTGACCCAGCCCGTGCTGGCGCTCTGGGGCGAGAACGGCATCATCGGCAAATGCTTCGATCCGCTGGCGCTCTGGCGCCTGCGCGCGGAGAACGTTCAAGGCCGCAGCCTGCCTGGCGGGCATTATCTGGCCGAGGAGATCCCCGATCTCGTCGCTGCGCAATTCATCGCCTTCTTCGGAGACCTATCATGAGCCGCACGAACCGCGTCTACCGCATCGCCGCCATCGCCGGGGACGGCATCGGCAAGGAAGTGATGCCCGAGGGCCTGCGCATCCTCGAGGCGGCCTCGAAGAAATACGGCTTCGAGCTGCGGCTGGACGAGTTCGATTTCTCCTCCTGCGACTACTACGCCAAGCACGGCAAGATGCTGCCCGACGACTGGAAGGACCAGATCGGCGGCCATGACGCGATCTTCTTCGGCGCCGTCGGCATGCCCGCCCAGGTGCCCGACCACATCTCGCTCTGGGGCTCGCTGCTGCTGTTCCGGCGCGAATTCGACCAATACGTCAATCTGCGCCCGGTGCGGCTGATGCCCGGCGTGCCCGGCCCGCTGGTCGGCCGCAAGCCCGGCGACATCGACTTCTTCGTCGTCCGCGAGAACACCGAGGGCGAGTACTCCTCCGTCGGCGGCCGCATGTATGCCGGCACCGAGCGCGAGATCGTCATGCAGGAGACGGTGATGAGCCGCGTCGGCGTCGACCGCGTGCTGAAATACGCCTTCGAACTCGCCATGCGCCGCCCGCGCAAGAAGCTGACCTCGGCGACCAAGTCGAACGGCATCGCCATCACCATGCCCTACTGGGACGAGCGGGTGAAGGAGATGGCGAAGAACTACCCCGAGGTGACCGTCGACCAGTACCATATCGACATCCTGACCGCGCATTTCGTGCTGAACCCCGACCGGTTTGACGTCGTCGTCGCCTCCAACCTGTTCGGCGACATCCTGTCCGACCTCGGGCCGGCTTGCACGGGAACCATCGGCATCGCGCCTTCGGGCAATATCAATCCGACCGGCGATTACCCCTCGCTGTTCGAGCCGGTGCATGGCTCGGCGCCTGACATCGCCGGCCAAGGCATCGCCAACCCGATCGGCCAGATCTGGTCGGCCGCGATGATGCTCGACCATCTCGGCGAGACGGAAGCCGCCAAGGGCATCGAGGCCGCCATCGAGCGGGCACTGGGCGATGCCCGCACCCGCACGCGCGACCTCGGCGGTTCGCTTGGCACGGAGGCTGCCGGCAAGGCCGTCGAGCAGGCGCTAGGCTGACGGCCCCCAGATTCACGCAGTCGGATTGGTGACAAGCCGCCGACATTGAGGCATCGATCCTCCGCCGTGCCGGAACGCGGCCCCACCCGCCGCGTTGGGCTGCCGGGTGGCGGAGGAAATCCAAGGGGCTGGGAATGGACCTGTCGTCGCTGTCGCTGTTCGACCCGGCCCTCTGGGGCAAGCTGGTCGAGATCATCGCGCTCAACATCGTGCTGTCGGGCGACAATGCGGTGGTGATCGCGCTCGCCTGCCGGGCGCTGTCGCCGGAACAGCGCACCAAGGGCATCGCGCTCGGAGCTGGCGTCGCGGTCGTGCTGCGTGTCGTCTTCACGGTGCTGATCGCCTCCCTGCTCAACATGCCCTTCCTTCACATCATCGGCTCGCTGCTGCTGGTCTGGATCGCGGTCAAGCTGATCGTCGAGGACGGCGAGAGCGACGAGGATTCGATCGCCGCCAGCAGCAAGCTCTGGAAGGCCGTGCAGACGGTGGCCATCGCCGACATCGTGATGAGCCTCGACAATGTGCTGGCCATCGCAGCCGTGGCCAAGGACTCGATTCCGCTGCTGGTCGCCGGCCTCGTCATCTCGATCCCGCTGATTGTGCTCGGCGCCTCGCTGATCACCAGCCTCCTGACCCGCTTCCCCGTCCTCGTCTGGGCGGGCGCAGCCCTCCTCGGCTGGGTCGCGGGTGAAATGTTCGACAGCGATCCCTGGCTCATCGCCCGCTTCGGCGCCGAGACGCTCCACCGCTTCGAATACCCGGCGGCCCTGATCGGCGCACTGCTCGTGCTCGGCCTCGGCTACCTCCTCAAGCACCGCCGGCCAGATCCGGCCCTCTGACAAAGGGACTGACCGACCTATGGACTTTTCATCCTCCCAATTCTGGGTCTCACTGCTCCAGATTATCTGGATCGACCTGCTGCTGTCGGGCGACAACGCGGTCGTGATCGCGCTCGCCTGCCGCTCCCTGCCGGAGAAGCAGCGCAAGATCGGGATCTGGCTCGGCGCCTCAGCGGCGATCGGCCTGCGCATCATTTTCGCGCTGGTCGTCACCTACCTGCTGCTGGTGCCCTATCTGAAGATCATCGGCGGCCTGCTGCTGTTCTGGATCGCGGTGAAACTCGCCCTCGGCGAGGATGAAAGCCATGCCGAGATCGATGGCGGCACCACGCTCTGGCAGGCGGTGCGGACCATCGCCATCGCCGATGCCGTGATGAGTCTCGACAACGTCATCGCCATCGCCGCCGCCTCGCGCGGACACCCCGAACTCTTCATCTTCGGCCTGCTGCTCTCGATCCCGCTGATCATCATGGGCGCGCAGTTCCTCACCTCGATCATCACCAAGTACCCGATCCTGATCTGGATCGGTGCGGCCCTGCTGGGCTGGATCGCGGCCGAGATGATCCTGGGCGACATCGCCGTCCTGCGCTGGCTCCAGGTGAACATGCCGACCTGGATCAAGCCGGTCCCCACCGATGTCAGCGCCATTGGCATCGGCCCGGCCAACATGCCGCATTACGTCACCTCGGTGATCGGAGCGGCGCTGGTCTGCGCGATCGCCTATGTGCTGAAGCAGCGGCGCGGCGGGCACGCGGCCTAAGGCTGAGCCGCGTTCCGCACTACCCGATGACGACGATCGCGGCGGCCAGGATCTCCTGGCCGCCGTTTTCGATGGTGCGGCTGACACCGGTCGCGGCCGCAGCGTCGGCCCCGTCCCGCACCGTCAGCCGACCGTCCGGCGAGATCGAGACGGCGAAGCTCTCCGGGGGGCGGGCAAAGCCCGTGCCCAACGCCTTCACATAAGCCTCCTTGGCGCTCCATAGCCGTGCGAAGGCCAGAGGGCGCACGTCCTCTGGCTGGGCGAGAAGCCAGGCCGATTCCTCCGGATGCAGGACGGCGGTGGGCGTGGCCGCACGGGCATCCATTGCCTCGACATCGACGCCGACGAGGCTATGGGCGAGCGCCACCGCGACCATTCCGGCCCGGGTCGCCAGCGAGAGATGCAGTCGGCTCCCGCGCGGCTGCTCGACCAGGGGGCGTCCGCGCGCGTCATGGCCGATCGCGATCGCCCCCGGCGGCAGGCCGAGCTGCCGCGCCAGGATGCGAGCCCCGATCCCCCGACGCAGCGCCGAGCGCTCGGGCAGTGTGGCGGGCCGCTCCGGCGTCGCCACCAGCCAGACGGCCGGGAGGCTGGCGGCGATGTCGTCGGGAGAGGAAAGCCAGATCATCCCGGCAGGATAGGCCACGGCCGGGGCGCTCGCCATCGCTCCGGCGCCGCCCTGTGCCAGGGTCATGCGGCTAGCCCTCAAGGCGGCGTTGACCTGTGGCCCGCTTCGGCCTTGGAAGGATGGTCCGTCGCCCGCTCTCGGCGAGGCGGCGCAAGTGCGGGCCGCGACAGGCCCGCACATAGGGAGAGAACGGGTTGATGGAGGAAGCTCCGGCACAGACAAGTGCGGCCGGCATGCGTCTGGGCATGCGCAAGGTCATGGTGCTGGTGCCCGGCGTCGTCGTCTTCGCGGTCGCCTTCGGCGCGGCGGCCTCGGCCAAGGGGCTGAGCCTCGTCGAGACGTTGCTGATGAGCGCGCTCGTCTATGGCGGCATCTCGCAGCTCGTCGCGATGGAGCTCTGGCGCCCGGAATGGACCTGGGGCGCGATCGTCGGGCTCGCCGTCGTCACCGCCACCGTCAACTCCCGGATGATCCTGCAGGGCGCCTCGCTGCAGCCCTGGTTCGCGCCCTATCCGAAGGCGCTGAACGCGCTCCATCTGTTCTTCTTCACCGACGCCAACTGGGTCATCGGCACGCGCTACCGGGCCGAGGGCGGGCGCGATCTCGGCGTCCTGATCGGCGCCGGGCTGCTGCTCTGGGTGGTCTGGATCCTGTTCACGGGGCTTGGCTACTGGCTCGGCGCGCTGGTCTCTGATCCGCGCGCCTTCGGCATCGACCTGGTCATGCCGATCTTCTTCGCCGCGATGATCGTGCCGCTCTGGCGCGGCCGCCGCGCCGCCGTGCCCTGGGTCGCCGCGGGCCTCGCCGCACTGCTGACGGCCAAGCTCATCGACGGCTACGCCTTCATTATCGTCGGCTCCCTGACCGGGGCGATCGTGGGAGCGTTCAGCGATGACGCTGCCTGATCTCGGCTCCGCGAATCCGGGCGCCTGGGGCGCCGTCATCGCGATCCTCGCCATGGCGGTCGCGACCTATCTCTGCCGCATCGCCGGCGTGGTTCTGATGGGCTTCATCCCGCTGACGCCGCATGTCCGCCGCGGGCTGGCAGCGCTTCCGGGCTCGATCATCGCCGCCACCGTCCTGCCGCTGATCGAACGGCTCGGCCTGGCGGCCGGCATCGCGCTGCTGGCCGCGATGGGCAGCATGATCCTGCGTCGCAACGAACTGCTCGCGCTTGTCGTCGGCATGAGCGTCATCGCTGCCCTGCGCGCACTGGGCTTCTGATCCATCACCCACACCGATCGCTTCCATCACATCCCGTCATCGGGTTGTGCAGGGCTTCAGGTTGACGAAGGAAGGCCCGGGGCAGACGGTGCGCGCAACGTCGATTGCTACAGCAGGAGCGCCTGATGGCCTGGTATTCGCAGACTTGGACCTGGTTCGAGGGAGAGTGGCACGAGGGCAACCCGCCGATCATGGGGCCACGCAGCCATGCGACCTGGCAGGGCTCCTCGGTCTTCGACGGCGCCCGCTGGTTCGACGGCCTGGCGCCTGATCTCGCGCTCCACGCCGCCCGCGTGAACCGCTCCGCGACCGCGCTCGGCCTTAAGCCGACGGAAACTGCCGAGACGATCATCGCCAAGGCGCATGAGGGCATCAAGAAGTTCAAGGGCGACGTCGCCCTCTACATCAAGCCGATGTACTGGGCCGAGGCCGACGGCGTCTCGACGATCATCCCCGACGAGGAGTCGACGCGCTTCTGCCTGTGTCTGTTCGAGGCGCCGATGGGCCTGCCGCCCAACGGTCTCTCGGTGACGCAAGGGACGTTCCGCCGGCCGACGATCGAGACCGCCCCGACCGACGCCAAGGCCGGCTGCCTCTATCCAAACAATGCCCGCACGCTGCGCGCCGCCAAGGCCGCCGGCTTCGACAATGCGCTGGTTCTGGACATGCTCGGCAACGTCGCGGAGACCGCGACCTCCAACATCTTCCTTGCCAAGGACGGCGTGGTGAAGACGCCGATCCCCAACGGCACCTTCCTGAATGGCATCACCCGCCAGCGCGTCATCGGCCTGCTGCGGCAGGACGGCGTCACGGTCGAGGAGACCAGCCTGCGCTACAGCGATTTCGAGCAGGCCGACGAGATTTTCTCCTCGGGCAACTACTCGAAGGTCGTGCCGGTCGGCCGTATTGACAACCGCCAGCTCCAGCCAGGCCCGCTCTATCGCAAGGCCCGCGAGCTCTACATGGACTTCGCCAGCAGCAAGTCTGCCTGAGCATGGCGCGCCTCGTCACCAGGCTGACGCGGCAACTGGGCATCGAGCACCCCGTCCTCTCGGCCCCAATGGCGCTGGCGGCGGGCGGCGCGCTCGCCGCCGCCGTCACCCGCGCCGGGGGGCTGGGCCTGATCGGCGGCGGGCTATGGCGACGGGGACTGGCTCGAGCGGGAGTTCGCCCAGGCCGGCAACATCCGCACCGGCTGCGGTTTCATCACCTGGTCGCTGGCCAAGCAGCCGCATCTGCTGGCGCAGGCGCTGGCGCATCGCCCCGCCGCGCTGATGCTCTCCTTCGGCGATCCCGCACCCTTTGCGGCCGAGATCGCGGCGGCGGAGGTCCCGCTGATCTGCCAGTGCCAGTCGCTCGACCATGTCCGCCAGGCTCTCGATGCCGGAGCGGCGATCATCGTCGCGCAGGGCGGCGAGGCAGGCGGCCACGGCCACCGCCGTGCGACCTTTCCCTTCGTGCCGGAGGTTGCCGATCTGCTGGCGCGCCAGAGCCCCGACACGCTGCTGCTGGCGGCGGGCGGCATCGCCGATGGGCGCGGCTTGGCGGCATCGCTGATGCTGGGCGCCGACGGCGTGCTGGTCGGCACCCGCTTCTGGGCGAGCCGCGAGGCGCTGGTCCATGCAAGGCAGCAGGAGGCCGCGCTGGCCGCGACCGGCGACGGCACGGTTCGCACCTCGCTGCCCGACATCGCCCGCCGGCTCGACTGGCCGAAACCCTTCGACATCCGCGTTGCCGCCAATGCCTTCACCACACGCTGGGCCGGCCGCGACGAGGCGCTGAAGGCAGCGATCGAGCAGGAAGCACCGGCCTATCGTGACGCCTTCGCGGCCGGCGATCCCGACAACGCAGCCGTCATCGTCGGCGAGGCGGTGGGTCTGGTCGCCGATGTTCCGGGCGCCGGCGAGATCGTGACGCGCATGGTCGACGAGGCGGCGACGCTGCTGGGCGAGCGGGCGCGGAGCTTTCTGGGCTGAAGCCGCAGCCCGTTGCCGGCTACCGCAGCAGCCGGACCGTCCCTGTAGCCTTGAGCCCGACGGCGAGCACGACCGCGTAGAGCAGGGCGGCTAGCACGCTCACGGCCGCCACCGCGACGAGCCGGGGTTCGTGCGGCAAGCCGGCCGTCGCCGCGAGCAGGGCGGGCGCCGCGAAGCGGGCCGCTACGCCGGCGACAAGTGCCGCTGCGAGCGTGACCGAGACCAGCACCCCCAGCCGCGGATCCGGCTTCGCCCAGCCGCGCCGGATGCCGAGCACGAACAGGGTCGCGACATTAATCCAGGCGCCGGCCGCCGTGGCCAGCGCCAGCCCGGCCGCGCCGAAATCGCGCCACAACAAGAGCTTGAGCGCGACATTGGCGCCGATGGCGGCGAGCGAGACGAACATCGGCGTCGTCGTGTCGCCGCGCGCCTGGAAGGTCGAGACCTGGGTGCGGATCAGCACGATCGCCGGCAACCCCACCGCATAGGCCAGTAGCACCGCGCCCGCCGCCTGGCTCGCGGCGGCGTCGAAGCGTCCGCGCTCGAACAGGGCCGAGACGATGAGTTCGGGAATTGCGAGGAAGGCCGCCGCGAAGGGCGCCGCCGCCACGACCGTCAGCGCGATCGCCCGGTTCTGCGCCCGGTTCGAGCCCGCCTCATCGCCGGCCGCGATCAGGCGGCTCATCGTCGGCAGCAGCACCGTGCCGACGCCGATCGCGATCACGCCGATCGGGAGCTGGTAAAGCCGTTCGGCATAATACAGCGCGGCATAGGCGCCCGCCGGCAGCAGCGAGGCGATGATCGTGTCGGCGAAGAGCGCAATCTGCACGCCGGCCGAGCCGATCACCGCCGGTCCGAAGGCCTTGAAGAAGCTCTTCACATCGGCGTCCAGCCGCGGCCGGGTCAGGGCCGCGGCGACACCGGCGCGGCGTGCGGCGAAGGCAAGCAGCAGCCATTCGAGCACGCCGGCCACCGCCATGCCCCAGGCGGCGGCATAGGCGGCGCTGGGAAACAAAAAGGCGACCGCGAGCGCCGCGATAAGGCACAAATTCATCAGCACCGGGGCTGCGGCGGCGGCGGCGTAGCGGTCGACCGCATTGAGATTGGCCGAGAGCAGCGTCACCAGCGTGATGAAGAGCAGATAGGGAAAGGTGATCCGCGTCAGCGAAACCGCGAGATCGAAGCGCTGCGGATCATTCGCGAAGCCCGGCGCCAGCAGCCGCACGATCTCCGGCATGAAGGGCAGGGCGATCGCCACCAGCACGAGCTGGACGATCAGGTTGAGGCTGAAGACGCGGTTGGAGAAGAGCGCGGCCGCCGCCTCGCCACCCTGCTGGCGAATGCGCGCATAGGCCGGGATATAGGCCTGGTTGACCGCACCCTCGCCGAAGATCGCGCGGAAATGGTTAGGCAGCCGCAGCGCCACCGAAAACGCATCCATCATCGCGCCCGCGCCGAGCACGGCGGCCAGCACGATGTCGCGCACGAAGCCGGAAAGCCGCGACAGGAGGGTGAAGCCGCCGACGGAGAGGATTTTGCGAAGCATCGGATCGTCGGCAATCTTCGGTCGGGACCAGAACGCCGTCATTCCGGGCGGAGCGAAGCGCAGGCCCGGAATCCATCCTAGGGCGCCGACACCGCTCTATGATGGATCCCGGAGCGGCGTCGCTTTCGCGACTTGTCCGGGATGACGGTGCGCCCTGATCGAGAGGGCTCATACAGGTCGCCTACATCCCAGATCGAAGCGCCAGCGTCTACCGGATCAGCGGCGGCAGCGCGTCGCCGCGGGGGTGATCGACGGTGCGGGCGTCGAAGCCGACGCGCTCGCCGATCAAGTAGAGCGGCCGGCGCTTCACCTCGGCGAAGATGCGCCCGACATATTCGCCGATCATCCCCAGCGAGACGAGCTGGATACCCGAAAAGAACATGATGGAGACGATCAGCGACGGGAAGCCGGGCAGGTCGGTGCCGAAGAACAGCGTGCGCAGCAGGAAGAACAGTGCCGTCAGTGCCGCCATCAGCGCGATCACGACGCCCGCCCAGGTCGCGATCTTGAGCGGCACGGTCGAGAAGGAGGACAGCCCGTCGAAGGCGAAGGAGAACAGCGTGCGATAGCGGAATTTCGAAACGCCATGCTCGCGCTCGGCGACGTCGAAAGTCACGCCCGTCGAGCGGAAGCCGACCCAGGCATAGAGCCCTTTCGAGAAGCGCGCCCGCTCCGGCAGGGCCCTCAGCGCATCGACGACCTTGCGGTCGAGCAGGCGGAAATCGCCGGCGCCTTCCGGCAGCTCGGTTTCGCCGAAACGGGCGAAGAGCCGGTAGAAGGCCTTGGCGAAATTGCGTTTCAGCGGGGTCTCGCCGTCGCGGTCCGAACGCTGACCGTAGATGTTGAGGTAGCCCTCGCGCCACTTGTCCAGGAAGAGCAGGATCGTCTCGGGCGGATGCTGCAGATCGGCATCCATGATCACCACCGCATCGCCCGAGGCATGGTCGAGCCCCGCGGCGATGGCGATCTCCTTGCCGAAATTACGGCTGAACGAGACCGCGCTGACGCGGCGGTCCTGCGCCGCCAACAGGCGCAGAACCGCCAGCGTGCCGTCCCGACTGCCATCGTCCACGCAGACCAGCTCCCAGGAGGTCACCGCGCCGTCGAGCACCTGCTTCAGCCGCTCCAGCAGCAGCGGCAGGCTCTCCGCCTCGTTGTAGACGGGCACGACGACCGACAATTCGGGGCGGCTGGAATGACCGCGCGTCGGCGGCGAGGCGGACAGGGGCTGCGTCTCTGACACGGGATCGACCTCTCGACCACGCCGCGGGCGCCGTCCGGCGGAAACCGGAAGGCGCCGGGTGACGCGGCCCGCACGGAACCGTAAAGCTTCGCCGCGCTCTTAGCGCAAGGCGCCTGAACAGAGGACAACAAACCGGCATGGCGAGCGGATTTGTTTTATGCGCCGACGATTTCGCCCTGACGGACGGGGTCAGCCGCTCCATCCTCGCGCTGATCGAGGCGGGCAAGCTCTCCGCGGCGGGTGCGATGACCAACCGCCCGCACTGGCGCGGCTTTGCGGGGGCGTTCGGGGCGCTCGGCGAGAAGGCTGATCTCGGCCTGCACCTGAACCTGACCTGTGCCGCCCCGCTGGGTGCGCTGCCGCGGCTGGCGCCGGGCGGCGAATTCCCGACCTTGCCCGAACTGGCGCGCGCCGCCCTGACCTCGCCGGCGGTCCGGCGGGAAATCGCCGCCGAGATCGCCCGGCAGCTCGACGCCTTCGAGGACGGGATGGGCCGCCCGCCTGCCTTCATTGACGGGCACCAGCATGTCCATGTGCTGCCGGGCGTCCGCCGGGCCCTGCTCGACGCTCTGTCGCATCGCTATCCGCAAGGCAGCCTCTATCTGCGCGATCCGCACGACTCTCCGGTCGCCATCCGCGAGCGCGGCGTCGCCGTCGGCAAGGCCCTGACGATCTCGGCGCTGGCACTGGGTTTCCGGCGGGCCGCGCTGCGCCGCGGCTTCCCGGTCAACCGGGGCTTTGCGGGCGTCGCGCCCTTCGACGCCGCGCGCGACTTCGCAGCCGATCTGCAACGCTTCCTGCTGCGGCCCGGCGCCGCCCATCTCGTCATGTGCCATCCGGGCTTCGTCGACGACGAGCTGGCGCGGCTTGATCCCGTCGTGGCGACGCGGCCGGTCGAGCATGCGGCGTTGATGGAATACGTACCCGAAGGGCTGGCGATGATGCGCTTCGCCGACCTCGCCTGAGCGGCCGCGCAAGCCATTCTTTACCAAGCCGCGGCTAGACTCCGGTCGGAGTGTCTCCGTGGCTCGCGCCGCGTGTCGAGACGAATGCGGGGACTGTGCCGGCCATGATGTCTTTCAAGCGTGCGGGGACTACCGATACCGCCGCGCAGACACCTGCCACGGCCCGACGCTGGGGGCGCTCGCTCAGCAGTCAGATCGCCGCCGCGGCGGTTGCCATCGTCGCCGTCGCCATCATGCTCGTGGTCGTCGCCGCCGCCCGCTACAACGACACCAAAACGCGTGACGATCTCGAGCAGAAGATGAAGTCGCTCGTGCTCATGGTCGTCAACGCCTCGCCCTCGCTGATCCTGGCGCGCGATACCATCACCCTGACCCAGATCCTCGACTCGCTGCGGCGTGACCCGGATTTCGAGGCGGGCATCGTCGCCGACGACCTCTCCTCGCTCGCCAGCGCCGGCCGCAACGAGGAGGCGCGGCTGGCCCTGACGCCGCGCAGCCTGACCACGCTGCTCAAGCGCGAGCCCTGGGAGATTCTGAAGGACACCGACACGGCCGAGATCGAGGAAGATCGCTTCGTCACCTGGCTGCACGTCGTGCGCGTCGGTGGCCACCGCAAGCAGATCGGCTATATCGCCATGCGCTTCGACAAGTCGCGCCTGCTCGCCCGTGCGAAATTCGAGGAGGTCGCGACCATTGGCTTCGGCGTGCTGATCCTGCTGGTGCTCGGCCCGCTGCTCTGGTTCTCGCTCTCGCGCACGATGAAGCCGCTCAAGAGCATGACTCGGGCGATCGTCAGCATGTCCGACGGCCAGCTCGATACCCCGATCGATGCGATGGCGCGGCAGGATGAGATCGGCGCCATCGCCCATGCGCTCGGCGTGCTCAAGTTGCGCCTGGCGGAGCGCGCCGCGCTGCAGGAGAAGCAGCATGTCAACGAAACGGAGCGTCGCCTGCACCAGCAGAGCGTGGATGCGGCGATCGGCGTCTTCCGCGCCGAGGTCGGCGTCGCGCTCGAAGCCTTCAAGAGCAATGCGGACCGGATGAGCGAAGCCTCCAACGGCCTCGCCCGGGTCGCAGCCGAATCCTCCGGCCGCGCCGCCCGCGCCGCACAGAACGCCCACGGCGCCTCGGGCAATGTCGAGAGCGCCGCGCAGGCCGCCGAGCAGATGGGCGCCGCGATCCGCGAGGTCGAGTTCCAGGTCCGGCGCGTGCGCACCGAGATCGTAGAGGCGGCGTCGATTTCCCGCGACACGGCGGGCTCCGTGCGCGCGCTCGACGAGACCGCCCGCGCCATCGGCGAGGTCGTCAACCTGATCCGCGACATCGCCGCCCAGACCAATCTTTTGGCGCTGAACGCCACCATCGAGGCCGCCCGCGCCGGCGAGGCCGGACGCGGCTTTGCGGTCGTCGCCTCCGAGGTGAAGAGCCTGGCCTCGCAGACGGCCGACGCGACCGACAGGATCGTGGCGCAGGTCGGCGCCATCCAGGGCGCGACCGGCCAGGTGGTGGGCTCGATCCAGAACATTGCCGAGCGCATGAACGCGATCGAGAACTTCGCCAACTCGGTCGCGGTCTCGATCGAGCAGCAGGCCATCGCCACCGGCGAGATCGCGTCGGGCGTCGCGATGGCGAGTTCGTCGGCGCTGTCGGTGTCGAGCGATCTCAGCGTCCTCGCCGACTCGGTCGAGGAGACCGGCCGCTCGGCCGAGGAGGTGCGCGGCGCGGCCGGCGAGGTCGCGGCGCAGGCGCTGCGGCTGCGCAGCACGGTCGACCAGTTCCTGCAGAGCGTGGCGGCCTGACCGCGCCGAGTGTTTCCGACCCTGTCTGCCGACACAAAAAAACGGGGCCGCGAGGCCCCGTTTCTGTTGGTCCGTCGAAGGCTCAGGCCTTGGCGGCGGCGTCGTACATCTCCGCGACGTACTCCCAGTTCACCAGGCTCTCGAGGAAGGCCTTGAGATAGTCGGGACGGCGGTTGCGGTAGTCGATGTAGTAGGAATGCTCCCAGACGTCGCAGCCGAGGATCGGGCTCGCGCCGGTGACCAGCGGGCTCTCGCCATTGGGGGTCTTGGAGACGGCGATCTTGCCGCCCTTGACCTCGAGCCAGGCCCAGCCCGAACCGAACTGGCCGACGCCGGCGGCGACGAAGTCTTCCTTCATCTTCTCGACCGAGCCGAAGGAATCGACGATCGCCTTCTCCAGCGCGCCGGGGATCTTGCCGCCGCCATTCGGCTTCATCCACTTCCAGAAGTGGAGGTGGTTGTAGTGCTGGCCGGCATTGTTGAACACGGCGGCGTTCTTGCCATGCGAGGCCTTGACGATCTCCTCGAGCGACTTGCCCTCGAATTCCGTGCCCTTGATCGCGTTGTTGCCGTTGGTGACATAGGCGAGGTGGTGCTTGTCGTGATGGAACTCGAGCGTTTCCTTCGACATGAAGGGCTGCAGCGCGTCATGGGCGTAGGGCAGATCGGGAAGGGTGAAGGTCATCGGCGCCTCTCCTTGGGCTGGCAAATCGCGTGAACTGAGAATGGCTTGCCGCAGGGCGGCACGGGCCGGTTGGAGCCCCTCGGGGGCGCCCGCCATCCGCTTCGTTAGTTAAGCCTCCGTCGGCTCCCCGGCAACCGCTGGCGCCACATTGCAGCGGCGCATTGCGCCGGAAAGCGCCTCACTCCCGCCCGAATCCTCGCTTCTGTCGGGAGCGGAAATTGAAACTCTCTCTTATTCAATACGTTAGATGATGGCGGGGCAGACGGGCCACTCCAGGCGGCCCGGCGGATTGCCTGATTTGCCTTCCCGCTCATTGCCGAGGACACGCCGTTGATCATTCTCTTCATCCTGCTCGGCCTCGTTTTTCTCGGCGGCGGCGCGGCGGCGATCATCGACGGCTTGCCCTATATTGTGCTCGAGCGCGGCTTCACGCAGGTCATCATCGGCACGGTGGTGGCGGTCGCCGGCGTGATCATGCTGGCGCTCGCGCAGGTGCTGGCGAAGCTGCGCTCGCTGGAGAACAAGCTCTCAGGCACGACGATGGCGCTGTCTCTGGCCGGCGCCGCAGGCGTGGCGGCCCGCGAGCCGGGTCCGTCCTCATCGCCTTCACTCTCGGTGCCGTCTTCCGCTGAGCCGGTCTCCGGCGCTGCCGGCCCATCCGCGGCGGCAGCCGTCGCCGGTGCGCTCGCGGGCGCGGGTCTGGTCGGCGCCGCGGTGGCGGGAGCGGACAAGGCGGAGCCAGAGCCCGCAACGAAGGCCGACGAGCCGGATCTCTTCGGCGCGCATCTCGCCAGCGTCCTTGGGACGCCGGCTGCCCAGCCGGCCGAGAGCGAGGCTGACGCCACCGAGGCGCCCTCGGCTGCCGCGAAGACGGAGGCCGAACCGGCTGAGATGGCATCGGACCCGATCGAGGCCGAGGACCTGCCGGTCTTCGACCCGTTCCGCCCCGTCGATCCCGAGCCCGTGCTGCTCCCCACCTCCTTCGAGGTGGATGCGCCCTCACTGTCGCTGCCGGCCGATGACACGCTCCCGCCTGCGTCCGAGTCGCAGGAGGATTCCGCCGATCCGTGGGCCGATGCCACCGCGCCGGAGCCCGACACGGCGGAACCCGCGGCGCCACTGGCCTCCGACATCGACGACCCGCTCACGCCGGAGGCCCCGGCCGCCGTCGCCGAGGACGATGAGTTCGGCCGCCTGCGCGAAAGCCTTGCCGGGCTCGGCCTCGGCCCCGTCGGCGGGCGCGTCGAGCCTCGCTTCGACGGCCCGATCCGGAGCACGGCGGAGCCTGAAGATCTGGCGGCTGCAGCGAGCTGGATGGATTCGGCATTGAGCCGGCGCGCGCCGGAGCCGGAGGGGGCCGACGCGGTCGAGATCGTACCGCCGCCGCGGCGTATGGAGCCGACGCTGGCTCCCGACCTGCCCTGGCCGGTTCTCGATCTCGACGATCGCTCCGTGCCGGCCTGGCCGCCGCAGACGCAGGAGGTCACTTCAGCCGAGCCGGGTGCCGATGCCGCTCCGGCCTGGCACGAGACGGACCGGCATGAGACGGACCGGCATGGGCAGGTCGACGAGCCTGCCGCCTCGCCGGTCGAAACGGCTCCCGCAGCCTCCGATGAGGGCATCGTAGGCGCCTATCAGGTCGGCGAGGCGCATTTCACCATTTATGCGGACGGCTCGATCAAGGCCCGCACGCCCGATGGCGACTACAGCTTCGCCTCGATGGACGAGCTGAAGGTCTATCTCGCCAGCGAGAAGAGCCGGCTGGGAAGCTGAGCGCCCTGCGGCTTCAGGCTTCCCGCGCAGCCGCCTCGTCCGGCCAGCCGCCGCCGACGGCCTGGATGGCGAAGGCATAGGCCAGAGCCGTCTCCTTCAGCGAATCGAAGCGCCCGGCCGAGCCGGCATGGCCGGCATCCATGTTGGTGTGCAGCAGCACCGGCCCGCCGCCGGTCATGGTCGCACGCAGGCGCGCCACCCATTTCGCCGGCTCCCAATAGGTTACGCGCGGATCGGTGAGGCCCGCCATCGCCAGGATCGGCGGATAGGCCTGGGCCGTGACGTTGTCATAGGGCGAGTAGCTGCGGATCGTCTCGAAGGCGGCGACATCGCGGATCGGGTCGCCCCATTCCGGCCATTCCGGCGGCGTCAGCGGCAGGGTGTCGTCGAGGATCGTGTTCAGCACGTCGACGAAGGGCACTTCTGCGACGATGCCCGCGAAGAGGTGAGGGGCCATGTTGGCGACCGCGCCCATCAGCATGCCGCCGGCGCTGCCACCTTCCGCGACGATGCGTCCGCGTGCGGTGAAGCCGCCCTCCACGAGGGCCTCGGCGGCAGCGATGAAATCGGTGAAGGTGTTGCGCTTCTTCTCCCGCTTG
Source organism: Bosea sp. OAE506 (assembly GCF_040546595.1). Taxonomy (NCBI): domain Bacteria; kingdom Pseudomonadati; phylum Pseudomonadota; class Alphaproteobacteria; order Hyphomicrobiales; family Alloboseaceae; genus Allobosea; species Allobosea sp. OAE506. The sequence goes on along the minus strand of NZ_JBEPOB010000001.1, from coordinate 4,625,544 downwards.
CCGTCGAGATACCAGCGCCGGCCCTTCTCGGTGCCGCCGCGGACATGGGCGATGGCATAGACGAAGCCCCGGTCGACGAGGCTGAGCGGGCGCGTGCGGAAAGAGGCCGACATCGCCGAACCATAGGAGCCGTAGCCGTAAAGCAGGCAGGGCGCGCTGCCGTCGGGCGCCAGATCCGCCCGGTGCAGCAGCGAGATCGGCACCAGCTCGCCATCCTGCGCCTTGGCGAAGATTCGGCGCACCCGATAGGCCTCGGGATCGTGACCGGAGGGGATGTCCTGGCGCTTCAGCAGGACACGCGCGCCGCTGCCCATGTCGTAGTCATAGGTCTCGGCCGGACGGGCCATCGAGGCGTAGATGAAACGCAATGTGTCGGTATCGAACTCGTAGCCTGCGTCCAGCCCCAGCCCATAGGCCTCCTCGTCGAAGGCTATGCTGTTCTCGGCCCCGCTCGCGAGGTCGCGGATGACGATGCGCGGCAGCCCGTTCTCGCGCTCGAGCCGGATCAGGCGGCCCTTGAGACAGAGATGGCTGAGGATCAGCCGGCCCGGCACATGCGCGATCAGATCCCGCCAATGCTCCGCAGCCGGCGCCGACGCTGGCGCGGTGACGATCTTGAAGTCCTCGGCGCCGTCCGCATTGGTGTGGATCAGCAGCTCGTCGCCATGGTGCTCGACGTCGTATTGCCGCCCGAGCAGGCGCGGCGCGACGATCGCCGGCGTCGCATCGTCCTGGGTCAGGTCGACCAGCCGGATCTCCGAGGTTTCGTGATCGTTGATCGAGATCAGCAGGAACCGGCCGGACTGCGTCTCGTCGATGTCGACGAACATGCCGGCATCCGCCTCGTCATGGAGGAGCGTGTCCCGCTCGGCGGGCTCGCCCAGCCGGTGGCGTAGCACCCGGGACGGCCGGTGGTCGGCGTCGAGGCCGACATAGAAGAACGACCGGCTGTCGGCCGCCCAGACGATGTCGCCGGTAGTGTCGGGAACGGCGTCGGCAAGATCCTCGCCGCTCGCGAGATCGCGCACGCGGATCGTGTGGAGTTCCGAGCCCGCCTCGTCGGCACTCCAGGCCAGCAGCCGGTGGTCGGGGCTGTGGGCGGTGTCGGCGAGGTCGAAGAAATCCTTGCCCTCCGCCAGCGCATCGGCATCGAGCATGATCGTCTCGCGCCCCTTGCCGCCCCGCGGCTTGCGGCAGATCAGCGGATGCTCGGCACCCCGGCGATAGCGCGAATAGTAGAGGAACGGCCCATCCGGTTGCGGGACGCTGGAATCGTCTTCCTTGAGCCGGCCGCGCATCTCCTTGACGAGCTCGCGCTGCAGCACCCGCGTCGGCGCCATCAACGCCTTGGCATAGGCGTTCTCGGCCTCGAGATAGCTGCGGATGTCGGCGGGCAGGGCCTCGGGCTCGCGCAGCACCTCTTTCCAGTTCGCCGCCCGCAGCCAGTCGTAATCATCCTGCAGCGTGACGCCATGGACCTGCGTGGTCTTGGTCCGGATCTCGGCGCGCGGCGGAGAGGGCGGGCGCCGACGCGGGGTCTTCGCGGCGGGAACAGACTGTGGGCGCATCGACATCTCCTCGGGCCGGCGGCACCGACAGGTAGAGAGGCCGGCGCAGGCTGGCAAGATCAAGGCACAGGGCCAAGATGCCGCTCCGCACGGACGGCCGATACCATGTTCAACTGTGCGGCGCGGCAATAAATGGAGAGGATAAATCGTATTCGCGCGGGGCCGATCACTTGCGGCGACGTTGCCCATCCATTAAACGGTCCCGACCGATCCGCTGCAGTCGCGTCTGAGTCGATAGTGTTCGGGTGCTCTTGGTCAGGATCGCACAAGGCATTGATGGGTCAATGTCTTCCACAATCGCAGCAACGCAGCTTATGTATCAGGGAGTGACGCCATCATGGCCGACAACGACGGATCGGATTACATCGAGCTGACGGCGGACATCGTCTCTGCCTATGTCTCGAACAACTCTGTTCCCGCCTCCGATCTGCCTGCGCTGATCAGCGATGTTCACGCTGCTCTGAACCGCGTCGTCGGTGGCGCCGCGCCGGTCGTCCCGGCCGAGGCGCCCCGCCCGGCCATTCCGGTGAAGAAGTCGATCACGGCCGATTACCTGATCTGCCTGGAGGACGGGAAGAAATTCAAGTCGCTGAAGCGCCATCTGCGCACGCAGTACAACATGTCGCCCGAGCAATATCGCGAGAAGTGGGGCCTGCCGCCCGACTATCCGATGGTCGCCCCCAACTATGCCGAGGCCCGTTCGCAGCTCGCGAAGAAGATGGGTCTGGGCCAGCAGCGCCGCAAGCGCCGCTGATTGTCGGTGGCCGCCGCCGCTTTCTGCGGCGCGGGAGTTTCGAGAGGCCGCCGGTTCGCCGGCGGCCTTTTTCGTTGGCTGCGGGGATAACGCGGCTCCGTCGTCACGATGACTTGATATAGGAATTTATTCATGCAGTGATGATCCCCGGTCGGCCCGTTCCGGGGCGACGGAGGCAGAACACATCATGAACATGACGGGCTTTGACAGGAGCGATCCCTTGCGCGAGACGGCGGGCGCGCGCCTTGCGGAAGCGGCCGTGGCCGCCATCCGCCATATCCCGCCCACGGCCCTGCGGGCCGCCCGCCGCGGGCGCGCGCCGGCCGCCCAGGCGCGGCAGACGGCGATGTATCTCGCCCATGTCGTCTTCGGGCTGACCTTCACCCGCGTCGGCAGCTGCTTCGGGCGCGACCGCACCACGGTCCGCCATGCTTGCGCCGTGATCGAGGACCGGCGGGACGATCCGCTGCAGGAATTCGCGCTCGCGGCGCTGGAGGTCGCGCTGCTGGCGCTGATGCGGGCCTTGGAAGCGCTGATCCCGGCGGAGTCGCGCCGATGAGCCCCGCAGGTGGCACTGCAGCAGCCGAGGTCGCGCGGCTGGAGCGGCATCTGGCCGAGCCCGGCGCCTTTGCCTGCCCGTCGCCGCTGGGCTGCGGGCGGATCGCGCTCTATCGCAGCGGTGGCACGACGCTGGGCGCGGGCTTCGTCTCGCCCGAGGCGGTGCTGCCGCTGCTGGCGCGCGGCGCCGCCCTCTGGCGCGGCGAGGGCCGGGGGCGGCGCCTCGTCGCGGCAAAGCCCGCGACCGCCGCCGGGCGCCATCTGGCCGAGGCGCGCATCGTCGTCGATGGCACCGCCCAGATGGTCAAACTCGACGAGCGCGAGAGTCCGCTGCTCTGGCTGCACCGTCGACCGGGGAAGGATGGCCGGCCCCAGATCTCGGACGAGGAGTTCGCCGCGGGCGAGCGCTTCCGGTCCGATCTCACCCTGGCGCGGATGATGCCGCGCACGACGATGAACTGGGATGCCGCCTCGGCGCCCGACGGCCGCGGCGCCGGCAGCCGCGGCCCGGCAGAGGCCTCCGACACGGCGCTGGCCGCGCGCCAGCGCGTCGCCCGAGCCTGCGACAGGCTCGGCCCCGAACTCTCCGGCCTCGCGATCGACGTTTGCGGCTTCCTGAAGGGGCTCGATGCCGTCGAGCGTGAGCGCGGCTGGCCGGCGCGCTCCGCCCAAGGTCGTGCTGCGCATGGCCCTAGCGGGGCTCGCCCAGCATTACGGGCTCGTCGTCCCTCCGGCGCGCGGAAGCCGCGAGCTGCAGGTCTGGCAGGCGGAGGGTGCCCGCCCGCGGACCATGGCGGGAGCGGAATGAGCGGTGCCGCCCTCAGCCGCCGGCCGCCGTGCGGGCGTCGGCCTTGATGCGCTCGATCATCGAGCGCACGCCGTTGGAGCGCTGCGGTGTGAGATGCGCCGCTAGCCCGAGCCGCTCATAGGTCTCGAAGGCGTCGGTCGCGAGGATGTCGGCGGCGCTGCGGCCGGAATAGATCGCCAGCGCCAGGGCGACGAGGCCGCGCACGATATGGGCGTCGCTGTCGCCGCGGAAGGTCAGCCGCGTCTGCGGGCCGGGGCCGGCCTCGGCCCGGCCCTCGAGCCAGACCTGGCTGGCGCAGCCGCGCACCTTGTTGGCCTCGTTATGGGCCTCTTCCGGCAGCGGTTCGAGACTTTTGCCGAGCTCGATCAGATAGCGATAGCGGTCGTCCCACTCGTCGAGCAGGTCGAAATTGGCGATGATCTCGTCGAGGCTGGCGCTCATGATCCGTCCGTGCCGGCCGGGAGGTTGCCGGCATCGCAGCGTCTTCGGCGCCCCGCGCCCCGCCGTCAAGCGCGCTGCGGCCCGCGCGTCAGCGCGTCGCGGCGCTCTGTCCCGTGATCGCGCCGCGGGCGGCGCCGGCCGCCATCTCGAGCAGCCGCTGGCGTGTCTCGGGATCGAGCCCGGCGATGATCTGCGCCGCCTCGCGTGCGGCGGTCAGGCTGGAGGCGGTCTCGTGCGGAGGGACCTGCGCGACCGTTCGTAGGGCGCTGCGCGCGGTCGTCGCCGTTTGCGGCGCCTCGGACCGCCCGCCATGGACGGGCGAGTTCAGCGCGATCACGCCGATCACCGCCAGGCTCCGCAGGATGTAGGCCATCGCCGCCTCCGCTCCGAAAAGGGCGTTCTGCCCCGTTCTGAGCATCACATTAGCCGTCAATCTCGAAAAATCGCGTGATCTCGCATCGTCAAAGGCTGAGCATCATCTTCAGCTTCCGTTCACCTTGCTCGTAACATGGCCCGCGTCACCGTGCGAACCCGGACCATACGACTAAGGCGCTGACAGAACAGCGTAATTTCAGTCGTGTGAGGCGCGTGTCGGGCCTTGCTGCCCTATGTCTTTAAGCCCGGCTTAAACCGGCTCCGGCGAAGTTGACGTCAAGCGGGCGAACGGTCCGCGCAGGTCGGGCGTTGCGTTGTTCATGAAGCTGCAGGCGGTCAGGACACAGGTGGCGGCGATGGTGCACGCATCCGTGCTGCCCCATTCGCTCGAGCGCATGCGCCATGAGCGCTTCATCCTGACGCGCCTGCTCGTCGGCGGCGTCGCGCTCGGCCTCGCTCCTGCCTATCTCGCCTGGCGCGGCACGCTCGGTGCGCTGGAAGCCGCCGTCGTGGTCGCCGCCGCCCTCCCGCTGCTGGCGGTCGTCACCCTGTCGCGCAGCGGCCGTCTCGACATCGCGCACTGCATCTCGGCTGCCGCTCTGTCCCTCTTCATCGGCGCGCTCGCCGGCATGACCGGCGGCTCCGGCTCGCCGCTGCTGCTCTGGCTCGCCGCCGTACCCGCTGAGGCTATGTTCTTCGGCGCCCGACCCTATGTGGCCCGTGCCGGCATCATCGCCGCGATCACGCTGCTGGGCGTGATGTTGCTGGACGGGATGGGCCTCTTCGCCGCTCATGCCGGCTGGTCGCAGGACATGATGCCGACGCTCGTCATCGCCGCCATCCTCCAGGCGATGATCGTTGCCATCGGCTTCCTCCACCGCCGCCGCGAGGAGTTGCGCGAGCATCGCGCCTCCGACCAGCGGGCCCAGCTCCTGCTCGACCATGTCGGCGATCTCGTCACCTGGCACGATGCCGGCGGCGCGGTGGTCTATGCCAACCAGGCGGCCCGCACGCTCGCCGGCGCCGATCCGCGCGACCTGCACGGGCGCGGCCTGCTGGACCGTGTCCATGTCGCCGACCGGCCGCTCTTCCTGAAGGCGCTGAGCGACGCCGCCCATGGTGCCGGCGAGGCGACGGCCTGCTTCCGCACACTCTTCGTCCCCAAGGGCGAGAGCGAGCGGCAGCACCCGGTCTCGCTCTGGCTGGAGATGCAGGCCCACCGCATCGAGACCGCAGGCCCCGGCGACAGCGCCGCCGTCGTCTGCGTGATGCGCGATATCACCGCGCGCCGCGCTCTCGAGGAAGAGCAGGCGAGGGGCCATGCCGAGGCCGTCAAGGCCAGCGACGTCAAGGGCCGCTTCCTCGCCACCGTCAGCCACGAGCTGCGCACGCCGCTCAACGCCATCATCGGCTTCTCGGAGATGCTGAGCGACGAGGGGCATGCCTGGCTCGATGCCGGGAAGCGCCTGGAATATGCCCGCATCATCCACAGCTCGGGCCACCACCTGCTCGACGTGGTCAACACGCTGCTCGATATCTCCAAGATCGAGAGCGGCACGATGACGATCGACCAGGAGCCGCTTGACCTCTCCGAGATGGCGCGCGACTGCCTCGCGCTGATGAATCTGCGGGCCGATGCCGGCGAGATCCATCTCGAGCGGGTGCTGGGCCCCGATCTGCCGCTCGTCCAGGGGGACCGCCGCGCCCTCAAGCAGGTGATGATCAACCTGCTCTCCAACGCGATCAAGTTCACGCCGCCCGGTGGCCGGGTCGTGCTGGCGGTCGTGCGCGACGGCGAGATGATCGACCTGTCCGTGTCGGACACCGGCATTGGCATCGCTGCCGCCGACCTGCCCCGCCTGGGCGACCCCTTCTTCCAGGCCAAGGGGTCCTATGACCGGGCCTATGAGGGCACGGGCCTCGGTCTCTCCGTCGTCCGCGGCCTCGTCGGCCTGCATGGCGGCCGCCTTACCATCGAGAGCGCGCCCGGCGTCGGCACGCGGGTCTGCGTGCGCCTGCCGGTGGCGGGCGTCGCCGATGCCGAGCAGCCGGCCCGCATCGTTACCTTCGCCCGTGCCCCGCGCCGGGGCCTCGAATCCAAGACGCCGTTCCGCCTGACCGCCTGAACCACGAGCCCGCGCATGTCCACGATCGCCGCCCGCGCCCATTCCGGCGTTTCCCTGTCCGCTCCCGCTGTCCGGCGCCCGGCCAAGCCGGCCACTGCGACGCGCAGCAAGCCCGGCTGGCTCGGCCGCGTCGGGCGGCTGGCGCTGCGCAAGCCCGGCCGCGCGCTCGTCATGCTGCTCTTCATGGCGATCTCGGGCGCGATCCTGGCCAACGCCCTGTTCTTCCAGAAGGCCCGCCACCCGGCACCGATGATCTCGGCCCCCTCGGCTCCCGCTCCGGCCCGCCAGGCCGTGCGCGGCGAGCCGCCGGCCACCCCGTCCGCGCCGCTGCAGGCCGCTCCGACCCAGACGGGCGGCACGCCGATGCCGCCTGCGCGGCCGACGGAGCTGGTGCAGCCGGCCCGCGAGGCCCAGCCTCGGGAAGCCGCCCCGCGCCCGCCCGCAGCGGTGACCAATGTCGCCCGCAGCGCTCCTGCATCCGCGCCCGCCGCACCCGCGGCCCGGGCGCCCGCGGCTCCGCGCGATCCGATCGCCGACCTCATCAACGGCGCCGATATCCGCCCGCCGGCCGAAATCCGCCCCGTCTCGCAGACGCGCCCGGCCCAGCCGCGTCGCGGCGCCGAGAACTGAGCTGCCGGTCGCAGCCGGCCCGCGAGGCAGCATGGCGCGCCTGACCAGCGATTTCTGGGTATCGGCCTATCTGCGCCAGGCAGCGCATGACGGGCTGGTTGCCGTGCTGCGACGCCGCGGCGCGGCCGAGGCCGGCGCCATCTTCGTCAAGCTCGACCGGCTCGACCGCACGGCGGCGCTCTACGGCCCGGCGCCGCAGGCTCTGGCGGAGGAAGACGGCGTTCGCCGCTTCCAGCTCGTGCTCGACGGCGACCCCTTGAGCATCGAGGACCGCATGACGCGCGAGCTGCGCTTCGACAGCGATCTCTGGCTGGTCGAGATCGAGAACCGCGCCGGCGACCCGCGCCTGGACCTCGTCGAGACCTGAGCTTTAGACCTGATTTGGGTCAGGCGCCGTCGCGCTTCGCGCCGATCTTGCGCAGAATCTCGCTCGTGCTGCCGGCCGACTCCGACCGGGCCGGAGAGTGACGCACAGGCGTGCCGCTTGGGTCCATTGCCGGCTGGTGCTGGCCCTTGCGGGTCGCGGGCGCCGACGCCGCCCCGCCAATCTGGGCCACCAGCCGCTGTGCGATCGCAGGCCGCACCGCCCGCATCAGCCCGACCACGGCGAAGATGCGCTCGACCGAATGAGCCGCCTCGTCACCGAGACGGATCAGGAAACGTGTCGCGTCCTCGACGCTCGCCCCCGCAGCTGTCAGCGCCAGAGCCGCCAGGTCGCGTGAGACATCGGCCTCGAGCGCGCGTGTCAGCGCCGGGCCGCCGCCGAGATGGCGCGACAGCGCCTCGAAGGCGCCCGCGCGGTCGTCCGCCGCCATGGCGTGCCAGCCCGCCAGCGCCTCGCCGGATACGGCCGGCCGGCGTTCGGAGGGACTGAGCGCCTCCAGCGCCGCCAGCGAATCGAGAATGGCCTGCCGCCGCTCGGGGCCGGCGAAGAGAAACAGCGACGCGATCTCGGCGCTCGACAGGTCGCGCCGCGCCAGCAGCGGCTGGGCATAGCCGGCATCAAGCCGGGCTCGCGCCAGCAGCAGGTCGAGCGCCGCGCGGGGCAGGGCGATGGCCGTGTTGGCCATCAGGGCAAAGTCGAGCGCCCGCTCGCCCCGCTCGACCAGAATTAGCGCCGCCGTCGCGGTGAGGTCGCCGCGCTCCGCCAGCGCCGCCGGCAGGCGCCCATCAGCAGAGCCGGCGAAGCCTTCCATCTCAGCCTCGCCCAGCCGCAGTCCATGCTGGATCAGGGCGGCGAGCACGGCTCCGCCGCGCGCCTGCAGCGCCGCGATGGCGCGGGCCGGCGCATGGCGCCAGCCGCCGATCTTGCGCGCGAGAATCACCGCGGTGTCCTCGTCGACGCTGGGCACCAGCGCCTCCGCCATCTCGCCGAAGGCAGCGAGGTCGTCCGGGGCGGGGCTCGGCGTCGACATCAGGAGATCGGCCTTCACCCGCAGCGACACCTGGCTGAGATCGAGCCCGCCATCCCGTGCCAGGCGGGCGAGCTGGGCGATTTCGGCGGAAATGCGCGACGGCATGGGCTTCTCGACTGTGATTCTGGGCTTGAAGCGAGCGTAATCCCCGAGGCTTTAAGAGCGCGTTAACCATGTGCGGTCCTGATGTGAACCGGAGAGCGATCTCCCGCGACCCAATCTCAGGCGCCAAGGCATGGAGGCGCATCATGGCCGTCGTCATCTCCCTCGCGTCCCGGCTGCGGACGCAACCGCCGGAAGCCCGGACCACACGTCCGGAATCCGCGGCGATCCTGTTCTTCACCGGCGTGCGCTACGAGCGCGAGGCCGAGCCTGTTGCCGCCGATCCGGTGGTGCGTCGCCGCTCTCGTGCACTGGCCGCAAGCGCAAGCCGCCCGAAGCGTCCGCGGAAGGCGACCAGCGCCCGGCAGCCGGCGTGACGCATCTGGGGCGTCTCTCAGGCGGGCCCGCCATGCGGGCCGCTTCCCTGTCGCTGCTGCTCGCGGCGGGTGCCTGCACGGGCGATCTCGGCCGGCCGCGGCAGGACATCGTCAGCCAGATGCTGGCGCCGCAGGCCGGCTTCTGGGCCGCCACGGCCCGGGGCGAGGCCGCCTCGCACTTCCGCTTTACCGATGACGAGGAGCAGCTGCGCGACCGGGCCTGGCGCTTCGTCATGCCCGGCCATGAACGCAGCGTCTTCCAGGCGCAGACGGCTGCTCTCGCCCATTCGCGCATCCTGCCGGCGCAGCTCCATCTGGGCTACCGGGCGGAGTACTTCCAGGCGCTGACCGGCGGTTCCTTCGCCTCCCAGGCCTCCCGCTATGCCAGGCTCGCGGAGGATGCCAATGCCGACCGCATCCTGATCGGCCCGTTCCGCGCCAATGCGATGCGCGTCGTGGCGGCCGACCGGGTGCGCATGCGTGCCGCCGAGAGCTCGCCCGACGTCGCCCCTTCCCAGCTCGACCCGGCCTTTGCGCGCGTCGTCGAGAACGAGGGGTTGATCCTCTGGGTCTGCGAGCGCGTCGGATTCCGGATCGAGAGCTATCGCTATGCGCTGGCCAATCTCGTCGTCGAGATGCCGTCGCGCGAGGCGATCCGCGCCGAGCGCGCCATCATGGCGCTGGAGGCCGAGGCCGGGCCGCTTTGCAAGATGCCGCTGAACGGCGCCTTCGGCGGCGAGCGTGGCGCCGGCGCTCCCGGCGGTGAAGGCGGCAAGGCCCCCGTCGTCTACAAGGGCTGAGCTAGTCGGCCATGCCGCAGGCGACGCCCGACGCCAGCGCCTCGGCGTCGGCCCGGTCCGATGGCAGGCGCGCCAGCGCCCGCACCACGATGAGGCCGCGCTCGCTGTCGGAGACGACACGCAGTTCGCGCGAGACCTCGCCCTCCTCGTCGCGGGCGGCGCGCTCGTCCCGCTGCTCCTGCGTCATCACCAGGAATTCGACGACCCCGCGGATCGCGGCACGGTCGGTGATCGCATAGAGCGTGCCGCCACCCTGGCGATGGAGCGTCAGCGCGAGCGGCAGCGTCCCGGCCCGCGCGACCACGCGCATCGGGCCGGCGGCGAGATCGTAGCTGCAGATGGCCGTCACCGTCGCCGGATCGTCCTCGCGCGGCAGCGGCAGGCCACGCGGATCGCCCGCCCTGACCAGCTCGGCCTGTCCGCCGGCGCCGAGCGCGGCATAGGCATGGGCGGCGTCGCTCTCCGACAGGGGCGGGATCAGCAGGATCGTGACGATATGGACGATGCCGGCCAGCACCAGCCCGGCGCTGGTGGCGAGCAGGAGCCGCGCGAACGCGGCCGCGATCCGGCTGCGCAGCGGCAGGGCACGCGGCTGCGGCGCCTCCATCCCCTGCAGGGTGGCGGGGTCGGTCGCGCTCATGGGCAGTCGATCCGCTGGATGAGCGGCAGGCTCTCGGCCCGCGTCTCGCCCGCCTGGGTGGCGATCGGCGTATCGTAGAGCCGCAGCAGGAACTGGAAGCGCCCGCTCGTCGGCAGCGGCAGCCAGTCGCCCGCCTGGGGCCAGGCCGCGGCGGCGATCTGCAGTGTCCCGTTTTCCGCCCGCACCACCTCCGCATCGCTGAAGCCGCTGCGGTCCAGCGGCAGGCGGAAGGGGCGCCCGTCGCCATCCGTGACGGAGAGCGTCCAGCCCCGCGTCGTCGGAACCTCGCCCGAGAGCCGGTAGCGGCAGCGCCCGTCCAGCGCGCGGCCGTCCTGGTCGCGCTCCGCGATCAGCTCCAGGCCCTCGCCGGTGCCCAGCGGCAGGTGCACGCCGCGGGCGAGATAGGCACGCATATAGGGGTCGATGTCGCGCCCGCCGCTGCGCGGCCACGCGTGCCAGGGCCCGATCTCGACCATGCCGAGCAAAGGCCGCCCGGCCACCGCGAAATGCGCGGAGGCGAGGCCCAGCCCGGCGCCGAGCGCGATCACATAGGCCAGATGGACGACGCGCAAAGCCCTGCCTTCGGAAGACGCCGCCCGTGCAGCGACGGCGGCGCGAGTTGAACCAGCGGGCCGCATCCCGTCAACACGGCGCCAGCAGAAGGTCTAGCGAAGCGTCCGCTGCTCGGCTCCCGATGAGACTTCGCGGATGCCGACCTGGAGCGGCTGTCCGTTGCGGCGGGGGGCCTCGATCGTCTTGAACATCGCCCCAACCGAGGACAGCACCTCGAAGGACTGGCGCGGCATATGGCCTGCGCCCGGACCGGAGGCTGGGGACAGGGTCGCGGGCGCCTGCGCCTTTGCCACCGTCGCCGCCTTCGGATCGGGCGGCGCGACGCCCGGGATCGGCTTCAGCTCGAGCCCCTGATGCGCGAACTGCATGATCTCCTTCCACGTCATGGCCGGCAGGGAGCCGCCGGTCATGTTCGCGGTCTCGGAGGAATCGTCGTTGCCGTACCAGACCGCGCCGACGAGGTTGCCGGAATAGCCGACATACCAGGCGTCCTTGTAGCCGTTGGTCGTGCCGGTCTTGCCCGCGGTGACGACACCCTCCAGCGCCGCACGCCGCCCCGTGCCCTCGGTGGGCACCTTCGAGAGCATGAAGTTCATGTCCTGGGCCACCTGCGTGCTCAGCACCTGCGCCGGCTCGGGCTCGTTCCGGTCATGCCGGTAGATCACCTCGCCATGCGAGTTGCGGATCTCGACGGCGGCATAGGGCCGGGCCCTGCGGCCGCCATTGGCGAACACGGCATAGCCCGCCGCCATGTCGATGACCGTGACCTCGGCGGCGCCGATCGGCAGCGAGACCGTGTCGGTCAGCGGCGAGTTCAGCCCCATGGCGCGGCTGGTCTCGATGATCTTCAGCCGGCCGATCCGTGCGGCGCGGGCGACATGCGTCTCGCCCGTGGCTTGGCCCAGCGCGATCGACATCTGCACCGGGATCGTGTTGATCGACTTCGCCAGCGCGACGGTCAGCGGCATCGAGCCGGCGAAGGAGCGCCCGTAATTGTTGGGGCACCAGTTGCCGATGCAGACCGGCCGGTCGCTGACGATGGTGCTGGGCTTGTAGAGCCCCGCCTGCATTGCCGCGGCATAGACGAAGGGCTTGAAGGAGGAGCCGGGCTGCCGCAGGCTCGCCGTCGCCCGGTTGAACTGGCTCGCGCCATAGTCGCGCCCGCCGACCAGCGCCCGCACGGCGCCGTCGGTATCCATCACCGCCGTCGCGGCCTGCTTGGCGCGATAGCCCGGTCCATGCTGGCGCAGGATGGATTCGATCGCCTCGTCCGCCCGATCCTGGATCGCCGGGTCATGCGGCGTCTTCACGGTCAGCACGCGCTCGGGGCCGATCTTGCCGTCGTCGGCGAGGCGCCGGATCTCATCGAAGGCCCAGTCGAGATAGTAATCGGGGCTGGAATCGCGCCGCCGGTCGATCGGCGTCGCCGGGTTGCGCTTGGCGCTGTCGACCTGGCCCGCCGTCATGAAGCCGGCATCGACCATCGCGTTGAGCACGTCGTTGGCGCGCGCCCGCGCCGCCGGCAGGTTGACATGGGGGGCGTATTTCGTGGGCGCCTTGAACAGTCCGGCCAGCATCGCGGCCTCGGCCAACGTGACGTCGCGCACCGACTTGCCGAAATAGTAGTCGGCCGCCGCCGCCACCCCGAAGGTGCCGCCGCCCATATAGGCGCGGTCGAGATAGAGCTTGAGGATCTCGTTCTTGGTCAGCCTCTGCTCCAGCCAGATCGCCAGGAAGGCTTCCTTGATCTTGCGGTCGAGTGAGCGCTCATTGGTCAGGAACAGGTTCTTGGCGAGCTGCTGCGTCAGTGAGGAGCCGCCCTGGACGACGCCGGAGGCGCGCGCGTTCACCGTGACGGCGCGCAGCGTGCCGAAGACGTCGATGCCGAAATGCTCGTAGAAGCGCCGGTCCTCGGTCGCCAGAACCGCCTTGAGCAGATGGTCCGGCATTTCCTCGAGCTTGAGCGAATCGTCGTGGCGGGCGCCGCGATGGCCGAGCTCGACGCCGTAGCGGTCGAGGAAGGTCACCGCGAAGACCTGGTGCTTCAGCGCATCCTCCCGCCCTTCCTGGAAGGCGGGGATGGCCAGCGCCAGCATCAGGAAGGCGCCCGCGATGCCGAGATTCAGCCCCTCGCTGATGCCTTCGACGGCCAGCCTCTGGCCGCCGCTGACGGTGAGGCGGTCGGTGGCGCTGCGAATGCGCTCATAGGTGTCGCCCGCTCGGCGCGCGGCGCCCCACAGGCCGGCATCGACCCATGAATCGACCGCCAGCGCGAAGCGCTTCAGTCGGGTCGTCCAGCCTGTCTTCCTGAACTCCATCGTCGTCCTGGCACCCTGCCGAGAGCCGCCGTCCCGATCGACGGCGCCACGGTTCTGCTGCACTCCGGCCAGCCCGCCATCATAATCCCGCCGGACCGGACATACATATCGTCTTGACGCATCCATGCCAGAGGCCGGGTGCGAAATGCAGGGACAGCAGATTCCTTGCCACGGCGCCTGTCCCGTTTCGGCACGCACCAGCGATACCCCGGCCGCCCGCCGTTAGATGCGGCGCCGCCCGCGCTTCCCTCCGTCCGCGCCCCGTCGCATAAGGCCCCATGGTCGAAGATCCCAACCCCGACGAGCCCTTCTGGCGCACCACGCCGCTCGAGGCGATGAACCGCGAGCAATGGGAGTCGCTCTGCGACGGCTGCGGCCGCTGCTGCCTGGTCAAGCTTCAGGACGAGGATACCGGCGCCATTCTCGCGACCGATATCGGCTGCCGCCTCTTCGACGCCGGCACCTGCCGCTGCAAGGACTACGTCAATCGCTCGACCAAGGTGCCCGACTGCGTGACGCTGACGCCCCATGACGTCCGCACGCTGCCCTGGCTGCCGCCGACCTGCGCCTACCGGCTCGTCGCCGAGGGGCGCGACCTGCCCTGGTGGCACCCGCTGGTCTCGGGCGATCCCGAGACGGTGGTTGAGGCCGGCGTCGCAGTCCGCAACCGTGTCTTCGCCAGCGAGGACGACGTGCCGGACGAGGATGTGCCCGACCGCATCGTCACCTGGCCGCTGCGCTGGCCGAAGAAGGCGAGGGCGATGGGGCGTTAGGCCGCGCTTCGCTTGGCCCTGACCCTTCGGCTCATTGATTGTTCATCCGGTTTTCGGCATGACCACGCCGCGGCGCGCGGATTGCGGCGCCTGCGAACCATTCGCCGGCCGCTGCGTTCTTGCGCGGTCTGGATGATGTGAAGGGGCTGGGACAATGGCTGGCGGGAAGTGGGTCTACACCTTCGGCGATGGCAAGGCCGAGGGCGAGGCGGGCATGAAGAACCTGCTCGGCGGCAAGGGCGCGAACCTGGCCGAGATGAGCAATCTGGGCCTGCCGGTGCCGCCCGGCTTCACCATCACCACCGAGGTCTGCACCTGGTACTACGACAACGGTAAGCAGTTCCCGCCGGATCTCGAGGCGCAGGCGCAGGCCGCGCTGGCCGAGATGGGCCGGCTGACCGGCAAGACCTTCGGCGACCCCGCCAACCCGCTGCTCGTCTCGGTGCGCTCGGGCGCCCGCGCCTCGATGCCCGGCATGATGGACACCGTCCTCAATCTCGGCCTCAACGACGTCACCGTCGAGGCCGTCGCTAAGGCGTCGGGCGACGCCCGCTTTGCCTGGGACAGCTATCGCCGCTTCATCACGATGTATTCCAACGTCGTGCTCGACGTCGATCACGGTCATTTCGAGGAGGCGCTCGAGGACTACAAGGAGCGCAAGGGCCTGCATCTCGACACCGATCTCGGTGCCGAGGACTGGAAGGTCCTGGTCGGCAAGTACAAGGACATCGTCAGGAAGGCGCTCGGCAGCGACTTCCCGCAGGAGCCCCACGCCCAGCTCTGGGGCGCGGGTGGGTGCGGTCTTCTCCTCCTGGATGAATGCCCGCGCGATCAAGTATCGTGAGCTCAACAGCATCCCGGCCGCCTGGGGCACGGCGGTGAATGTCCAGTCGATGGTGTTCGGCAATATGGGCGACACCTCGGCCACCGGCGTCGCCTTCACCCGCAATCCCTCGACCGGCGAGAACGCGCTCTATGGCGAGTTCCTGGTCAATGCGCAGGGTGAGGACGTCGTCGCCGGCATCCGCACCCCGCAGGACATCACCGAGGCCGCCCGCAAGGAAGCCGGCTCCGACAAGCCCTCGATGGAGCGGGTGATGCCGGAGGCCTATGCCGAGCTCTGCCGAATCTACGGCATTCTCGAAAAGCACTACCGCGACATGCAGGACATGGAATTCACCATCCAGGAGGGCAAGCTCTGGATGCTGCAGACACGGTCCGGCAAGCGCACCGCCAAGGCGGCACTGCGGATCGCGGTGGAACTCGCGCAGGAAGGCCTGATCTCGCAGGAGGAGGCCGTCGGCCGTGTCGAGCCCGGCGCGCTGGACCAGCTCCTGCACCCGATGATCGATCCCAAGGCCGAGCGCCGCGTGCTGACGACCGGCCTGCCGGCTTCGCCCGGCGCCGCCGCCGGCGAGATCGTCTTCAACTCGGACGAGGCCGAGAACGCCCGCAAGGCCGGCCGTAAGGTCATCCTCGTGCGCGTCGAGACGTCGCCGGAGGACATCCACGGCATGCACGCCGCCGAAGGCATCCTGACCACGCGCGGCGGCATGACCTCCCATGCGGCGGTCGTGGCCCGCGGCATGGGCAAGCCGTGCGTTTCCGGCGCCGGCCAGATCCGCGTCGACTATGCCAAGGGCACGCTCACCGTCGGCCAGACCGTGCTCAAGGCCGGCGATGTCCTGACCATCGACGGTGGCAACGGCCAGGTGCTGCTGGGCGAGGTCAAGATGCAGAAGCCGGAGCTTTCCGGCGAGTTCGCGACGCTGATGGGCTGGGCCGACAAGGTCCGCCGCCTCAAGGTGCGCGCGAATGCCGAGACGCCCGATGACGCCCGCACCGCCCGCGAGTTCGGCGCCGAGGGCATCGGTCTCTGCCGCACCGAGCACATGTTCTTCGAGGCGGACCGCATCCAGTCCGTCCGCGAGATGATCCTCGCTGCCGACGACAAGGGCCGCCGCTCGGCGCTCGCCAAGCTCCTGCCGATGCAGCGCCAGGACTTTGTCCAGCTCTTCACGATCATGAGCGGGCTCCCCGTCACGATCCGCCTGCTCGACCCGCCGCTGCACGAGTTCCTGCCGCATGGCGAGGCCGAGATCGCGGCGGTCGCGCAGGCGCTGGGCGTCACGCCCGAGGCGCTGAAGCACCGCGCCACCGAGCTGCACGAGTTCAACCCGATGCTCGGTTTCCGGGGTGTCCGCCTCGCCATCGCCTATCCCGAGATCGCCGAGATGCAGGCCCGCGCCATCTTCGAGGCGGCCGTCATCGCCGCCCGCGAGACCGGCAAGGCCGTGATCCCGGAGGTGATGGTGCCGCTCGTCATGGGCGTGGCCGAACTGGACCTGGTCAAGGCGCGCATCGACGCCATGGCCAAGGAGGTCATGGCCGAGAGCAAGGTCGAGCTGACCTATCAGGTCGGCACCATGATCGAACTGCCGCGCGCCGCGCTGCGGGCCGAGGAGATCGCCAAAAGCGCCGAGTTCTTCTCCTTCGGCACCAACGACCTGACCCAGACGACGCTTGGCATCTCGCGCGACGATGCCGCCTCCTTCCTGGGCGCCTACACGGCCAAGGGCATCCTTGCGGCCGACCCCTTCGTCACCATCGACCAGGAGGGCGTCGGCGAACTGGTGAAGCTGGCGGCCGAGCGTGGCCGCAAGGCCCGGCCCGACATCAAGCTCGGCATCTGCGGCGAGCATGGCGGCGATCCCGCCTCGATCGGCTTCTGCGAGAGTGTCGGCCTCGACTACGTCTCCTGCTCGCCCTTCCGCGTGCCGATCGCTCGGCTGGCCGCAGCCCAGGCGGCGCTCGGCGCCGTGCGGGCGAAAGAGGGCTGACCGACAGCGGTCGATCTCCGTCTCATCCGCCTTTTGGCGGGTTCAGCGAGGGCTCCATGGCCGTCGCTGGACCCGCGTTGCATTTTATGCTAGGCCTCTCCATGTAAGACGAGATGCGGCCGGGTTCTGGCCATCATCCGCGCGGTCCTCTTCGGTCGGCGGCCACGATTCAGATCCACCACACATCGACTACGAGACCACGGCAGGCGTCCGCGCGCCCGGCTGTGTCTTCCCTCTATACGCGGATCTGAAACGCAAGGACGACCGATATGAACAAGGGCACCGTGAAGTGGTTCAACGCCACCAAGGGTTACGGTTTCATCACCCCTGAGAACGGCGGGCAGGACGTGTTCGTCCACATCTCCGCTGTCGAGCGCGCCGGGCTGCGCGAGCTGGTCGAAGGCCAGGTCGTGTCGTTCGAGCTCGTCGCCGATCGCAAGACCGGCAAGTCCTCGGCCGGCAACCTCGCCGTCGCCTGAGGCCTGAGACTTCCCAGGCCGGCTCCATGCCGGCCTGGTTCACCAACGACACCTTCCGGCGCTGTGGCTTAGCGGTTCGCCGGCAGGAAAGAGCAATAGACAAAGGCCGGGCGCAATCCGGCGGCACAGCCGATACCCACATGTGCCCCTTGCGTCGCGGCGTCCGGAAAGACCTGTTTTGACTCAATTTACCGACCTCGGCTTGGCCGAGCAGCTTCTCAAGGCGCTCGCCTCCGAAGGTTACACGACGCCCACGCCGATCCAGGCCCAGGCGATTCCCCCGATCCTCCAGGGCCGCGACCTCCTTGGTGCCGCCCAGACCGGCACCGGCAAGACCGCAGCTTTCTCGCTTCCGCTGATCCACCGGCTGCTCAGCCAGCCGCGCCGCATGGAAACCCGCTCGGTACGCGCGCTGATCCTCTCGCCGACGCGTGAGCTCGCCGCCCAGATCGAGACCTCGATCCGCGCCTATGCCCAGTTCACCACCATCAAGTCGGCCGTGATCTTCGGCGGCGTGCCGGTCGGCAAGCAGATCCGTGCGCTCGGCCAGCATGTCGACATCCTCGTCGCCACGCCGGGCCGCCTGCTCGACCTCGTCGACCAGCGCGCCGTCTCGCTGCGCGAGATCGAGTACCTCGTGCTCGACGAAGCCGACCAGATGCTCGATCTCGGCTTCGTCCATGCGCTGCGCCGGATCGCGACGCTGATCCCCAAGAAGCGCCAGACGCTGCTGTTCTCGGCGACGATGCCCAAGCCGATCCGTGAAATCGCCTCCGCCTATCTGAGCGATCCGGTCGAGGTCTCGGTCGCGCCGGTGGCGACGACGGCCGAGAAGATCGACCAGCGCGTCATCTTCACCAACCCCGCCGACAAGCCCTCGCTGCTGGCCAAGACGCTGAGCGTTCCCGAGATGGAGCGCGCCATCGTCTTCACCCGCACCAAGCACGGCGCCGACAAGGTCGTCCGCCAGCTCGAGGTCTCCGGCATCAAGTCCGCCGCGATCCACGGCAACAAGAGCCAGGGCCAGCGCGAGCGGGCGCTCGGCGCCTTCCGCGACGGCGAGTTGCGTATCCTCGTCGCCACCGACATCGCCGCCCGCGGCATCGATGTCGACGGCATCAGCCATGTCGTGCAGTTCGACCTGCCCAACGTCGCCGAAACCTATGTCCACCGCATTGGCCGCACCGCGCGCGCCGGCGCCTCGGGCGTGGCGATCGCCTTCTGCACGCCCGAAGAGCGCGGCGACCTCGCCGCGATCGAGAAGCTGACCCGCATCGCCATCACCCCGGTCGGCGACGTCCCCTATTGGGACGGTCGCACCCCGAAGAAGCCCCCCCAGAACCAGGGTCGCGGCGGGCGCGGGCAGCAGGGCGGCGGCGGTCGCGACCAAGGCCGCCCGCAGGGCGAGCGCTCGGGTCGGCCCCAGTCCGCGAAGCCGGCCCATGCCGGCGCTGCGCGCTCCGAGG
This sequence comes from Bosea sp. OAE506, assembly GCF_040546595.1. Classification (NCBI taxonomy): domain Bacteria; kingdom Pseudomonadati; phylum Pseudomonadota; class Alphaproteobacteria; order Hyphomicrobiales; family Alloboseaceae; genus Allobosea; species Allobosea sp. OAE506. Next base: position 4,606,501 of record NZ_JBEPOB010000001.1, on the reverse strand, counting down.
CCCCCCGCAACGACCGGCCGCAGCGCGCCGAGCCGCAGGGCCAGCGAAAAGACGCCGGTTCCGCCAAGGAAGGGCTTGGCGGCGTCGCGTTCTTGCAGCAAAGAACACAGCAACCACGCACCAACGGCGCCCGGCGGCGCGCGAATTGACGCGCATTACGCTTGAGCGGGGCGGGGTCGCAGGCGCGATCCCGCCCCAGCGCCAACGGGCACACGAAGGACGACAGAATGGCTAAGGAAGAACTGCTCGAATTCGACGGGACCGTCGTCGAGGTGCTGCCGGACGGCAACTATCGGGTGAAGCTCGACAACGACCACGTCATCCTGGCCTATGCGGCCGGCAAGATGAAGAAGAACCGCATCCGCACCATCGCCGGCGACCGCGTGGTCGTCGAGATGTCGCCCTACGATCTCGATCGCGGCCGCATCAACTTCCGCCAGAAGACTGCCGGCCCCGCGCCCAGCGGCCCGCCGCGCAACCAGAACTTCCGCCGGCGCTGAGCCGCGCCATGCGGTTCACGCGCGTCGAGTTCGTCTTCGTCGCCTTCGGCGCGGTTCTCGGCGTTCTCGTCGCGCTGGTGTTCAAGGCCGGCTGGATTACGCCCTCCGCCGCCTTCCCGCCCTTCGTCCTCGTGCTGCTGGGTCTCGGCCTCAGCGAGATCGTCGCTGGCTTCGCGCTGGCGCGCTCGCCCGGCACGCTGGTCGGCATGCCCGCGCGCCTGCTCGCCTTCTTCCTCGGCGTCGGCGTGCTGGTGCTGCTGATGGGCGGGCTGGGATAGGGCGACGCAGGGGTCACTGGCTCCGGACGGCATTGCCGTCGAATGTGAATACTCCCTACGCTGACATCGCCGTCATTCCGGGCTTGTCCCGGAATCCATCATAGGGCGTGCCGGCGACGGGTGCGCTCTACGCTGGATTCCGGCGCTCCGCTTCGCTGCGGCCGGAATGACGCGCGTGAGGGAATGGGTGAGCGACATGCGCAGCAGTCGCGCTCGCTCGCTGGACGCGACGACCCATAAAAAAAACCCCGGCGTGAGCCGGGGTTGAGTGGTCTTTTCCGTAGTCAAAGGCAGTCAAAACACGAAGATCTCGAAGTCGAAACTCAGTAGCCGGCCTTCTGCCAGTGCTGCGAGCCCGGGCTCACCAGAACCTTGCGATGGCGGGTCTCGTAGACGGCCGGCACGGTCTCGTGCAGCACCTGCGTCGGCCGCACCATGACTTTGCGCTGGCGCTGGGTGTAGACGGCGGGGACGGTCTCGTATTCGACGCGGGCCGGCGAAACCTCGACGGTGCGCTGGCGATAGCCGTACTGCGGCTTGTCATAGACCCAGCAGCCGGTGGTGCGGCCATAGGCATCGGTGGTGACCTCCCAGCGCTTGCCGCCGGGCGAGATCAGGACCTTCTCCTGGACCGAGGAATACTGCGCCGGGACATGATGCGGGATCTGCCGCGCCGGATGGATCATCACCTTCTCGGTGACGTAGTCGTATTCAGCCGGCACGATGCGGCGATAGGTCTGGGACGGGCGCACGACCTGCGTCTCGGCGATCGAGCCATAGACCGGCGGCGTCTCCACCAGATTGTAGCAGGCTGCACCCTGGCAGGGCGCCGGGCGGCAGGAGGAGCCGTAGCAGCCGCCGGCCTGGGCCGCGGCGGTGCCGAGCAGCAGGGCCGCCGAGACGGCGGATGCCGCGAGAGCCGAAACGGTGAGAGCCTTCTTCGCCATGTTCGACAACCTGTCCCCAACCTCGCGGCGTCTGGCGCCGCTTCCTGACTCCGAGAAAGCCGGGAAACAGTGATGAACGCAAGGTAAACGCCGAAACAAGGTAAAATTAACCACGCCCGGCAGATGCGATCTGTTCATGCAGTTTGACGTTGCGTGAAGCCGATCGCGGGCATTTGAGCGGTTTTTTGCGCTTAATCAGCGCCCCTTGATCAGGGCCGCGACGGAATCGGCCGCGTCGTCGCCCGCCTGGTCGGCGGCCTTGGCGGCGGCTCTCGTCTCGTCGCCGCTGCGCGCCTCGAAGGTCATCGAGGCGCGGTAGACCTCCCTGCCGGTCTCGTCGTTGAGCTTGACGGAGAAGGCGGCGTGCCGGCCATTGGGCAGGATCTCGCTCGCCATGTCGGCCAGGGCGAGCTGCGCATCGTCGGTGGCGGCCTTCTCGTCGGGAAAGTCGAGCGGGTCGGCTTCCCGCTTGGCGCCCGATCCGTCGTCGCTGGTGATGAAGTATCGAGGCATGGCGCAACCCTCCGCAGAGGGAGCAACGCCCCGTCGCGGGGGCTGTTCCGCGGCGCGGGCCTCCGGCCCGGCGTCAGGGCCGCGCGAAGGCGATGATCAGGTAGAGCCCGGTCCAGAGCGTGGCATAGGCGCCCAGCCAAAGGCCGCGCTCGCTGCGCGTGCCGCCGAGTCGCTGCGTGCCCTCGACGCGCAGCACGGCGCCGACGCCGGCGAGCGCCAGCAGCGGCCAGAAGCCGAACAGCAGCATCACCGCGTTGATCGAGAAGGACAGGACCGAATGCCCGCCGCCCCAGAGCGAGAACAGCGGCATCGCCGAGAGGAAAGGCCAGGCGCAGAGCACGGGCAGGAACAGTGACCACGCCAGAATGCGGCCGATCTCGGTCTTCAGCGGCGAAGTCATATCCGGCATCATCCATCCCACCCATTGCCCTAGAGGCAGGATAGGAGGCGGCGCGCCCAAACACCACGCGCCGGCCCGCGACATATTGGCGGGTGGGGGAGGGGCGGATGCCGCAATCGCTGCTGGCGCCGCTGGTCATCATCCGCGGTCGTCGCGTCGCCTCTGAACCGCACCGTCATTCCGGGCGAGCGAAGCGAAGTCCCGGAATCCATCGAAGAGCGCCGGAGGCTTCCGATGTATCCAGGGGCAGGCCCGGGATGTGGGGGGTGTGCGTGCGTTCTTTACTTCGGAGCTTGGGCAACCGCATTCTGTTGCTCAACAACGTGCCCGAGGTGCGCGAGCTGTTCGCCTGGGCGTCGATCGACACGGTCGATCTTAGCTACGACGCGGGCGGCGCGGGGCATACGAAGCGGGTGCGGAAGTTGGTCGTCTCCGGGTAATCAGGCTATCCCCCGATCCCTCAATACCTGCCGCCACTCCTTAGCCTCTGCGCTATTCAGTGTTGGCTCGGCCAGGAACGTCGCAGACGCGATGAACGGCAGGATATCCTCGAACCCGCCCCGATCGATCAGTATCTGCTGATACTCCAGCTTCAGATCAATCAGCGTCGCTAGCGTCAACCGCTCTAAGCCTTCGATATCGAAGGATTTGGACGGGCCCGTTTCGACCTGCGTTACACATGACCAGACCCGAGAATATTGGTATGGAGGGCCAGTGAAGAAGGCTGAGGCGATCACGATCGCGCAGCTCTTGAAACGGTAGATTTGAAGTTTGAAATCGGCCCGTTCGAGATGAATTTGGGTGGCAGGGTTCGTCACAAAGGCAACGACCGCGACGGTGAACGGAAGGTCGTTCGATCCAATCGATTTCAAACCGCTCTGTGGGCTTGGCGAAATCGTAAGTCGGATCGGAAAGAACCGGATAGAGTCTACTAAACAGGAACGAGAAACGCCCTGGTTGCTCCTTAATGGCCGGGGTGACGTGACGACTGATCACCCGGGGCTCGTCAGTCAGTGTAACGTGCAAGTTGATGAAGTTGATTGCCTCCGGGCTGTTGATACTCGGATGGATCGTAAACCTAAACTCGGTTATGTTAGTGCCTGCGTCGGCAGGTTCTGGGCTCGCGAACGGCACAGGCACATCGGAAAGAAATCTTCGAGCTCTAAGATCGACGATCACATCTCCCGTTGCCATCTCGGCCAGTGTCGCAAGTGCTCGAGGTCGACCGTGCTCTACTACACCGATCCGAACTGTTTTTAGCCTCGAACCTTCAGCCATTGTCTCTTCCGCGATCGCCCCCGCCCCAGGTGGGCTCGAGCATTCGTTCATTGGCGCTCGAAGGTTCGCGCCTCACCCCTCACGTCTGCCCCGGCCGCAGCTTGTAGAAGACGTGCTGGCCGATCGTGTCCATCTTCTTGAGCTTCTTGGCCCAGTAGGGGCGGACATACTGCGCGTGATAGTGGGTCGAGGCGCCGACTTCGGGAAGATAGGTCGTGCCCTCATAGACCTCGCGGGCGATGCGGACCGCGTCGCGCCAGGGGCCGGGCTCGGTGATGCGCAGGGATTTGCCTTCGCAGGTGAAGGTGAACTGGCAGGCCAAATAGCGGTGGCTGTTCTGGTAGACCACGCCGCAGACGCTGTCGGGGTAGAGCGTGCTCTTGACGCGGTTGAGCACCACCTGCGCCACCGCGGCGCGGCCCTCGTCGGATTCAGAGCGCGCCTCGAAATAGACCGCTTCCGCCAGGCAGCGCTGCTGGCGCGCCATGTCGGCGGCCGGGATCAGCCCGGTATAGATCTCGCGTGCGCCGGTCTCGGGCAGCGCGCCGCGTCGCAGCGGCGAGGCGGGTGCGCGGGCCAGCAGGCCCGGCCCGCTCCGGCGCGGTCGGCAGCACCGCCGGCACCAGCGTGGTGACGCTGTAGTTGACCGACGGCGTCGTCGAGGTTTGCGCCAGCGGCGCGGCGACGCCGGGCGTCGCGCCGTCGAGCGTGCGCGGGACATTGCCATAGGGCGAGAGCCCCGAGGCCGCGAGCGCATCCGGCGAGGAATCCGAGAGCGCGGGGTCGGTCAGGCCCTGCTCGTTGGCAGGCGGCTCGAAGCCGACCGGCGGGCCGGTGATGCCCTCCGCCTCGCGCATGGCCTCCAGCGAAAAGCCGCCCGAGATCAGCCCCGGCTGGGTGTCGCCGAAGACGACGCGCTCGACTTCGCCCGGCGCCCGCGCCGAGAGGCCCGGGCGCAGCCGCGGCAGCGGATCGCCCTTGGCGCTGCGGTCGACCTCGGGGAAGCTCTTGGCGCTGCGCTTCAGCTCCTCGCGCGGCTGGCGCGGATCGATGGCGAAGCGGCGCTCGGGATCGTCGAAATTGAGATGCGCCTTGAGGACCGACGAGCTCAGCGACAGGCCGGGCAGACGGAAGGCGCTGGCCGCGACGAGCAGCGAGGGGCCTTCCTCCAGCTCCGAGGCCGGGCCGGGCAGGGTGCGGCCGAGCGCGGTCGCAGGCAGCGTGTCGAGGCCGGCGTTCTGGCCGGCGGAGGCGGTGAAGGAGACCAGCATCCCCGCGGCCAGCGCCCAGGGCGCGACCGTCGACAGGGCCCATTTCAGGCCCGCCGATCCGATGCGTCTCGTACGCCGGCGCAAACGCAAATGACTCAAAACCGCACACCCGTCCGAACACGAGGGGAGCGACCGGCGCACGAACGGCACGCTTTCGCCTGATGCCGTTATCACCTCGGTAGGGTTGAGCGCGGGTTAACGCCGGGTGGGGAGGTCGAGATCGCAGCGGCAAAGTCGCCGGCCTCCCATGCATCCGCGTGATGCGCCATGCCACGAAATCGCGTTATCGTGGCGTCGTGTTCGGCGCTATCGTGCAGCCACACGTCAGTCCTGCCGGAGATGTCAGTCCATGAGCGTCGCCTCGAGCCCCGCCCCGGGGCGCAGCCATGCGCCTGAGATCATCGTCGCGGCGGGCTGCCTGATCGCGCTGATCACCTTCGGCCCGCGCGCCAGCGCCGGCCTGTTCCAGATTCCGATGACGGTGCAGTTCGGCTGGGGGCGCGACACCTTCGGGCTGGCGCTCGCGATCCAGAACCTGCTCTGGGGGCTGGGCGCGCCGTTTGCGGGCGCCATCGCGGACCGCTTCGGCATCGTCAAGGTGTTCTGCGCGGGCGCGCTGCTCTATGGCGCGGGCCTCGTCATGATGGCGATCGCCACGACGCCGCTGCAGCTGCATCTGGGCGCCGGTGTCCTGATCGGCTTCGGCCTCTCGGCCTGCTCCTTCAACCTCGTGCTGGCCGCCTTCGGCAAGCTCCTGCCCGAATCCTGGCGGCCGATGGCGTTCGGCGCCGGCACGGCGGCCGGCTCCTTCGGCCAGTTCCTCTATCCGCCGATCGGCAACATCCTGATCGAGCAGATCGGCTGGAACCAGGCGCTGATGGTCTTCGCGATGACGCTGCTGCCGATCCTGCCGATCTCGATCTTCCTGTCGACGCGCAAGATCGGCGGGGCGGTCCAGGCCTCTGCCGCCAATCTGCCCAACCAGTCGATCGCCCAGGCGCTGACCGAGGCCTTCCGCCATCGCAGCTACGTCCTGCTGGTGCTCGGCTTCTTCACCTGCGGCTTCCAGCTCGCCTTCATCACCGTCCACATGCCGGCCTATCTCAAGGATATGGGCCTGCCGGCCTGGGTCGGCGGCTGGACGCTGGCCGTGATTGGGCTGGCGAACGCCGTCGGCTCCCTCTCCTCCGGCTGGCTCTCGACGCGGATGCCCAAGCGCCATCTGCTGGCCTGGATCTATTTCGGCCGCGCCGCCGCGATCGCCGTCTTCATCCTGCTGCCGCCGAGCCCGGCCACCGCGATCTGCTTCGGCATCGTCATCGGGCTGTTCTGGCTCTCGACCGTGCCGCCGACCTCCTCGCTGGTCATGCTGATGTTCGGCACGAAATACATGGCGATGCTCTATGGCTTCGCCTTCTTCTCGCACCAGGTCGGCGGCTTCCTCGGCGTCTGGCTCGGCGGCCTGCTCTACGAGGCCTTCGGCTCCTACATCGTCGTCTGGTGGCTGTCGGTCGCGCTCGGCATCGCCTCGGCGCTGATCAACCTGCCGATCGTCGAGAAGCCGGTCGAGCGCGCGGTGCCGCAGCCGGCCTGACGAAAGGCGAAAGCCGCGCGGGGTTGCCGCGCGGCCTGCGCTGCGTATCTGCTGCCGGAAACGCATTCCGGAGGATACGCCCATGACCAGCTTCAAGGCCCTCGTCGCAACCAAGGGCGAAACCGGCCCCAGCCTCGCCTTCACCGACTTCGCCGAGAGCGATCTCATGGAGGGCGATGTCACCGTCCGCGTCACGCATTCGACGGTGAACTACAAGGACGGGCTCGCCATCACCGGCCGCGCCCCCGTGGTCCGGCGCTGGCCGATGATCCCCGGCATCGACTTCGCCGGCCGGGTCGAGACCTCGGAGCATCCGGACTTCAAGCCGGGCGATCTCGTGGTGCTGAACGGCTGGGGCACGGGCGAGACCCATCTGGGCGCCTATGCCCAGAAGAGCCGCGTCAAGGGCGACTGGCTGGTGCCGCTGCCGGCAGGCCTCAATCCCGACGAGGCGATGGCGATCGGCACCACCGGCTACACGGCTATGCTTTGCGTGCTGGCGCTCGAGAAGCACGGGCTCAAGCCCGCAGATGGGCCGGTGGTCGTCACCGGTGCGGCCGGCGGCGTCGGCTCGGTGGCGGTCGCGCTGCTGGCCAAGGCCGGCTGGCACGTCATCGCCTCGACCGGCCGGGCCGAGGAGGCAGAGTATCTCAAGGGCCTCGGTGCCGCCGAGATCATCGACCGCGCGGAGTTGTCGGCGCCCGGCCGCCCGCTCGGCAAGGAGCGCTGGATCGCCGGCGTCGATGCAGTGGGCTCGCACACGCTCGCCAACCTGCTGTCCATGACGAAGTATGGCGGTGCCGTCGCCGCCTGCGGCCTCGCCCAGGGCATGGACCTGCCGGCCTCGGTCGCACCCTTCATCCTGCGCGGCGTCGCCCTGCTCGGCATCGACTCGGTGATGTGCCCGAAGCCGCGCCGTCTCGAGGCCTGGGCCCGGCTGGCGGCTGACCTCGACCGCGACCGCCTCGCCCTGATGACCACGCGGGTCCCGTTGACCGACGTCATCGACACCGCCCGCGCCATCGTCGATGGGAAGGTGCGCGGGCGGGTCGTGGTGGAGATCGGCTAGGCGGGCGGGGCGCCTGTCGCCAAAAGAGAGGATTGACGAAAACTAAACCATAGGTTGTATTCACCCCGCGGCGTTGCCTGGGGGGATACGGTGATGCAACCGACGGTCTTGTTGAGCGCCCTGATGCTGGCGGGGCTGATGGGCATGGTGGGGCAGGGTGCGCGCACGGTCGTCGGCCTGAAGAAGCTGCACGACTTCAACGCCACCCAGCCTCCCGATCAGGCCACGACCTTTCTCGCCAGCCGCCTCGTGATCAGCCTGATCATCGGCTTCATCGCCGGGGTGCTGGCCGCGCTGGCGATCGGCCTCGACAAGCTGACCGGCGCAGCGGGGGCGACAGTCGAGATTCTCCTGGGGCTCGCCGCTGCCGGCTATGCCGGCGCTGACTTCATCGAAGGGTTCATGTCCAAGTCACCCGCCATCACCGGCGGGGCGGGGACGACGACATCGACCAGTACGACGGGAAGCACTCCTGCGGTCGTACCGCCCGACCAGGCCGACCGGCTGATCATGCAGACGTCGCAGCTGAGCACGGAGATCGCCTCGCTGCAGTCGGTCCTTGCGAGCAACGTCGCATCGACTGCCTGGTCGAGCTTCTCCGCCGTCACGCAGATCACGCCGGAACTGGTCGCCCGGCTGTTCGTGCCAGCGACCCCGCTCGCCAATATCCGCACCCACCTGCCGCATGTCCTCGCCGGGCTGCGATCCTATGGTCTGGCCGATCGCGACATGCTGCTGATGGCGCTGGCGACGATCCGGGCGGAGACGGAAGGGTTCCTGCCGATCGACGAGATGAAGAGCAAGTTCAACACCGAGAAGGCCCCGTTTGACCTCTACGAGCCGGGCACGCCGATCGGGAAGCGGCTGGGCAACACGCAGGCCGGCGACGGCTCGCTGTTCAAGGGGCGCGGCTTCATCCAGCTCACCGGCCGGGACAATTACACCCGCATCGGCACGCAGATCGGCGTCGGTCTCGTCGCCCAGCCGCTTCAGGCCAACCAGCCCCGCATTGCCGGGCAGATCCTCGCGCAGTTCCTCTCCAACAAGGAGGACGAGATCCGCGCGGCTCTGGCGGCGGACAATCTTGCTCTTGCCCGAAAGCTGGTCAATGGCGGCAGCCACGGCTTCGACCGCTTCAAGGATGCGTATGCCAAGGGGTTGGCGCTGATCCCGGAAGGCATCGAGATCTGAAGCCGGTACCGTGGAGGGGACCTACCCTGTCCCCTCGATCAGCCCGCGCTTCTTCGCCAGTTCGCCGCCGACATAGTCCATGAAGGCGCGCACGCGCGGGGCGTTGCGGATGTCGGGATGGGTCAGGATCCACAGCCCGGTCGAGAAATCGGGGTCGGGTGGCAGCAGCCGTACCAGCGCGGGGCGCTGGTCGGCGATGAAGCAGGGCAGGGGGCCGATGCCGAGCCCCTGCTCAACCGCCTCCGCCAGCCCGAGCACGGCCGAACTCTTCAGCGCGATGCGTTCCGGCGCCACCTTCTCGCGGACATAGCGGGCGGCTTTGACATGGCCCAGCGCATCGCCGAGTGCGACCCAGTCGCGCGCGAACAGGCTGTCGGGATCGCCCAAGCCGGCCGCGCTCTGGGCGGCGTTGCCATAGATCGCCCAGTTCAGCGTCGCCAGCCGGCGCCCGACCAGCGTTTCGCCCGGCGCGTCGCTGGCGCGGATCGCGATATCGGCGTCGCGCTTCGACAGGTTGAGCGCCTGGTTGCCGATCACGACGTCGAGGCGGATGGCCGGATGGAGGGCGCGGAAGGCAGCGAAGATCGGCAGCAGCAGGTTGAGATAGAGCGTGTCGGTGGTGGTGATGCGCAATTCGCCCGAGGGTGCGAGGTCGCGCCCCGCCAGCCGGCGGCTGAAGGCGGCGACATCGTCCTCGACGCGGGCGGCCAGCATCGCCATCTCGACGCCGGCGACGGTCGCGACATAGCCGGTCTTGCGTCGTTCGAAGAGCTGCAGCCCGACCTGCTCCTCGATCTGCCCGAGGCGGCGGAACACGGTGGAATGGTTGACGCCGAGCGCCGCCGCCGCCCCCGTCAGCCCGTGATGGTCGGCGATCGCCTTGACCAGCCGGAAGTCATCCCAGGCGAGATTGGTGGTCATGACGGGCCCCTGCCGACGGTCCCCGGCAGGCAATCCGAAATCTTGCAGGAGTGCAAGTGCGCGGGCGGTTTCAGCGCGGCGCGGCAGCCCTCCGGAGCCGGTCGTTGATCGCCTCGCCCAGCCCGTCATCGGGGATCGGCGCGATCGCGATCACGGCGGGGCCAGCCGCATCGAGCGCCCGCAAATGCCCGAACAGGTTCGCCGCGGCTTCCGTGAGATCGCCGCCGGGGCTGAGATCGAGCGCGGGTGCGGCGCTCGCCACCAGTGCAGGGTCGCTGCCAAAGCCGAGCCAGGCCTCGCCGGGGCGAGGGGCCTCCGCCTCGAGCCGGATGCGCGCGGCAGGCGCGTAGTGAGAAGCGAGCAGACCCGGCGAGATCGGCGCCATGCCGGCCTCGCCCGCAAGCACGAGGGAGCGCCCGATCACGCCCTCGATCGCGGCGCGGGGCACGCCGCCGGGCCGCAGCAGGCGTGGCGCGCCGTCGAGGCAGGCGACGATGGTGGATTCGACGCCGACCGCCGTTACGCCCCCGTCCAGCACCGCGTCGATCCGCCCGTCGAGATCTTCAAGCACGTGCGCCGCGCTGGTCGCGCTGACACGGCCCGAGCGGTTCGCGGAGGGGGCTGCAATGGGGCGTCCCGCCGCTTGCAGGATCGCACGAGCGACCGGATGCGACGGCACCCGCAGCGCGACCGATCCCAGTCCGGCGCGCGCCAGCTCGCTGACCTCGCAACCGGCGGAGACCGGCACGACCAGCGTGAGCGGGCCTGGCCAGAAGGCTCTGGCCAGCGCCAGCGCGTTGGCGTCGAACAGCCCCTGCCGGCGGGCGGCGGCGAGATCGGGCAGATGCGCGATCAGTGGGTTGAAGCTCGGCCGTTCCTTGGCGGCATAGATGCCGGCGACTGCGGTGCCGGAGGTCGCGTCAGCCGCGAGCCCGTAGACCGTCTCGGTCGGCAGCGCGACGAGGCGGCCCTCACGCAACAGCTCCGCTGCCCGCGCGATCCCGGCTGGATCAGGGCGCAGGCGCTCTGTCATGCGGGGGGACGGGGGCATCCTGCGTCACGGGAATCTGCGTCACCATGGCTCCATCGCCGGGCGGTCGCGCCCGATTGACCCAAGACGGTTTACATATAAACTATATCCGTGCTGCAGCGGAGCCGTTCGCGCAGCGCATGGCATCGGGGATAGTTCCTCGCTACCATCGCGGCAACGCCAAAAGCGGCTGGCCGGAGCAAGGCGCACGGTCGGCCGACGTCACGAAAACAGAGAATGGCCGGCTGCGACAGTGGCAAGGCTGGCGTGCAGGGAGAAGACACGATGAGCTATCGCGCCCCCGTCGAGGACATCCTCGCCACGATGCGTCATGTCGCGGGCCTCGACCGGCTGATCGCGGATGGTCTGGCGCCGGAGCTTGATGGCGACATGGCTCAGGCCGTGCTCGACGAAGCCGCGAAATTCGCTGGAGACGTGCTCGCGCCGCTGAACCGCATCGGCGACAAGCACGGCTCGGTTCTGAAGGATGGCGTCGTGACCACGCCGCCGGGCTGGAAGGATGCCTACACCGCCTGGGCAGGCGCAGGCTGGAACGCGCTTCCGGCCCCGGCAGAGCATGGCGGCCAGGGGCTGCCGGCGCTGCTGCAATCGGCCTGCATCGAGATGTGGAACTCTGCGGCCTTTGCCTTCGCGCTCGGGCCGCTGCTGACGGTCGGCGCCATCGAGGCGCTGCACGCCCATGGCTCGGAGCATCTCAAGGAGACCTATCTGCCCAAGCTCGTCTCAGGCGAGTGGATGGGCACGATGAACCTGACCGAGCCGCAGGCGGGCTCCGATCTCAACGCGCTGCGCGCCAAGGCCGAGCCGGTGGGCGACGGCACCTACAAGATCACCGGCCAGAAGATCTACATCACCTATGGCGAGCACGACCTGACCGAGAACATCGTGCATCTTGTGCTGGCGCGCCTGCCCGATGCGCCGGCCGGCACGCGCGGCATCTCGCTCTTCCTGGTGCCGAAATACCTCGTCAACGGCGATGGTTCGCTCGGCGCTCATAACGACCTGCGCTGCTCCGGCATCGAGCACAAGCTCGGCATCCACGCTTCTCCGACCTGCTCCATGGCTTATGGCGACAAGGGCGGCGCGATCGGCTGGTTGATCGGCGAGGAAAACCGCGGCCTCGCCTGCATGTTCACGATGATGAACAACGCCCGCCTCAACGTCGCGCTCCAGGGCGTCGCCATCGCCGAGCGGGCCTATCAGCAGGCGCTGTATTTCGCGAGGGAGCGCCGCCAGGGCACGGCGCTTGATGCGCCCAAGGGGGCGCCGATGAGCCCGATCATCATGCATCCCGACGTCCGGCGGATGCTCATGGAGATGCGCGCCAAGACTCAAGCCGCTCGCGCCATCGCCTATCAGGTCGCCGAAGCGCTCGACCGTTCCCACCGCGAGGCCGACGAGGCCGCGCGCAAGGCCGCGGCCGAACGCGCCGCGATCCTTACACCCGTCGCCAAGGCCTATGCCACCGATATCGGCGTCGAGGTCGCCTCCACCGGCATCCAGATCCATGGCGGCATGGGCTATGTCGAGGAGACCGGCGCCGCCCAGCATCTGCGCGATGCCCGCATCGCCACGATCTATGAGGGCACCAACGGCATCCAGGCCATCGACCTCGTGCTGCGCAAGCTGCCGCTCTCGGGCGGACAGGCGGTGGCCGACCTGATCGCGCAGATGCGCGCCGTGGTGTCGGAGGTGAAGGCGGCCAACACCCCCGGCTTCGGCCACAGCGCGGCGCGTCTGGGCGCCGCCGTCGATGCGCTGGAGCGCGCGACGCAGTGGATGCTGGCGACCATGGGCAGCGACCAGGGGGCCGTCCTGGCCGGCGCGACGCCCTATCTCAAGCTCTTCGCCTTGGCGCAGGGCGGCACAGGCCTCGCCCGCAAGGCGCTCGCCACCCGCACAGAGGCGCAAGGGACTGATGACCTCGCCACAGCCCGCTTCTTCGCCGAGATCCTGGTGACGGAAGCGCCCGCGCTGGAACTCGCGGTGACGGAGGGCGCGGGCGCCATCGCGGACGCGGCCGCCGTCTTCGCGGCCTGAGAGCGGCCTGCGCTGCGCTATCCCGCGGCCGGCTTGCGGACGCGGATGTGCAGGAACAGCGGGGCGACGCGAGTGTCGGCGATATAGGGATGCAGGCGGGCTATCTCGGGGCTGGCCGAGGGCTCGGCCATGTGCTCGATCGTGAGCCCAGCTCGAACGATCAGCGCCACCCACTCGCTCAGGGTGCGGTGGAAGCGCGGCACCCGGAACGGCTCGACGGCGGCTTTCTCCTCGGGTGGAGCGGCGCCGAAGCGCCAGATGTCGAGCGCGCCATCGATGCCGTCAAAGTATAGGGCGACCTCGACGGCGCGCACGGTCCCGTCCGGTTCGCGCAGCACCTTGCGGTGGCGTGAAACACGGGTGAAGGATCGAGAACTGCAGGAAGCCGCCCGGCTTCAGCACGCGTGCCGCCTCGGACAGCACGAGGTCCTGCCGCGGCATGTCCATCAGCGACATGAAGGCGGTGGCGAAGTCGAAGCGCGCATCGGGGAAGGGCAGGGCCATGCCGTCGCCGACCTGGTAGGCGATGCCGAGTGGCTGCGTGGCTTCGGTTGCCAGCGCATGGCGGATGAAGGTCGGAGCGATGTCGATCGCACTCATGCGCGCGCCGGCCTGCGCGAGTAGGCGCGAGTTCGCACCCTCGCCGCAGCCGATATCGAGCCCCTCGAACCCCGCCACATCGGGCAGGTTCGCCATGAAGACGGGCGTGTTGAGAGCGTCGCGGTAGAGATCGTAGCCGGCCCGCGCCTGGCGGGTCCAGGTTTCGGCATTGCCCTCCCAACAGGCGGCGACGTCACTGGCTTCCATGATCGCTCTCGCCTTTTAGGGGAGCGCTCGTCTAGAGCATCAACTGCTGCTCCGCCTGTCCGACCGCGAGGCCCTTAGCAATGAACGACGACGATCCCGGGAAGCGGCTTTCCGGCCGCGTCTGCCTCGTCGCCGGTGCCTCGCGCGGGCTCGGGCGCGGCATTGCCCGGGCGCTGGGGGATGCCGGCGCGACCGTCATCGTCACCGGCCGCTCCAGCGAGGCGGGTCCGCGCACCGACCATCGCCCCGAAACCTTCGAGGACACGGCCCGCGAGGTCGAGGCCGCCGGCGGCAAGGGCCATCCCTATCGCTGCGACCATGTCAACGAACGGGAGGTCGACCAGCTTGTCTCCTGGTGCCTGCGCCGTTTCGGGCGGCTGGATTGTGTCGTCGACGCGGTCTGGGGCGGCAATGAGGGCTATGACGGCGAGCGCTATCCCGACGGCTCGGCTTTTGGGGCGCCGTTCTGGCGCCGGCCGGTGGCGCGGCTCGGCCAGAGCTTCGAAAGCGGCGTCTATGCCCAGTTGTTGCTGGCGCGCGCGGTCGCGCCCGCCATGGTCCAGTCACGCAAGGGGCTGATCGTGACGGTGGGGTTTGACACGTCCGGCGGCTATCTCGGCGACGTCTTCTACGATCTGGCGCAGGCGGCGATGCACAGGCTGACGCTGGCCATGGCTGAGGAGCTGAAACCCTTCGGTGTCACCGCGCTCGGTCTCTCGCCGGGCCATGTCCTGACCGAGCGCGTCCGCGAGGCCGGCCTCGCGCAGGCGGACAGCGAGACGCCGGCCTATGCCGGCCGCGCCGTCGCCGCGCTGCTGCAGGACGCCGAGGTGGCGCGCCATGCCGGCCGTGTGCTGCATGTTGCCGATCTCGCCCGGCATTATGGCTTCACGGACAGGGACGGCAGCGCGCCGCCGCGTTTCACCGTCCCGTCATGAGGCATGGCCCATAGCGTTTGACACGGGCTGCGGATCGGCGTTCCTGCCGCGCTCAGCCTGCAACCTGCGCCGCCCGAAGGTCCGCCCATGATCCTGATCCACGGAATCTGCCAGCAGACGCGCGACAAGCTCCTGCCCCGCACGGTGGAAGCCGATTCGCCGTTTCCGGTGGATTCGATCTGGATCGATCTGCTGAACCCGACCGCCGGGGAGGATGCGCGCGTCGAGAAGCATCTCGGCGTTTCGATCCCGACGCGGGAGGAAATGCACGATCTCGAGCCGTCCGAGATCATCTACACCGAGAACGGCGCGCATTACATGACCGCGCGCATCATCTGCCAGTCGGAAACCATCGTGCCCCGGCTGGCGGACGTCACCTTCATCCTGACCGACAAGGCACTGGTGACGGTGCGCTATGACGAGCCCGGCGCCTTCAACATCTTCCTGAACCGGGCCACCAAGCCGGGTGGCTGCGGCACCCAGCCCGAGGCGGTGCTGGACGGGCTGATCGAGGCTATCGTCGATCGCGCCGCAGAGGTGCTGCGCGGCGTCGGCGACCGGATCGATGATGCGTCGCGGCGGATCTTCGCCGGTCGCGGCCAGGACGTCGAGCAGGGCAGCGCCTATCAGGCGGTGATCCAGAAGATCGGCCAGTACGAGCACATCATCTCGAATGTTCGCGAGAGCATGGTTTCGGTCGAGCGCGTCCTGCTCTTCCTCTCGGCCAACTATACGAGACCGAAGAAGGCGCAGACCGGCTTCTCGGCCGAATGGCGCGCCGCCGTCCGCGACGTGCAGGCCATCGAGGAACACGCCACCTTC
Organism: Bosea sp. OAE506; assembly: GCF_040546595.1. Taxonomy (NCBI): domain Bacteria; kingdom Pseudomonadati; phylum Pseudomonadota; class Alphaproteobacteria; order Hyphomicrobiales; family Alloboseaceae; genus Allobosea; species Allobosea sp. OAE506. Next base: position 4,590,881 of record NZ_JBEPOB010000001.1, on the reverse strand, counting down.
CTCTCCAACAAGCTGCAGTTCATGCTCGACGCGACGCTGGGCCTCGTCTCGATCGAGCAGAACAAGATCATCAAGCTGTTCTCGGTCGTCTCTGTGGCGCTGATGCCACCAACGCTGATCGCGTCGATCTACGGCATGAACTTCAAGACCATGCCGGAGTTGGAGTGGCAGTGGGGCTACCCCATGGCGATCGGGCTGATGATCCTCTTCGCCGTGCTGCCCTACATGTTCTTCCGCTGGAAGAAGTGGCTTTAGCGCATCGGCACGGAAACGGCTGACCGGTTTCCGGCTGAGCCGATGGGCGGATGAATGCCGGCGCGGTCTCCCGCGGCGCGGGATGATGCGGGCGATTGCCGATGACGACCCCCCAACTGCTTTCCGTCTCGCTCGTGGCGGTGATGATGGCTGCCTTCCTCTGGGGGCGGCTGCGTTATGACATCGTCGCCATGCTGGCGCTGCTGGCGGGCGTCGCCATCGGCATCATCCCGGCCGGCGAGGCCTTCAAGGGTTTCTCCGACGACATCGTCATCATCGTCGGCAGCGCGCTCGTTCTCAGCGCCGCGGTGTCCCGTTCGCGCGTGATCGAGCGTGGCCTCTCGCGCGTCATGCCGGCCCTGGGATCGACGCAGGCGCAGGTCGTGCTGCTGGTGCTCTCGGTCGCGGTCCTTTCGGCGATCATCAAGAACATCGGCGCGCTCGCGATGATGCTGCCCATCGCCTATCAGCTCGCCCGCAAGGGCGGCAGGTCCCCTTCGGTCTTCCTGATGCCGATGGCGTTCGCCTCACTGCTCGGCGGCATCGTCACGCTGGTCGGCACCTCGCCCAATGTCATCGTCGCGCGCGTGCGCGCCGAGCTCGGCGGCCAGCCGTTCTCGATGTTCGATTTCACCCCCGTCGGCATCGTCGTCGCGCTCGCCGGCTGCGCTTTCCTCGCCCTCGGCTATCGCCTGCTGCCGCAGGACCGACGCGGCGCGGTCTCGCTCGACCAGGCGATCGACATCAAGGATTACGTGACCGAGGCCAGGATCGGGCAGGCCTCCGCGCTCGCGGGCCGGACAGTCGCGGACCTCAAGGCTTTAGGCGGGGGCGACCTCCAGATCGTCGCCATCCTGCGCGACGAGCGGCGCCTGCAGGCGCCGCTGCCGGATGCCAGCCTCAAAAGCGGCGACACGCTTCTCCTGCGCGGCGACGCGGCTGTGCTGGAACGCGTCGTCGCCGAGGGCGGCCTCGACCTCGACGGCCAGCACCGGCCGATCGAGAAGGAGGACGCGCTCGATCCCGACCAGGTCAGCGAGGCGATCATCGGTCCCAATTCGGTGCTGATTGGCCAGTCCGCCGGCGATATCGGCCTTCACGCCCGCTTCGGCGTCAACATGATCGCGATCAGCCGCGCGGGCGAGCGCTTCACGCAGCGTCTGCGCGACATCCGCCTGCGGGCCGGCGACATCGTCGTCATCCAGGGCGACGAGAAGCAGCTTCCGGAAAAGCTGATGGAGCTCGGCCTGCTGCCGCTCGCCGACCGGGTCGTCTCGCTGGGCTCGACCCGCAAGGCGGTGCTGACGGTGTCGATCGTGCTGGCGGCCGTGGTCACGCTCGCCTTCGGCCTCGCCCCCGTGCCGCTGACCTTCTTCGCCGCCGCGGTCCTGCTGATCGCGCTGCGCTGCCTGCCGCTGCGCGAGGCTTATGGCAGCATCGACGCGCCGATCCTGCTGATGCTGGCGGCGCTGATCCCGGTCAGCGACACGCTGCGCTCGACCGGGGCCACCGACGTCTTCGCTGGCTGGCTGGCGCAGATCGGCGCGGGCCTGCCGGGCTGGGGCTCCGTCGCGCTGATCCTGGCCGCCGCGATGGCGGTGACGCCCTTTCTCAACAATGCCGCGACCGTGCTGGTGATGGCGCCGATCGGCGCCGGCTTTGCCGCCAAGCTGGGCTACAACCCAGATGCCTTCTTGATGGCGGTGGCGATCGGGGCGGCCTGCGATTTCCTCACGCCGATCGGCCACCAGTGCAACACGCTGGTGATGGGCCCGGGCGGCTACAAGTTCAGCGACTACCCGCGGCTGGGCGCGCCGCTGTCGCTGATCGTCCTCGTGGTGGCGGTCCCGATGATCCTGATCGTCTGGCCGTTGCGGGCGGGCTGACACCGCTTTCCGAGCGTCTTTCGCGTTGCGGCATGAAACCTCTCAGCTTCTTGTGCGTTGCAGCATTTCGGCCTATCCCAGTGCGGCCACCGCAACCTCTCCCAACCGACGAAAGGAGCGACGATGCTGGAACGGCATGAGGGCGACACCCTGCCCCAGGACGAGTGCGACCGTCCCGAACCGCAAACAGAAGCCATGGAGACCGACGAGACCACTGCGGTCTCGAACCGCGACTACCAGGCCGGCTTCTGGAGCCCGCCCAACTGACGCGGGCCGCCGCAACAGGGCCCGGCGCGGCAGGTGCCGCGCCGCGCCCGTCGAGCGGCCGCGGTTGAAAAGCCGCAAAGGCCCGCCCACTTCCGTGACCCGGCCGGTATCGGCCAAGAGGGAACCGGCGCAGGCCATGACGGAAACCACGAAACGGCGAGCCCTTCTGCTCCGCAATCCGAAGTCGCGGCGCGGCGGAGAGTCGATCGACGCCGTGCTGCAGCGACTGGACGACGGTGGCATCACGACCACCGTCGAGACCTTCGAACATCTGCCCGAGATCGCCCGCGACATCGTTCGGCTGCGCGACACGGCGGATCTCGTCGTCGTCTGCGGCGGCGACGGTTCGGTCTCCTCCTCGGCGCTGGCCGCGATGGAGAGCGGTCTGCCGCTCGGCATCATCCCGATGGGCACCGCCAATGACCTCGCCCGCACGCTCGATCTGCCGCTCGATCCCGCCGAGGCGGCGGGCGTCATCGCGGCGGGCCTGACGCGCCTTGTCGATGTCGGCACCGTCAACGGCCACGCCTTCTTCAATGTCGCCAGCATCGGGCTGAGCAGCGACCTCGCCCAGGGGCTCGACCCCGCGCTGAAGAAGCGCTTCGGACGCGTGGGCTACGCGCTCGCCGCCCTCAAGGTGCTGACCAAGGCCTCGACCTTCGCCGCCACCATCATCGAGAAGGGGCGGGCGACCCAGGTCGAGACCTTCCAGATCGCGATCGGCAACGGCCGCCATTATGGCGGGGGCAATGTCGTCGAGCAGGACGCCGAGATCGATGACGGCTCGCTCGATCTCTACAGCCTGGAACTCGGCAACGTCTGGAAGCTGGCGCTGATGCTGCGCTCCTTCCGCTCGGGCACACACGGCGCCTGGCAGGAGGTGCGCACTGCAAAATGCACCGAGTTCACCATCAAGACCCGCAAGCCGATGCCCATCAACGCCGATGGCGAGATCGTCACGGCGACGCCGGCTTTGTTCAAGGTCCATCCGAAGGCGGTGTCGATCTTCGCGCCGCCGGCCGGCCCCGAGCGGCTGGCCCTTCCGGGGCGGCTGTACCACCGCTGATCGGACGGCCGTCAGGCGGCGAGCGTCGCCATCAGCTTCTCGACCTCGCGGGCGAGCCGCTGGCTCTGCTCGGTGAGCTGGCGCGCCGAGAGGTTCACCTGGGCGGCGGCCTCCGTCGTGAGCTTCGCCCCGCCGCTGACTTCGCCGATGGTATGGGCGACCTCGACCGTCAGATGCGCGGTGCGCTGCGCATTGCTCGAGATCTCCTGGATGATCACCGTCTGCTCGACGAAGGCGGCCGCCATCGCCGTCGAGATGTCCGACATCTTCTCGATCGTGCTGCTGACCTCGCCGATCGACTCGACCGAGCTGCGGGCGGCGTCCTGCATGTCGCCGACGAGCTTGGCGATGTCGTGGGTGGCGCTCGCGGTCTGCGCCGCCAGCGCCTTCACCTCGGCCGCAACCACGGCGAAGCCGCGCCCGGCCTCGCCCGCCCGTGCGGCCTCGATCGTCGCATTCAGGGCCAGAAGGTTCGTCTGCTGCGCGATGTCGGTGATGACGCCCAGCACCGACCCGATCCGCTCCGCCGCGCTCGACAGGGACGCCATGCGTCCATCGGTGCGGCGGGCGTGATCCACCGCATCCCGTGCGAAGCGGCTCGAATCGTCGAGCTGGCGGTTGATCTCGCTGACGGCGACGGCGATCTCCTCGGCGGCGACCGCCATCGAGCTGACATGGGTCGAGGCCTCCCGCGCCGCGACGCCGACCAGCTCGGAGCGGTTCTGGGCGCGGCCGGCGGTCGAGGACATGTCGTCGGCGGCCGCCTCGAGCTGCATTGATGCGGCCGCGACGCTGGCGACGATGTCGCCGGCGGCCGCCTGGAAGCGGTTCGCTACATTGTGCAGCAGCCGTTCGCGCTCCTGCGCATTACGGCCCTCGATCGCATCCATCTCCAGCCGGGCGGCGTCGGCTGCGATGAGCTGGCGGCGGAAATCCTCGATCGCGCGGGCGATGTCGCCGATCTCGTCCGAGCGGTCGCAGCCGCTGATGGCAGTCTCGCGCTGGCCGGCGGAAACGCGCGCCACCTCGCTCGAGAGCGCCACGAGGGGCATCGTGAGACTGCGCGCCGCCGCGACCGTGAAGAAGATGATGACGATGAAGAAGGTGAGCTGGAGACCGAGCTTCATCGCGATCTCGCTGCGATGGAACGCGATCCGGTCGGCGAGCAGCGCGGCGAGGCTCGTCTCGACCACGCGCGACAGCTTGGGAATCGTGTCGGCCTCTGCGTCGAGGGCGGCCTCGGCTTCGGCGACGAGCCGCACCATCGGGGCGCTGTCCATCTCGACGATGATCGCCTGCATCGCCCGCGTCACCGTATGGGCGCCCTTGAGCAGGGCCAGCGCCGCATCGCCGATCTGCGCCTGAAGCCCGCCGCCGGCATTGCCTTCGACGGCAGAGGCGATCGCATTCTGCACGGCGTCGCGCGAGCGGGCGAAGCGGCTCTCGGCCGACACCAGAACCGCGACATCGCCACGCGAGCCGAACCCGGCCCGGAAGGGATCCAGCGCCCGGCGCAGCAGGGCGGCGGACGTCGCGAACTCGGGTAGCAGCACGGTTGCGACGCTCATGAGGTAATAGCTGTCGAGCTTGGGATCGAGCGTCAGGTAGGAGCCGTCGGCGATCTTCACCAGCGCGCTCTGGGCCTGCTCCATCGCCTGCACCGGATCCGGGCGGACCGCGGCGCGCAGGAAGGCGGTGACGGCGTCGCCCGAGCCGAAGACCTCGTCGAAGGCCGCGCGACCGGCCTCGACCGCCGCGATCCTCTCTGCTGGAAGCGAAGCCGACCGGCGCGACAGCTCGCCGATCAGCGGCGTCAGCGTCTGTAGATAGCGGACCCCGTCGAGCTCCCGGCTGGCGAAGTTGATGTCCTTCTTGGCCTGGTCGAGATAGGCATAGGTCATTAGGCCGAAGGGCACCGCAACGAGCATCAGCAGGCAGAGCAGCTTCTTGCTGATGCGGAAATCGGCATAGCGGACGATGCGCATGGGCGGTGGACCCGAACCGCCGCAACCCTGATGCGGCCAAAGCATGACCTTAGGGCAGAAGAGCGCATTTTGAGTTAATCCGATCGCGCCGATCTCGGGCTTGTCGAGCCGATCTCACGGCGTGGGCAGGCGCTCCAGTGCATCTCCGATCCCGACGCCGCCGCCCTCGACCACCCGCGCCGTGATCCCGCCATGGCCGCGCACGGAGTTGTAGCCGCCCACGCCAAGGATCTCCTCCATTCGCGAGCAGGGATGGCATTCCCCGGTCGCCTCCAGCAGCGCGGAGCCGAGCCTGAAACGCCGACCCTTGAGGGCGGCGAGGTTGATTCCCGCGACCACACTGTTGCGCCGGAGCAGATCGGGACTGAGCCCGTCACGGCCAAGATACGAGGCGATCGCGTCCAGATGCTCGGCCTGGATCAGCGTGACGTGGCGGGCGCCGCCGGTGCGGCTGCTGTAATGGTCGCCGATGAGCCCTTCGCTGGCGTCGAGCGTCGCCGTTTCGACGGCGACCATCGGTGCCCGCCGCGCCGGGCGCAGGCCGATCCAGACGACACGCCCGGGCCGCAGCGGCGCGTCGATCAGCCGCGCGAGCGGGGAAGCGGGGTCGAGCGGCATCGCCGGTCAGCCCATCACGCGCGCGACCGTCTCCTTCAACGCGCCGGCATCCCGCTCCAGCCAGCCCGGCACGGGCAGGCCCTTTGAGCGCAGGAACGCGGGGTTGAACAGCTTGGACTGATAGCGCGTGCCGTAGTCGCAGAGGATCGTCACGATGGTGTGGCCGGGGCCGAGCTGCCGGGCGAGCCGGATCGCGCCCGCGACATTGACGCCCGACGAGCCGCCCAGGCACAGCCCCTCATGCTCGAGCAGATCGAAGACGATCGGGATCGCCTCCGAATCCGGGATCTGGAAGGAGACGTCGATCGGCGCGTCGACCAGATTGGCGGTGATGCGGCCCTGGCCGATGCCCTCGGTGATCGAGGAGCCCTCGGACTTGAGCTCGCCGGTCGTGTAGAAGGAATGCAGCGCCGCGCCCATCGGATCGGCCAGCCCGATGGTGATCTTCGGGTTGAAGCGCTTCAGCGCGATGCCGGTGCCCGCCAGCGTGCCGCCGGTGCCGACCGCGCAGATGAAGCCGTCGACCTTTCCGTCGGTCTGCGCCCAGATCTCGGGGCCGGTCGTCTCGACATGGCCCTGGCGGTTGGCGGTGTTGTCGAACTGGTTGGCCCATATCGCGCCGTTGGGCTCGGTCTTCGCCAGCTCTGCGGCAAGCCGGCCCGAGACCTTCACATAGTTGTTCGGGTTGACGTAGCCGACGGCCGGCACCTCGACCAGCGTCGCCCCGGCCAGCCGCAGCATGTCCTTCTTCTCCTGGCTCTGCGTCTCCGGGATCACGATCACGGAGCGATAGCCCAGCGCATTGCCGACGAGCGCGATGCCGATGCCGGTGTTGCCGGCCGTGCCCTCGACGATGACGCCGCCCGGCCGCAGCTGCCCCTTCGCCTCGGCGTCGCGGATGATGGCGAGCGCAGCGCGGTCCTTGACCGACTGGCCGGGGTTCATGAACTCGGCCTTGCCGAGGATGGTGCAGCCCGTCTGCTCCGAGGCCCGCTTCAGCTTGATGAGAGGCGTGTTGCCGATCGCTTCGATGACGCCGTCGCGGCTCGCCATATCCGGATTTCCCTGTTTGCTCCCAACCTGATAGGCGAAAGCGGCGGACGGGTCACCAGCCTCGCGCCGCTCGGCCCCCGAACGAAACAGGGCGATCGGCGATGGCCGGCGCCGGAGACGATTTTGCCCCCGATGACGCTCGCGATGAACGAGATTCTCTCCGTCGGCCGCCTCGGCCTGCGCGGCGACGGCATCGCGCAGACGCCGACGGGCGATGTCTTCGTGCCCTATGCGCTGCCCGGCGAGACGGTGCGTGCGGTGCGCGATGGCGAGCGCGCCCAGCTGGTCGAGATCATCACACCCGCCGAATCGCGCATCGCACCGATCTGCCCGCTCTTCACCCGCTGCGGCGGTTGCGCCGCGCAGCACATGTCGGAAAGCGTTTACCGCGAATGGAAGCGGCGGCAGGTCGAGACCACGCTGGAGCGGGCGGGCATCGCAGCGCCCATCGCGGAGATCGTCGACGCGCATGGCGCCGGCCGCCGCCGCGTCACCTTCCACGCCCGGCGCGAGGGCCCCGGCATGCTCGTCGGCTTCATGGTCGCGCGCAGCCATGATCTGGTCGCCGTGCCGGCCTGCCCGGTGCTGGCGCCGGGGCTGGCCCGCGCACCGGCCGCCGCCCAGCTCGTCGCCAACCGGCTCGGCGGGTCCAACAAGCCGCTCGACATCCAGGTCACGGCCTCCGAGGCCGGGCTCGACATCGACATTCGCGGCCACGGCCCGGCTGGCGAGAAGCTCAGGCTGTCCCTGACCGAGGCGGCCGAGCGGCTCGATCTGGCGCGTCTCTCGATGCATGGCGAGATCGTCGTCGAGCGCCGCCCGCCGCAGCAGCGCATGGGCAAGGCGATGGTCGCACCCGCGCCCGGCGGCTTCCTCCAGGCGACGGTTGCGGGTGAGGAGGCCATCGGCGCGCTGGTGCTTGCTGCATTGCCTGCCAAGGCCAAGCGCGTTGCCGATCTCTTCGCCGGTTGCGGGCCGATCTCGTTTCGCCTCGCCGAGCGCGCGCAGGTGCTGGCCGTCGAGAGCGACAAGGCCGCCATTTTGGCCCTGACGCGCGCCGCCAGCACGACGCAAGCGCTGAAGCCGATCGCCAGCGATGTGCGCGATCTCTTCCGGCGCCCGCTGCTGGAGCACGAACTGAACGGCTTCGACGCCGTCATCCTCGACCCGCCGCGCGCCGGCGCCGAGGCCCAGGCGCGGCGGCTGGCGGCGGCGAAGACCCCGACCGTGATCTACGTGTCCTGCGACGCGGGGAGCTTCGCGCGCGACGCCGCGATCCTGATCGCGGGCGGATATGCGCTGGACGGTGTGACGCCGGTCGACCAGTTCCGCTATTCCGCCCATATCGAGCTCGTCGGCGTGTTCCGGCGCGCCAAGAAGAGCTGAGACCCCGGAGGCATCCGTGAGCGCATCCATCCTCGACGACATGGCGGCCATCGTCGGCGCGAAGAACATCGTCACCGATGCCGACGCCATGGTGCCCTACCTCAAGGAATGGCGGGACCTGTTCCGCGGCAAGGCGCAGGCGATCGTGCGGCCGGGCTCGACACAGGAGGTCGCCGAGCTCGTCAAGCTCGCCGCCCGCACCGGCACGCGCCTCGTGCCCCAGGGCGGCAACACCGGCCTCGTCGGCGGCCAGATCCCGATCGCCGAGGGCCGCGAGATCGTGCTCTCGCTGCAGCGGATGGATCGCGTCCGCAGCCTCGATACCGACAGCGACACGATGACGGTGGAAGCCGGGCTGACGCTGCAGAAAGCGCAAGAAGCGGCGGAAGCGGCCGGGCGCCTCTTCCCGCTCTCGCTCGCCTCGGAAGGCTCCTGCACCATTGGCGGCAACCTCTCGACCAATGCCGGCGGCACGGCGGTGCTGGCCTATGGCAATGCCCGCGAGCTCTGCATGGGCCTCGAGGTCGTGCTCGCCGACGGGCGGATCTGGAACGGGCTGCGCCAGCTCCGCAAGGACAACACCGGCTACGATTTGAAGAACCTCTTCATCGGCGCCGAGGGCACGCTCGGCATCATCACCGCTGCCGTGCTGAAGCTGTTCCCGCAGCCCGCCGCGCGCGCCACCGCCTTCCTCGCCGTGCCCGACCCTGAAGCCGCGCTGGCGCTGCTCAACGCCGCCAAGGCCGGCGCCGGCGGCACGCTCACCACCTTCGAGCTGATGTCGCGGCTGGGCGTCGAGTTCGTCCTGCGCCACGCCGCCGGCGCGCGCGATCCGCTCTCGGAGCCCTCGCCCTGGTATGTGCTGATGGAAGTCTCCGCCCAGTCCGCAAGCGGGCTCGACGAGGCGGTCGAGGCCTTCCTCGGCGAGGCCCTGGAGAACGGGCTGGTCACCGATGCCGCGCTCGCCGGTTCGCTCGCCCAGCGCGCCGATTTCTGGAAGCTGCGCGAAATGCTGTCCGAGGTGCAGACCTATGAGGGCGGCTCGATCAAGCACGACGTCTCGGTGCCGCTGCATGCGGTGCCGGCCTTCATCGCCCGCGCCTCGGAAGCCGTCTCGGCGATGGTGCCGGGCTGCCGGCCGCTGCCCTTCGGCCACATGGGCGACGGCAACATCCACTTCAACGTCAGCCAGCCCGTCGGCGCCGACAAGGCCGGCTTCATCGCGCGCTGGGAAGAGATGAACACGGCGGTCCATGCCATCGTCAGTGAGATGCACGGCTCGATCTCGGCCGAGCATGGCATCGGCCGCCTGAAGCGCGACCTTTTGCCCGGTGTCAAGGACCCGGTCGAACTGGCCCTGATGAAGACGCTGAAGGCAACGCTGGACCCGCAGGGCATCCTGAACCCCGGCGCCGTGCTGCCGATGTGAGTTCCAACAGTTCGGGCAATGAACCGCCCCGATTGTCGGAACTGCTATACGTCAGAACAGGCTGCCCTGACCGTCATCCCTGGCGCGCGCCGCCGGTTTGGGTCTGGCGCTGACGGTCGTGGCCTTGGGCGCCTCCGCCGTCGCCGGATCGAACGGCGCCTGAACCTCCGGGCCGTCATTCGCCACCTTGTTCACGGCTTGGCCGATCCGCACCATCTCCAGCAGATCCTCCGGTGGCGGCCGCAGCAGCGCGGTGTAGGCCTTAGCCTCGGCCGCGGGATCGAGCCAACAGTCGAAATCGCGCGGATCGAGGATCACCGGGCAGCGGTCGTGGATCGCCGACATCAGCCCGTTCGCTGGCCCGTTGACGAGCGCGACGGTATCGATTTCCGAACCGTCCTGCGAATGCCAGGTCTCCCACAGCGCCGCGAAGGCGAAGAGCCCGCGGTCGGGCCGCCGGAACAGATAGGCCCGGCTCTCGGCCTGCCGACCCTCGCCGAGCCGGTGCCATTCATAGAAGCCGTCGGCCGGCATCAGGCAGCGCCGCCGTGTCAGCGCCGCGCGGAAGGAAGGCTTGGTCGCGGCGCTCTCGCCGCGGATGTTGATCACGAGCGGGAAGTCTTTGGGGTCCTTGACCCAGCCCGGGATGAAGCCCCAGCGCATCAGCATGAACTGGCGCTCGCCCTCGTGCTGTCGCACCACCGGCACGGGCTGCGTCGGCGCGATGTTGTAGCGCGGCGGAAAGTTCGGCTGCTCGGCATAGCCGAACAGCGAGCGCATCGCGGTGGGGGGCAGGGTGATGGCATAGCGACCGCACATGACCCCGATGTGGCCCTCCCTGTGGGCGCGATCAACACTTTCTTTGGGTTTGCCGCCGCATGATCGCCGCCTGTTCGGGCACGCGCCGACCGGCTCCGCGACCGGGGTACGGGCCGAGGGAGAGGACGCTGAGCGGATATGGCCAAGCATCCGCGCCTCTCGACGGACTATCTCAACCGCTTTGCCGAAGCGCTGATGCTGATCGACCTGGCGGCCGACGATCCCGACATCGTGCAGGATCTCAAGGCCTGGCGCAGCGTGACCTATCGCGAGCATTTCGAGACATCGCCTCTGCGCATCGCGGCCTCCGCGCTGGCGGCCTATGACCTCGTGCCGCCCGAGCGGCGGGAGGGCTTCGAGGAACTCTGCCGCGCCATGACGCGGCTGGTCACGACGGCAACCGCTCTCCTCGCCGACCGCGCCGACCGACTGGATGCCATCACCATCGTCGAAGTGGCGGGTGACGCGCTGCGCCGGCAGATCGCCCGCGCCACCGAGTTCATCAACGCCAATGGCGCCGTCGATATCGTCGCGATCGAGATGCGCGAATTGCAGGCGGAGGTCGACGCGCTGCTGCGCCGCTGATCAGCCCGCCCGGCGCCCGCCGATCAGGAACTCGCGATTGCCGTCGCCACCCTCGATCGGGGAGGGGACGGGCTCTTCGATCGTGAAGCCGAGTTCGGCCATCACGGTCGCAATCTCCGCGCAGACGCGCTGGTGCACCGCCTCGTCGCGCACGATGCCTTTCTTCAGCGCCGCGCGGCCGGCCTCGAATTGCGGCTTGATCAGCGCGGCGATCGCCGCATCGGGCGCCAGCAGAGCCGCCACCGCAGGCAGCACGAGCCTCAGCGAGATGAAGCTGACATCGATCGCGGCGAGCGTCGGCGGCTCGGGAAGCTCGGCAGCCGTCAGGCTGCGGATGTCGCAGCCTTCGAGGCTTGTCACCCGCGGATCACCCCGCAGCGACGCATGCAACTGGTCGCGGCCGACATCGACAGCGATGACGTGGCGCGCGCCGCGCTTCAACAGGAGGTCGGTGAATCCTCCGGTCGAGGCGCCGACATCGATGCAGACGCGGTCCTTCGGATCGAAGCCGAAGACATCGAGCGCCTCAGCCAGCTTGAGCGCGCCTCGCGAGACGTAAGGGTGCGGCGCCTGCGCGGTCAGCACCGCTGTTGGCGCGAGCATCTGGGATGCCTTGCGGACAGGATGGCCATCGGCGATCACGAGGCCGGCGGCGATGGCGGCCTGGGCGCGCGCACGGCTCTCGCACAGCCCGCGATCGACGAGCAACTGGTCTGCCCGGCTCTTGACGACGACCGCCACGGGACTGCGGTCAGGCGCGCCTGGCCGCGACCGGGACGCCGAGCGCCCCTTCCACCGTCCGCACGATCCCGGCGGCATCGAGGCCGGCGGCGGCGTACATCGCCTCGGGCTTGTCATGCTCCTGATAGGTGTCGGGCAGAGTCAGCGTGCGCACCTTGAGTCCACCATCGAGCGCGCCGCAGCGGGCGAGCAGGTGCAGCACATGCGCGCCGAACCCGCCGACCGAGCCTTCCTCGACCGTGACGAGGATTTCGTGCTCGCGGGCGAGCCGCAGGATCAGCGCCTCGTCGAGCGGCTTGGCGAAGCGCGCATCCGCGACGGTGGTCGACAGGCCGCGCTGGCCGAGCTGCTCGGCCGCCATCAGGCACTCGGCAAGGCGCGTGCCGAGCGAGAGCAGCGCGACGCGCGAGCCCTCGCGCACCACCCGCCCGCGGCCGATCTCGAGCGGCACGCCGATATCGGGGATTTCGACCCCCACGCCTTCGCCGCGCGGATAGCGGAAGGCGATCGGCCCCTCGTCGAAGGCGGCCGCCGTGGCGACCATATGCGTCAGCTCCGCCTCGTCGGCCGCGGCCATCACGACCATGTCCGGCAGGCAGGCGAGATAGGCGATGTCGAAGGCGCCGGCATGGGTCGCGCCGTCGGCGCCGACCAGCCCGGCGCGGTCGAGCGCGAAGCGCACGGGCAGCTTCTGGATCGCCACGTCATGGACGACCTGGTCGTAGGCCCGTTGCATAAACGTGGAGTAGATCGCGCAGAACGGCTTGTAGCCCTCGGTCGCGAGGCCGGCAGCGAAGGTCACCGCATGCTGTTCGGCAATGCCGACATCGAAGGTGCGCGCCGGAAATTCCTTGCCGAAGGCGTCGATGCCGGTGCCCGACGGCATCGCGGCGGTCACCGCGACGATCTTGTCGTCCTCGCGGGCGGCCTTGATCAGAGCATTGCCGAAAACGGCCGTGTAGCTCGGCGCATTGGCGGGCGCCTTGGCCTGCTGGCCTGTGACCGGGTCGAACTTGACCACCCCGTGATACTTGTCGGCGCTGGCCTCGGCGGGAGCGTAGCCCTTGCCCTTCTGCGTCACGACATGGACGAGGATCGGCCCCGTCTGCGAGTCGCGCACATTGCGCAGGACCGGCAGCAGATGGTCTAGATTATGCCCGTCGATCGGGCCGACATAGTAGAAGCCCAGCTCCTCGAACAGCGTCCCGCCGGTGAAGAAGCCGCGCGCGAACTCCTCCGTGCGCTTGGCCTTCTCGTGGAAGAAGCGCGGCAGCCGCTCGGCCAGATGCTTGCCGATCTCGCGCAGCGAGCGATAGGTCCGCCCCGAGACGAGGCGGGCGAGATAGGCCGACATCGCGCCGACGGGCGGGGCGATCGACATGTCGTTGTCGTTGAGGATGACGACGAGGCGCGAGCCGAGCGCTCCCGCATTGTTCATCGCCTCATAGGCCATGCCGGCCGACATCGCCCCGTCGCCGATCACGGCGATGACATTGTTGCTGCCGCCGGCGAGATCGCGGGCCACCGCCATGCCGAGACCGGCCGAGATCGAGGTCGAGGAATGCGCCGCGCCAAAGGGGTCGTATTCGCTCTCCGAACGACGCGTGAAGCCGGACAGTCCGCCGGGCTGGCGCAGGGTGCGGATGCGCTCGCGCCGGCCGGTGAGGATCTTGTGGGGATAGGCCTGATGCCCGACATCCCAGATCAGCCGGTCGCGCGGCGTATCGAAGACGTGGTGCAGTGCGACCGTCAGCTCGACGACGCCGAGACCGGCGCCGAGATGGCCGCCCGTTACGGAGACGGCGCTGATCGTCTCCTGCCGCAACTCCTCGGCGACCTGACGCAGATCGCTGTCGGGCAGTTTGCGGAGATCGTCGGGCGTGTGGACGCGGTCGAGGATCGGCGTGTGAGGGCGCTGGGTCACGCGCCGGGTCTATCGCATCCCGCCGGGGTGGCACAAGGGCGGCAAGGTCGCGCGGGCTGGCGCGCCACCGCTCAGCCTGGCCATCGCCCCTGTGAAAGCTTCGTTTACCATAAGGTTATGGATAAGCCGCCTTCTGCACGCGTCGGCGGCTCAAACCGGCTTGTGCAGAGGCATGCAACTTGCTCCAACGGCAGCCGGGCGACGCTAGGACGGGGGAGAAAAGCGATGCGTTTCAAGGGGTCTGCAGAGGTCGCGGGGCGGTGCAGGGCCGCTCTCAGGATCGCGTTGCTGGCCGGGCTGGCCTGCGTCGGTCTCAGCCAGCCAGCGCAGTCGCAGGGCACGCTCCGCATCGCCATGACGGCGGCCGACATCCCCACCGCCACCGGCATGCCCAACAACGGCTTCGAGGGAATGCGTTTCCTCGGCTACCCCGTCTTCGAGAGCCTCGTGCTGTGGGATCTCACCACCACGGATCGTCTGGCGCCGCTGCGGCCGGGCCTGGCCGAGCGCTGGGAGCAGGCTCCCGGCGACCCGACGACCTGGATCTTCCATCTGCGCCGCGGCGTCACCTTCCATGACGGGACGCCCTTCGATGCCGATGCGGTGATCTGGAACTTCGAGCGCTATTTCAACAAGGATGCGCCGCAGTTCGAGGCGCCGGCGGCCGCGATCATCCGGGCCCGGGCGCCGATCATGACCGGCTACCGCAAGATCGACGCCTCGACCGTGGCGATCACCACCAACTCGGCCGCCTCCTACTTCCCCTACATGGTCTCGCTGGCGCTGCTGAGCTCGCCCGCCTCCTTCGAGAAGGCCGGCCGCGATTGGGCGAAGACGGCGCTGCTGCCGTCGGCCGGCACCGGTCCGTTCCGGATCGCCAGCGTGGTCCCGCGCGAGCGCGTCGAACTGGTGCGCCATGACGGCTACTGGGACGCCGCCGGCAAGGCGAAGCTCGACAAGGTCGTGCTGCTGCCCATGCCGGAGGCGAATGCGCGGCTGGCGGCTCTGCGCACCGGCCAGGTCGACTGGATCGAGGTCCCGCCGACGGACGGCATCCCGTCGCTGCGGCAGGCGGGCTTCGCCATCACGACGGGCTCCTACCCGCATGTCTGGCCCTGGCTGTTCAACATCGGCGCGGCGGACAGCCCGCTGAAGGATGTGCGCGTCCGCCAGGCCCTGAACTACTGTGTCGACCGCGACGGCATCGTCGCCCTGCTCAATGGCACGGCCGAGCCGGCCATCGGCTGGCTCAAGGCCAGCGACCCTGCCTTCGGCAAGCCCGCCAATCGCTATCGCTTCGACCCCGCCAAGGCGAAGGCGTTGCTGGCCGAGGCCGGGTTCGGCCCGCAGAAGCCGCTGACCTTCAAGGTCATGATCTCGACCTCGGGCTCCGGCCAGATGGCGCCGCTGCCGATGAACGAGTTCCTCCAGGCCAGCATGAGGGAGGCCTGCGACATCCGGATCGAGTTCAACGTCTCGGAATGGCAGGTCCTGCTCAACAGCATGCGCGCCCAGCCCGACCAGCCCTCGCTGGGCGGCTCGCTCGCCCTCAACATCGCCGGCCCCTCGACCGATCCGAGCGTCATGGCCCGCTATTTCGGCGCCGCCAGCGCCCCGCCCAACGGCTTCAACTTCCCGCAATGGAAGGATGCCGCCTTCGAGGCCGCGCTGGCGAAGCTCGCCGCGGCGAACGATCCCCGCGTGATCGAGGCGCAGACCGCGTTCGCGCATGAGCGGCTGGTGGACGATCCGCCCTGGCTGTATGTTGTCCACGATCTCAATCCGCGCGCCATGTCGAAGAAGGTCCAGGGCTTTGTCTCCCCGCAATCCTGGTTCGTCGATTTGACCCGCATCAGCATGCAGTGACCCTCATGGACACCGCCTCTCGCAGCAGTTCGGACCCGGCCCTGTGGCCGGCCCATGTCCTGGCGCGGGAGATCGCGGCCCGGCGGCTCTCGCCCGTCGATGTCGTCGAGGCGCTGCTGGCACGGATCGAGCGGCTCGACCCGAAGCTGCACGCTTTCGTCGACGTCTATGCCGACGATGCGCGGCTCGCCGCCGAGGCTGCGGAGAAGGCGATCCGCGCCGGCCATGCGGTGGGGCCGTTGCACGGCATGCCGGTCGCGCTGAAGGATCTGATCGACCTCGAGGGGCGCATCACCACCGGCGGCTCGGCCCATTGGCGCGGCCGCCGCTCGACCATGACCGCAACCATCGCCAGGCGCATGTTCGCCCAGGGCATGATCGTGCTCGGCAAGACGCATACGGTCGAGTTCGCCTATGGCGGCTGGGGCACCAACGAACACATGGGCACGCCCTGGAACCCCTGGGACGAGGCCGTGCCGCACACGCCGGGCGGCTCCTCCAGCGGCTCCGGCGTCGCCGTCGCTGCAAGGCTGGCGCCCTGGGCGATCGGAACGGATACGGGCGGATCGGTCCGGCTGCCGGCCGCCTTCTGCGGCATCACCGGGCTGAAGGTCACGATCGGGCGCATCCCGGTCACCGGCGTCATCCCGCTCTCCGCGACGCTCGACACGCCCGGGCCGATGGCGCGCAGCGTCGAGGATTGCGCTCTGCTCTACGACGTCCTGCAGGGGCCCGATGCCGCCGACCCGAACACCCGCGGCGTCATGTCCGAGAGCCCGATGTCGACGCTGCGGCGCGGCGTGCGCGGCCTGCGCCTCGCTCGCATGCCGCAGCGCGACCGCGCTGGCTGCGACGCGCAGGTGCTGGCGGCCTATGACCGCTCGCTGACCACGCTCGCCGGCCTCGGCGCCGAGATCGTCGACATCGATCTGCCCTGGCCGCTCGAGCATTTCACCACGACGAGCGGCATCGTCATGGCCGAAGCTTTCTTCAACGGCGGTGCCATGGCGCAGGACGCCTCCGCGCCGCTCGACCCGGCGGTCCGCGCCCGCTTCCTCGCCGGCGCTGAACTGACCGCGCAGGATTATCTGGCCACGAAGGCCTTCCAGGCCCAGGCCAAGCGCGACCTCGCCGTGGCGATGGCCGATATCGACGCCCTGCTGACCCCGAGCACCGCCACCCCTGCGATCCCGCTCGATGCGGTCGATCAGGATGTGATGCCGTCGCGCTTCACGCGTTTCGGCAATGTCATGGAGATGTGCGGGCTGTCGCTGCCCAACGGCTTCACCGCGTCGGGCCTGCCGCTCTCGCTGCAGATCTCCTGCCTGGGCTATCAGGAGGCGATGGCGCTTCGCATCGGCTTCGCCTTCCAGCAGGCGACGGATCACCACCTCGCCATCCCGCCCATGGTGGCCTGAGAGCAGGCCTCAACAGGAAACGGGTGGGAGCCGCCGGCGCCGGCTGACATCACCTGCCGACCTCCTCGGCAGGAGTTCCTCCGTGACGCCCACCGCCTTCCCGATCCTGCTGCTCCCCGGGACCATGGCCCAGTTCGCCGACCGGCTGGCGCTCGACACGATCACGCTGGCGGCGACGCAAGGTGGCGCCAGCCCGCGCCTCGTCGGCCTGCTGGTCGCGGCCCAGTCCGCGGCCTGGCTGCTGGTGTCGCTGCCGGCCGGCGTATTCTCCGACAGGCTCGCCCCGCGCGATCTCATCCGCTTCGGTGGGGCCCTGATCGCGACGGGCGCGGCGGCAGGCGCGGCTCTGCTGGCGCTCGGCCACACCGGCTGGCTGCTGGCCGCGACGAGCTTTGCCGCTGCGGCCGGCGCGGTGGTGATCGCGCTGTCGATCTTCGTGCTGATGCCGCGCACCGTCGCGATCGCCGACCTGCCGCGCGCGAATGGGCGGCTCGAACTGGGCCGCGCCGTCTTCAGCCTGGCGGCGCCGCTGATCGCCGGCTGGGCGGTTTCGCGTGGGCAGGGCTGGCTCGGCTTGAGCCTCTGCGCGCTCGCGGGCGTGCTGGCGCTGGCGGCTGCCTCCCGCCTGCCGGGCGAGCGCCCGCCGCCGCCGCCGCGGCTGCCACTGCACCGGGCCATCGCCGAAGGCGGCCGCTTCGTCGCCCGCCACCCCTATCTGCGGCCGATCGCGCTCTGCGCCATCGCCTGGAACCTCGCCTTCTTCGCCTTCACCGCGATGGTGGCGCCCTATGCCGCGCGCATTCTGCTGCTGGCCCCGGAGCGGATCGGCCTCGCCACGGCCGTCTATGGCGCCGGGTTGATCGCCGGAGCGGTCAGTGGCGCGACCCTCATCGCGCGACTGCCGGTGGGGATCGTCCTCGTCTTCGGCCCAGCCTCGTCACTGCTCGGGGCGGCCCTGCTGGCGCTGGCGCCGCCCGCCTTCGGCTGGCCCGCGCTCGCGCTCGCCTTCTTCCTCTTCGGCTTCGGCCCGATCCTCTGGTTCATCGCCCAGACCAGCCTGCGCCAGGCGGTGACGCCGCCGCATCTGCTCGGCCGCGTCAGCGCGACGCTGACCACGGCGATCTATGGCATGCGCCCGCTCGGCGCTCTGGCGGGCGGGCTCGCGGCCGAATACGGGGGGCTGGAGGCGGCGATCGGGCTGCCAGTCGTGCTCTTTGCCCTCTCGGCGCTCGCGATCCTCGCCTCGCCGATGCCGCGGCTGAAGGCGATGCCGGAGGGAGAGCTCACCCCTCGGGCAGCGGGATGAACTCGGCCTCGTCGCCCGGCACGGTGTCGAAGCGCCCCGCCTTCCATTCCGCCTTGGCCTGGTCGATCCGCTCCTTCGACGAGGAGACGAAGTTCCACCAGATGTGGCGGGGGCCGTCCATCGGCTCGCCGCCGACGATCATCAGCCGGGTCTGGTCGATGCCGAGGATCGAGATGCGGTCGCCCGGCTTGAAGATCAGCAACTGCCCGGCGCCGAACTCGTCGCCGGCAATGTCGACCTTTCCGGAGACGATATAGATCGCGCGCTCGTCATAATCGGAATCGAGCGGCAGGATCGCGCCCGGCGAGAGCACGGCCTCGGCATAGAGCGCATCCCAGGGAAAGCTGACGGGCGAGGTCTGGCCATAGGCCGAGCCCATGATCAGGCTGATGCGCTTGCCGCCTTCCACGATCCGCGGCAGTTCGGGGGCCGCATGGTGGACGAAGGCCGGCGCGGTCTCCTCATGCGATTTCGGCAAGGCGAGCCAGGCCTGGATGCCGAACAGCTTCGGCGGCTTCTGGCGCTCCTCCAGCCCGGTGCGCTCGGAGTGGACGATGCCGCGCCCCGCCGTCATCAGATTGACCGCCCCGGGACGGATCGGCAGCGCGGTGCCCAGCGAATCCCGGTGCATGATCTCGCCGTCGAAGAGATAGGTCACGGTCGAGAGCCCGATATGCGGGTGCGGGCGGACATCGATCCCCTGGCCGAGCAGGAATTCCGCAGGCCCCATCTGGTCGAAGAAGATGAAGGGCCCGACCATCTTGCGCCCCACCGAGGGCAGCGCGCGGCGAACCGAGAAGCCGCCAAGATCATGCGCGCGTGGCACGATGACCTGCTCGATCGCCTCGCAGGAGCGGGCATCGCCCAGGACGGGGTCTTCGGCGGGAAGCTGGGACATGGCGAACCTCTCCGGTGAGGCAGCCAGAGTGCGGGCTCGCCGGCCAGAGGGCAAGGTTGCCGCGGCGCGGCCCGTCGGTGTGAGAGCCCGACTGCGTTAGCGCGTCGTTTCGGGCGGGAGAAAGAGCGGCTACCGATCCACGTCGAGCGGGGCGGTGCCCGTCGGCTTGCCGTCGGCGGAGAGGGTGATCTTCTCGATGCGAGCCTCGGCCTGCTTCAGCAGCGCGTCGCAGCGCGACTTCAGCGCCTCGCCGCGCGTGTAGATCGCGATCGATTCCTCGAGCGGCACGTCGCCCCGCTCCAGCCGGGCGACGATATCCTCGAGCTGCTTCAGCGCTGCCTCGAAGGGCAGGGCGGCGACGTCGTCGTTGGAGATGGCTTCGCTCACGGCATGATTCCCGTTGTCGCGTCGCTTATCCGCCGGAGCGGCCCGGCCTGCAACCCCGGCCGGGCGGCTCAGACGGGAAGGGCCGAGCTCTTCTTGATCGAGCGCAGCGTCAGCGTCGACTGGACGCGGGTGACGCCCGGCAGCTGCGTGATGATGTCGGTGTGGATGCGCTCGAAGTCGGCGCTGTCGCGATAGATCACCCGCATCAGATAGTCATGCGCGCCGGCGAGCAGATGGCATTCGAGGATCTCGGGCAGGTTCTGCACCGCCTGCTCGAAGCCCTCCAGCGAGGCGCGGCCCTGCTGGTCGAGCGTCACGAAGACAAATGCGGTGCCCGGAAACCCCGCGATCTTGTCGTCGAGGATCATCGCATAGCCGCGGATCAGCCCGCTCTCCTCGAGCTGGCGCACCCGGCGCAGGCAGGCCGAGGGCGACAGATGCACCTTTTCGGCGAGATCGGAGTTCGTGATCCGGCCATCCGCCTGCAGGATCCGCAGGATGGCGCGGTCGCGTGAATCGAGTTCGATCGTGGTCATGATGCCCCTGGCTCCCCGGGCGGATGAATCCTGCGAAATTCGCCGGAGCGCAAGCAATCTTCTGCATCGATTTCAGCAGGACGGCGCTGCTTTCGACGTCAATCGCGTCCGGGCCGCACGAAGCTGCCGAGCCGCACGAGCCGTTTTCAATCCCATTTCAGCGCGAAAGGCGTGCCTTCGAACGCATCCGCGCCGCGCCCGATGCCGGCGATCGCCTCACGCATGCGCCCGTCGCGACCCAGCATCGCGTCGGCGATGGCGACGAGCCGGGCATTGGGCGTGGCCGAGGGCGAGGCCTGCCGCAGGCGGGCGGCGAGCTCGGCCTCGTCGCGCTCCGGAGCAAGCGCGCAGGCGGCGATGTAGGCCGCCGCGGTCGAGCGGCTGATCCCGGCCCAGCAATGGATCAGGATCGGCGCCGCGCGGTCCCAGCGTCGCGTGAAAGCCAGGAACCGCTCGACGTGGGCCTCGGCCGGCACGACATGGCCGTCCATCGGCGCGCTGATGTCGGACAAGCCGAGGAACAGGTGGTTGGCCTCCGCGATGCCGGCCGGGCGCTCCACCACCGTGCCGACATTGATCAGCGTCACGAGATGGCTGGGCCGCACGGCGGCGACGGTCTCGTTGAGCTTCGACAGCGGGGAGACATGCAGGCTCGGCATCGGTCGGCGTCCTGTTCGGGGGCGTGTGCAGCGCATAATCCAGCGGGGAGCTGCCGTCATCCCGGCCGCCGCCCGGGGGCATGATCGTTTACATATGAACTATGGCTCGCTACAACCGCGCAGTCCGGAGGCTTCCCTCTCGCGAGTGCGTCATGAATCTCTGGTTCCGCCTCATCTGGCTCCTCGTCACGAGCCCCTTCCGCCCCCGGTTGGAACCGCTGGCGGAGCCCTCGCGGCTCTCCTTCCGCGTCTGGCTTCATGACCTCGACACCTCGCTGCACATGAACAACGGCCGTTACTGGTCGCTGATGGATCTCGGCCGCACCGATGTGATGCTGCGCACGGGGTTGTGGCGGGCCGTGCTGCGCCACCGCTGGGTGCCGGTGGTCAATGGCGGCATGATTCGCTTCCGCCGGGAGCTGCGCGCCTTCCAGCGCTTTCGCCTGGATACCGAGATCCTGTGCTGGACACAGAGCTGGCTGGTGATCGAGCACCGCCTCGTGACCCGCGGCAAGGACGGCACCGAGACCATCGCGGCTCATGCGCTGGTCCGGGTCGCGCTCTATGACCGCTCGGAGCGAGCCTACGTGCCTGTCGCGCGCCTGATGAGCGAGATCGGGACGCAGGCGGAAAGCCCGCCGCCGCGGCCGGATGTCACCGCCTTCCTCGCCGCGGAAGATGCAATGCGCAGCACCGCTGCTGGCCCCGCGACCTGAACCGCCCCTCCAGCGCCCGGCGGCTCACTCCGCCGCGAACCGCGTCGTCCGCCACTGCGCCAGCAGCGCCCGCAGCGCTCCGGGCTTCAGCGGCTTGTTGAGCAGGTGGACGTCGAGCGCCGCGGCGGCCTCGCGCACGGTCGGCGAGCGGTCGGCCGTCAGCAGGATAGCCGGCAGAGGCAGGCGCGAGCGCTCGCGCACGGTGCTGATCGCCGTCAGGCCATTGCCATGGTCGAGATGATAGTCGGCGATCACGACGTCGGGCGCGCTGCGCTTCTGCAGGGCGAGCGCCGCGTCGAGGCCCGCTGCGGTCGCGACCTGGCAGCCCCAGCCCTCCAGCAGCCGCTTCATCCCGTCGAGGATCGCGGGCTCATTGTCGATCACCAGCAGCCGCAGCCCCGCGAGCTGGCCGGCTGGCGCCGGGCGCGGGGTCGTGTTGGTGCTCATCTCGGGCAGAGGCGAGGCGCGCGGCACCAGCACGGCGAAGCGGCTGCCGCGGCCGGGCAGCGAATCGAGCGTCAGCCGATGGTCGAGCGTGCGCGCGATGCGCTGGACGATCGACAGGCCCAGCCCGAGCCCGCGCGCGACCTTCGCGCCCTGGTCGAGCCGCTGGAACTCGCGGAAGACGGTCTTCTGCTTGCCCTGCGGGATGCCCAGCCCGGTATCGAGCACCTCGACCGAAACCTGCCCGGCGCGCCGGCGGAAGCCGATCAGCACCTTGCCGCTGGGCGTGTATTTGATCGCGTTGGAGACGAGATTCTGCAGCAGGCGCCGCAGCAGCCGCCGGTCCGAGCGGACGGCGAGGCTCGTCGGCATAAAGACGAGCTTGAGGCCCTTCTCCTGGGCGCTCGGCTCGAATTCGCGCTGGAGCTGGCGCATCAGCTCGTCCAGCCGGAAGGCGGTGATCTCAGGTTTCATCGCCCCGCCGTCGAGCCGCGAGATCTCGAGCAGCGCCGTCAGGATCTCCTCGACTGCGTCGAGCGAGGCGTCGATATTCTCGGCGAGATCGGGGCTGCCGGCCGCGCGGTCGCGCTCCACCAGCGAGGTCGCGTAGAGCCGCGCGGCGTTGAGCGGCTGCAGGATGTCGTGGCTGGCGGCGGCGAGAAAGCGCGTCTTCGAGGCGTTGGCCTCCTCGGCCTCCGCCTTGGCGCGCTGCAGCTCGGCATTGACGCGCAGGATTTCCTCGGTGCGCTCGACGACGCGCCGCTCCAGGCTCTCATTGGTGCGCTCGAGTTCCTCCTGCGCCGCCACAGCCTCGGTGATGTCGGTATAGGTCGTGACGAAGCCGCCATCGGGCAGCGGGTTGGTGCGGATCTCGATGACCTTCTTGGACGGGTACAGCTTCAGCCGGACCGGCTCGCGGTCGCGCACGAAGCTCTGCAGCCGCGCCGCCATCAGCTCGTCCTGCTGGCCGTCGCCATAGGCGCCGCGGGCGGCGTTGTAGCGCACGATCTCGTCGAGCCCCGTCCCGAAGCGCACCATCGAGGAGGGCAGGTCGTAGAGCTGGATGAAGGCCTGGTTCCAGGCCAGCAGGCGCAGGTCGCGGTCGAGCACGGTGATGCCCTGGCCGGCATGGTCGAGCCCGTGCTGGAGGATGTCGCGGTTGTACTGCAGCGCCGCGGACGCATCGTCGAGCAGCTTGAAGGCGGCTTCGGTGGTGAGGTTGCGCCGCCGCAGCAGCAGCGACAGCACGAGCCGCGAGGACGCGGCGCCGATGGCCGACGAGAGCAGATGTTCGCCGAAGCGCAGCAGGTGAATGTCGGCATCCCGCGTCGGATGGGATTGCTCGCCGCGGCTGCTGGCGAAACCCTCGAAGGCGCGCTGCGTCCGCTCCTGGCCGAGATAGCGCCCGATGGTCGACTGCAGTTCCGATTCGGTGACGCTGGAGCGCCAAAGCGAGAAGGACTGCGCCATCGTCGCGCGATCCGATTCGACGAAGGCGTTGGCCTGCAGGCGTTCCATCGCGGTCGCCGGCCGTAGCAGCGAGAAGCCGATATAGGCGAGCAGGTTCAGCCCCAGGCTCCAGAACACGCCATGCGGCAGCGGCGGCAGATCGAGCCCGAACAGCGCCTCCGGCCGCAGGGCGGCGTGGCCGAGCGGTCCGTTCGCCACGACATCCGCCCAGAAGCTGCCCGGCTTCACCAGGCTCGGCATCAGCAGCGTGTAGGCCCAGGTGGCGATGCCGACGATCAGCCCGGCCGCCGCGCCCAACGCCGTGCCGCGCCGCCAGAGCAGGCCGCCGAAGAAGGCCGGCGCGATCTGCGCCGTCGCGGCGAAGGAGAGCAGGCCGATCGCCACCAGCGCCTGCTCGCCGGCCGCTCGATAATAGGCGTAGCCGAGCAGGATGACGCAGAGGATGGCGACGCGCCGGATGATCACGACCTGCGAGCCGAGATCGCCGCCCGTCGTGCCGTGGCGCACCGTCTTCGTCTCGCCGGCGGTTGCTGACCCCGCCGGGTCGCTCAGGGCCCGCCGGCCACGCAGCAGCACCGGCATGACGAGGTGGTTGGAGATCATGATCGCCAGCGCGACGGAGGCGACGATCACCATCGCGGTTGCCGCCGAGAGCCCGCCGACGAAGACCAGTAGCGCGATCAGCCCGGCTTCCTTCTGCAGCGGCAGCAGCAGCACGGTCATGTCGCGGTCGATGCCGGCGCCCGGCATCAGCAACTCGCCCGCCATCGCCAGCGGCAGGACGAAGAGATTGATCAGGATCAGGTAGAGCGGGAACATCCAGGCCGCGCGGCGGACATCGGCTGCATCGCGGTTCTCGACGATGGTCATGTGGAACTGCCGGGCCAGCAGCAGCGCGGCGCAGGAGGAGAGCAGCGTCAGCGTCAGGAAGGTCGGCCAGTTCGACGTCCGCTCCCAGATCGGGGGCGCGCCACCCGGCAGATGGGCGGCCTGAGCGAACAAATCACTCGCACCGTCATAGAGCCCGTAGACGACGAACACGCCGAGCACGAGGAAAGCCACGAGCTTCACCAGCGATTCGACCGCGATTGCCAGCACCAGCCCGTCCTGGTGCTCGGTGGCATCGATATGGCGGGTGCCGAAGGCGCAGGCGAAACCGGCGAGCACCATCGCCACCAGGAAGGCGAGGTCGGTCAGCACCGGCGCATCGGCCGCCGCCGGCCGCCCGCCCGTCGCCGCGAGCAGCACCGAGAGCGAACTCGCCACCGCCTTGAGCTGAAGCGCGATGTAGGGCAGGGCGCCGATCACGGCGACGAGGCAGACCAGTGCCGCAACACGCTCGCTCTTGCCGTAGCGCGCGCCGACGAAATCCGCGATCGAGGTGATGTTCTGGGATTTGGCGATGCCCACGATCCGCCCGACGAAGCGGTGGCCGAAGCCGATCACCAGGATTGGCCCGACATAGATCCCGAGGAAATCGAGCCCCGCGCGGCCCGCGAAGCCGACCGATCCGTAGAAGGTCCAGGAGGTGCAGTAGACGCCCAGCGCCAGCGCGTAGATCGTCGCCCGGGCGCGGCCGCCGACGAGGCGCCGGCCCGAGGTGTCGGCCGCATGCGCGATCGCGAAGAGCGCGCAGAGATAGGCCAGCGCGACCAGGACCACGGACCAGGCGGGGATCATTCTGCCTCCATCGCAGCCGTGTCACCGACCAAACCTTAGAGGACGGGCACGCGCGGAGGAAACAGGTTTCCACCTGACCCCAACTTCCTCTAGCGTCACCCCCGCACATCAGGCGGCACGACAGAATCGGCCGCTCCACATCGAAAGGGGGCCGAGGAATGCTCGAGGAATTCAAGAAATTCGCGCTGAAGGGGAACGTCGTCGATCTCGCCATCGGCGTGATCATCGGCGCCGCCTTCGGCAGGATCGTCGATTCGCTGGTCAACGACATCATCATGCCGTTCATCGGCGCGCTCGGCGGGGTCGATTTCTCGAACTATTTCATCGGTCTCAACAGCGGCATCACCGCCACGACGCTGGCCGAGGCCCGCAAGCAGGGCGCGGTGCTGGCCTATGGCAACTTCATCACCATCGCCGTGAACTTCATGATCATCGCCTTCGTCCTCTTCCTCGTGGTCAAGGCGATCAACAAGCTGCAGAAGTCGCAGAAGGAGGAGCCCAAGGCGCCCCCCGCACCGGCCGAGGACGTCGTGCTGCTCGGCGAGATCCGCGATCTGCTGAAGCAGAAGAGCGTCTGAGCCGACCGATCGGCCGCGGTGACTCATCACTGCGGCCGATCGGGTCGATCTCGCGTTTTCATGCCGGGCGCCCGCGCAATCGGCTAAACATGCCTCTCCACACTCGCGAGGTCCTGCCCGATGTCGACCGTCACGCCTGCGGGCGCCAGCCTGCTGTCGTCGCTGCGCCCCGAGGCGCGCCATGCTCCCGAAAGCGGCATCGTCGAGGTCGTCAACCACGGCCGGATGAAGGAAGGGCTGATCCCGCTCTGGGTCGGCGAGGGCGACCTGCCGACGCCGGACTTCATCGCCCGGGCAGCCAACGCCTCGCTGGCGGCCGGAGAAACCTTCTACACCTGGCAGCGCGGCATCCCCGATCTGCGTGAGGCCTTGGCGCGCTATCACACGGCGCTCTATGGCCGGCCCTTCTCGATGGATTCCTTCTTTATCACCGGCTCGGGCATGCAGGCGGTACAGATCGTCGTGCGGATGGTCACCGGCCCCGGCGACGAGGTCGTCATTCCCACGCCGGCCTGGCCGAATGTCGGCGCCGCGATCGGCGTTGCGGGAGCGATCCCGGTCAATGTGCCGATGGACTATGTCCAGGGCCGCTTCTCGCTCGATCTTGGCCGGCTGGCCGCCGCCATCACCCCGAAGACGCGCGCCATCGCCATCAACTCGCCCGCCAACCCGACCGGGTGGACGGCCACGAAGGACGAACTGGCGGCCATCCTCGCGCTCGCCCGCCGGCATGGCCTCTGGATCATCGCCGACGAGATCTATGCCCGCTTCGTCTATGACGGCTCGGCCCGCGCGGCCTCCTTCCACGACGTGATGGATCCGGAAGACCGCGTCCTGTTCGTCCAGACCTTCTCGAAGAACTGGGCCATGACGGGCTGGCGCATCGGCTGGATCGAGGCCCCGCCGGCCTTCGGCCAGGTGATCGAGAACCTGATCCAGTATGCGACCTCGGGCTCCCCGGTCTTCGTCCAGCGGGCCGCCATCGCCGCGCTCGACGAGGGCGAGCCCTTCGTCGCCGAGCAGATCGCCCGCGCCACGGAAGGCCGCCGGATCATCGCGGAAGGGCTGAAGGCGACCAATCGGGTCACCTTGTCCCCGCCCGACGGGGCCCTCTACCAGTTCTTCTCGGTGGATGGCTGGGAGGACAGCCGGGCGCTCGCCATCGATCTGGTCGATCGCGCCAATGTCGGTCTCGCGCCCGGAACCGCCTTCGGCCCCGGCGGCGAGACGGGCCTGCGGCTCTGCTTCGCCCGCAAGGCATCGGACCTGGTCGAGACGGTCGCGAGGCTGCAGCGGGCTCTCGCCGGCTGAGCCGGGCGCGGCGGAGCGCCGGGGCAGGCCCGGCGCGCATGACGGCCGTGCGCTGCGTGGGCCGCCCACCAAATTGACCCCGGCGCGGCCTCTCGCCATGACAGTCATGCTGCATTGCAGCAGCGCGGCGGGGCATCATGGCGCAACCGGGGCATTCTTCGACGACGCTGACGGTCCTGTCCCGCGAAGCGGTCGTCATCGCCATCGCCGCCATCGGCGGGGCGCTGTTTTCGCTTCTGGGGGCACCGGCCGCCTGGTTGTCCGGCGCCATGATCCTGAGTGCGCTGGTTGCGTTCGTGCGACCCCTGCCGACGCTGCGCCGCTCCTGGTTCGATTCCACCGTGCTGCTCTCGGGCACGATCATCGGCGCGTCCGCCACCCCGGAAGCGCTGGCCGCAGCCGTGCGCTATCCGGCCTCCCTGATCGTCCTGCTCTTCGCCATGGCCGGCATCATGGCCGCCACCGGCGCCTATCTGCGCTATGTCGCCCGCTGGACCTGGCTGGATGCGCTGCTTGCGGCGGCGCCCGGCGCCCTGGCGACGGTGCTGGCGGTGGCCCAGTCGAAAGGCGCCAATATCGGCCGCATCTCGGTGGTCCAGCTGTTTCGCCTGCTCGTTCTGGTCGCGCTGCTGCCCAGCCTGATGCAGTTGACGGGACTTCATCCCGACGTTCCGGCGCCGCCGGCGAAGATCCTCGATGCCTGGACGATGCTGCTGCTGCTGCTCGCCGGATTCGGCGTCGGGCTCGTGCTCGACCGCATTGGCGTCGCAGCACCGATGATGTTCGGCGCGACGCTCGCCAGCGCCGTGGCGCATGGCACCGGCCTCGTCGAGGGCAGCCTGCCGCCGGCGGTGCAGATCGCGGTTCTGGTGATGCTCGGTTCGACGATGGGCGGACGCATCGGCGGCATTCCGCGGCGCGAGCTTTTGGGCCTGTTTCCGCTGGCCGCGGGCGGGTTGCTCGTCTCGCTCGGCGTCGCCTTCGCCTTCGCCTGGCCGGCGGCGCTGCTCGCCGGCGTGTCCTATGCCGATTCGATGACCGCCTTCGCTCCCGGCGGGCTGGAGGCCATGGCGATGCTCGCCTTCGCGATGGGGCTCGACACGCTCTATGTCGGGTCCCACCACCTGATGCGCTTCCTGATCATCGGCTTCGCGATGCCGTTCCTGCTCGACCGGGTCGGCAACCGCCCGCCGGAGCGCTGAGGCCCCGGCGGGTGGCTTAGGCTCAGTCGACGCCGATCGTCGTCAGGTCCTGGAACCAGTGCTGGGCCAGCACGAACTTCTTCACCTTCGGCGAGAGCGCATGCGGGTTGGTGTCGTGCACGACCCAGCCGAGCACCGCGTCGTCGACGATCAGGCTGTGCGCCTTGGCGAGCAGCTCGTCCTGCTTGGCGACGTCGAAGCTCTTGGCAGCCTCGTCGAGCAGGGCGTCCACCGCCGGGCTCGACCACGTCCCCCAGTTCACGCCGACGGGCGCGACCTGGCTGGAATGGAAGAAGCGGATGATCGCGTAGAGCGGGTCCGACGTAACATAGGCGATGTTGTTGGAGGAGACGTCGGCGTTCATCTCGTCCTTCGCGCCCTTGCGCCAGCGCGTGTAGAGCACCTCGAGCTCGACGACCTTGAACCCGATCTCGATGCCGACATCCTTGAGGTTCTGCTGGATGAACTCGTTCATCGGCAGCGACTGCATCTGGCCCGAACCGCCCTGGGCGATGACGAAGGTGGTCTTGAGCGGCTTCTGCTTGGAATAGCCGGCCTCGGCGAGCAGCTTCTTGGCGGCCTCCGGATCGTACTTGATCTGGAAGGTGGGCTTGCCGAACCAGGGGCTGGTCGGGTCGACCTGCCCGATCGCCGGGCGCGCGAGCCCGTTCAGCAGGGCGACGATGCCCTCGCGGTCGATGGCGAGGTTGAGCGCCTTGCGCAGCCGCACATCGGCCCAGGGCGAGCCCGGCGCCACCGACAGATGGTAGTTCCAGACATGCGGCGTGACGTTCTCGACGATCCGCATCTTGGCCGACTTCAGCTGCGGCACGGTATCGGGCGCCGGCGTCTCGATCATGTCGACCTGGCCGGTGATCAGCGCGTTGGTGCGCGCGAGAACCTCCGGCATCGGCAGCAGGATCAGCCGGTCGACCTTGGCGAGGCGCTTCTTGTCCCAGTAGTCCGCGTTCTTGACCAGTTCGGCGCGCTCGCGCGGCACGAACTTGTCGAGCTTGAACGGGCCGGTGCCCGAGGGCGTCATCGCGAACTTGTCCCAGTCCTTGCCGACCTTCTCGTATTGCGCGGGCGAGGACACCAGGAACCAGAGCATCTGGTAGGGGAAGAAGGAATCGACCGCCTTGGTGGTGATCTCGACCGTCTTGGCGTCGACGACGCGGTAGCTCGCCACCGACGGCAGCCGCGGCTTCACCTGCGCGGCCTGGCGGCGGTCGTAATGCGGCGCCTTCTCATCCAGCACCTTGTCGAGGTTCCAGACCACGGCGGCGGCGTCCAGCGCCGAGCCGTCATGGAACTTGACGCCGTCGCGCAGGGTGAACAGCCACTTCTTTTGGTCGCTCGGATCGACCTTCCACTCGGTGGCTAGCCCCGGCATCAGCTTTCCGGGCCGGTCGGCGACATCCATCTCCCAGGCCACGAGCGGGTCGTAGATGGTGTAGCCGGTGAATTTGTAGGCGCCCGCGCCGCGATCGGGCTGGCCCGAGGTCAGCGGGATGTCGGCGAGCGAAATGCCGTAACGCACCACGGATTCGGCCCGTGCGCCGCTGGCGAGCGAAAGGGCGATGGCGGCCGACAATGCCAATCGTTTCAACATGCATGCATCTCCGGAGGGAAAGGTGCATGCAGTTCAGCAAGCTGTGTGCCACAGCCGGCGCCCTCGCGAACATGTCATCGCGAGGGCTTCGTCAGGTCAGCGGTCGCCGGGCCATACGGCCCCGTTCGTGTTGGTCATCACGGCATAGAGCGAGCTGGTGCCGCAGATGAACAGGCGGTTGAGCCGCGGCCCGCCCCAGCAGACATTGGCGACGACCTCGGGGATCGCGATCTTGCCGATCAGCGTCCCATCCGGGTCGTAGATGTGCACGCCGTCGGCGGCGCTGGTCCAGATCCGGCCCTCGATATCGAGCCGGAAGCCGTCGAACAGGCCGGCCGTGCAGGTGGCGAAGACGTGCGAGCCGGTCAGACGCGTGCCGTCGGCACAGACCTCGCAGGCGCGGATATGGCGCGGCCCATGGACCGGATCGTGGCTGGCGCCGGTGTCGGCGATGTAGAGGATGCGCTCGTCGGGCGAGAAGGCCAGCCCGTTCGGCTTGACGAAATCATCCGCGACGATGGTCAGCGCCCCGCTTGCTCCGTCGATCCGGTAGACGTTGCAAGCGCCGATCTCGCTCTCGGCCTTGTTGCCCTCATAGTCGCTGAGGATGCCGTAATCGGGGTCGGTGAACCAGATCGACCCGTCCGACTTGACCACGACATCGTTGGGCGAGTTCAGCCGCTTTCCCCGCCAATGGCTGGCGAGAACGGTCGTCGAACCGTCAGGCTCGGTGCGCGTCACCTGCCGCCCGCCATGCTCGCAGGTGACGAGCCGGCCTTCGGCGTCGACCGTGTTGCCGTTGCTGTTGCGCGCCGGCTGCCGGAACACGCTCGTCTGCCCACTCATCGCGTCGAAGCGCATCATCCGGTCGTTGGGGATGTCGGAGAAGACCAGCGTGTTGTGCGCCCGGAACCAGGCCGGCCCCTCCGCCCAGCGCGAGCCGGTCCAAAGCCGCTCGACACGCGCCGAGCCGGGGATGACGCGGTGGAAGCGGGGATCGAGCACGGTCGAGCCCGTGCCTTCGAGAATGCCGAACATCGATTCTGTCTCCACCTTGGGGGGCGATGGGCCCATCTCACGATTACAGCGTCAGCCCGGCGTCCCAATAGGGCGTCTGGCCATAGAGCTCGCCGAGATAATCAACGAAGGCGCGCACCTTCTGCTCCATGTGCCGGCGGCTCGGATAGACCGCGTGGATGGCGACGCGGCTGCCGACCGAATAGGCCGGCAGCACCCGCTGCAGAGCCCCCGATTTCAGCTCCGGCCCGACATCCCAGGTCGAGCGCAGCGCGATGCCGAGCCCCGCCAGCAGCGCCTCGCGCACGACCTCGCTGGAATTCGTCCGCAATGGGCCGGCCACGCGCACCGTGACCGGCCCGGCGGGGCCATCCAGCTTCCAGTGGTCGGTGTTATGGGCGATCAGCGTGTGGCGCGAGAGGTCCTCGATCGTGGCCGGAACGCCCGCCGTGGCGAGATAGCCCGGCGTCGCGCAGAGCACGCGGTGGTTCGGCGCCAGCCGCTTCGCGACCAGGCTCGAATCCCTGAGATCGGCGATGCGGATGGCGAGATCGAAGCCCTCGCCGACGATGTCGATGAAGCCGTCGCCGAGCACGAGTTCGACGCTGACCAGCGGATGTGCGTCGAGGAAGGGCTTCAGATGGGGCGCGATGTGCAGCCGCCCGAAGGAGGTCGGCGCCGAAACGCGCAGCGTGCCGCGCGCCTGTCCAGCCCCGCTGGCGACCCAGGCCTCCGCGTCCTCGATCGAGGACAGGATCGAGACCACGCGCTCATAGAAGCCTTGTCCGGCCTCGGTCAGTGACAACTGCCGGGTCGTGCGCTGCAGCAGCCGCACGCCCAGCCGCTCCTCGAGCCGGCGGATGCGCTTGGAGATGACGGCCGGCGACAGGTTGAGCTGCCGCCCGGCCGCCGACATGCTGCGTGCCGTGACGACATGGGCGAAGACGTCGAGGTCACCGAACCGGTCCATGGCTGCACAGATCCCCCGTCGATTTTTTCGACTGTGGAAAAGATCATGCGCGTCGGTCGCACTGCAAGTCGTTTCGAATTGGTCTAGGCTGCGTGCCGTTCGCCCCGGGGAGACCGCATCATGTCCGCCATCGCCTTTCCGCTGCCCGATCCGGGCATCTTGGCGCGCCGCGAGGAGATCGTCGCCGGCCTCGCCCGGCTGGTCGCGCCCGCCGCGCTGATCACCGCCGAGGATGAGCGCCGCCCCTATGAGACGGACGCGCTGACCGCCTATCGCCGCCTGCCGCTGGCGGTCGTGCTGCCCTCGACGACGCAAGAAGTCGCGGCGGTGCTGAAATTCTGCGGCGAGCAGGGCGTGCCGGTGGTGCCGCGCGGTGCGGGCACCTCGCTCGCCGGCGGCGCGATCCCGCAGGAGGATGCTGTCGTCATCGGCGTCTCCAAAATGAACCGCATCCTCGCCATCGACTACGCCAACCGCACCGCGAAGGTGCAGGCCGGCGTCACCAATCTCGCCGTCACCGGCGAGGTCTCGGCCGAGGGCTTCTTCTATGCGCCCGACCCGTCCTCCCAGCTCGCCTGCTCGATCGGCGGCAATATCGGCATGAACTCCGGCGGGGCGCACTGCCTGAAATACGGCGTCACCACCAACAATGTGCTGGGCGTCACCATGGTGTTGCTCGATGGCAGCATCGTGGAGGTCGGCGGCGCCCATCTCGATGCCGCCGGCTACGACATCCTCGGCCTGATCAACGGCTCCGAAGGCCAGCTCGGCATCATCACCGAGGCGACGGTGCGCATCCTGCGCGCGGCGGAGGGCGCCAGGCCCGTGCTGTTCGGCTTCCCGACCAGCGAGCAGGCCGGTGCGGCGGTCGCTGCCATCATCGGCGCGGGCATCATCCCCGTGGCGATGGAGTTCATGGACAAGCCCGCCATCGAGATCTGCGAGGCCTTCGCCCATGCCGGCTACCCGATGGATGTCGAGGCGCTGCTGATCATCGAGGTCGAGGGCTCGGACATCGAGATGGACGCCCAGCTCGCCCGCATCGTCACGATTGCCCGCGAGCACGGCGTCAAGACGGTGAAGGAGAGCAAGTCTGCGATGGAGGCAGCCGCGATCTGGAAAGGCCGCAAATCCGCCTTCGGCGCCACCGGCCGCATCGCCGACTATATCTGCATGGACGGCACCATCCCCACCGGCCAGCTGCCTTATGTGCTGCGCCGCATGGCCGAGATCGTGAAGGGCTATGGCCTGCGCGTCGCCAATGTCTTCCATGCCGGCGACGGCAATCTCCACCCGCTGATCCTCTACAACTGCAACGACCCCATCGAGGCGCAGAAGGCGGAGGATGCCGGCATGGACATCCTCAAGCTCTGCGTCGAGGTCGGCGGCTGCCTGACCGGCGAGCACGGTGTCGGCATCGAGAAGCGTGACCTGATGACCTTCCAGTTCAACCCCGAGGATCTGAACCAGCAGATGCGGGTGAGGGCGGTGTTCGACCAGCGCTGGCTGCTCAACCCGGCGAAGGTGTTTCCGCTGGAAGGGCGGGTGGCGGCCTAATTGTCTTTCCGGGGCTCGCGAAGCGAGAACCCGGAACCGACGACCGGGTGAGAGATGGCCTACTTCCTCTATCTCATGGCTAGCAAACGAAGCGGCACGCTGTATCTCGGCGTCACCAACGATCTCGCCAGGCGAATCCATGAGCACAAGGCGAAGCAGAACGCCGGTTTCACGAGCCGTTACGATGTCGATCGTCTGGTCTGGTACGAAGAGTTCGCAGACATCCGGGATGCCATCGACCGCGAGAAGGTGTTGAAGAAGTGGCGCAGGGCTTGGAAGATCAAGTTGATCGAGGACATGAACCCCGAATGGAAAGATCTCTATGAAGGGCTCGCTTGAGGGGCATCGTGCCACCCTGTCATTCCGGGGCGGCCCTCTGGGCCGAACCCGGAACCCACGACTGGTTGAAATTTGTTTGATCGTCCGCGTTCGCGCGGAATGCGACGCCGCTCGCCCGGTCGTGGGTTCCGGGTTCTTCGCTGCGCGAAGCCCCGGAAAGACAGGAGGGCGCGAATGACCCTCCACATCCCCACCACCGAGGCGCAGGCCTGCGCCGTCGTGAAATCGGTCATCGACAGCGGCGTTCCCCTGTCGATCGGCGGCGGCGGCACGCGGGCCGGGCTCGGCCGCCCGACGCAGACGCAGAGCACGCTCTCCAGCGCCGGCCTTACCGGCATCACGCTCTATGAGCCGGCCGAAATGGTCATCGCCGCGCGCGCCGGCACACCGCTGGCCGAGGTCGAGCGCACTTTGGCCGATCGCGGCCAGATGCTGCCCTTCGAGCCGATGGACCACCGCGCGCTGCTAGGCAGCGAAGGCGAGCCGACCATCGGCGCCGTCGCGGCCGGCAACATCTCCGGCCCGCGCCGGATCAATGCCGGCGCGGCGCGCGATTCCCTCATCGGCATCCGGCTGGTGAACGGTCGCGGCGAGGCGATCAAATCCGGCGGTCGGGTGATGAAGAACGTCACCGGGCTCGACCTGGTGAAGCTCGTGGCCGGCAGCTACGGCACGCTCGGCTTCCTCACCGAGGTCACCTTCCGCGTGCTGCCGAGGCCGGAGCGCATCCTGACGCTGGCCTGGCGCGGCCTCTCGGACGAGGCGGCGGTCGCGCTGCTCTGCACCGCGCTCGGCTCGCCCTATGAGCCCTTCGCCGCCGCGCATCTGCCGGCCGGTATGGGTGCCGAGCAGCCCCGCACGCTGCTGCGGCTGGAGAACTTCTCCGACTCGATCGACTATCGCAGCCGCGAGCTGATCGCGCTGCTGGCGGTCCATGGCACCCCCGAGCGGATCGAGGGGCAGGATACGGTCGAACTCTGGCGCGATGTCCGCGACGCCCGCGTCTTCGCCGGCACGGAGGAGGCGGTCTGGCGGCTCTCGCTTGCACCGACAGACGGCCCGAAGGCGACGGCGGCCATCGCGGCGCGGGTGCCGGGCGCGCGCTGGTTCTACGACTGGGGCGGTGGGCTGGTCTGGCTCGCGGTCCCCGCCGGTGAGGATGCCGCCGCGAGCGCCATCCGTGCCGCGGTCAGGCCGCTGGGCGGCCATGCCACGCTGGTGCGTGCCCCGGCCGCGATCCGCGCGAGCGTGCCGGTGTTCGAGCCGCTGGCTGAGCCGCTGATGCGGGTGACGGCGGGCATCAAGACGAGCTTCGATCCGGCGGGCATCTTCGAGCCCGGCCGGATGTATGCAGGGGTGTGACGTGCGCCGTCATTCTCGGGCGGAGCGAAGCGCAGACCCGAGAATATCTCGGGAGGAGATGCTCGGGGCAAGCCCGAGCATGACGGGCAGGCGAAACGGATAGACCATGCAAACCAATTTCAGCCCTGCCCATCTCGCCTCGGACCCCAGGCTTCCGGCCTCGGAAAAGATCCTGCGGACCTGCGTGCATTGCGGTTTCTGCACCGCGACCTGCCCGACCTATCTTCTGCTCGGCGACGAGCTCGATAGCCCCCGTGGGCGCATCTATCTGATCAAGGACATGCTGGAGAACGGCAAGCCTGCGACCGAAGAGGTCGTGAAGCATGTCGATCGCTGCCTCTCCTGCCTCTCCTGCATGTCGACCTGCCCGTCCGGCGTGAACTACATGCACCTCGTCGATCATGCCCGCGCCCATATCGAGGAGACCTATGAGCGCTCCTGGCACGACAATCTGCTGCGGCGCGTACTCGGCGCGATCCTGCCCTATCCCGGCCGCTTCCGGGTCGCGATGCTCGGCGCAATGTTGGCGAAGCCTCTGGAACCGGCGCTCGGCGCCCTGCCGCTGGTGGGCGCGCGGCTGAAGGCGATGCTGGCGCTGGCGCCCTCCAAATTGCCCTCCCGCTCGCCGATGGAGGGGCCGCAGACATTCGCCCCCGCCGCCGCGCCTGCGGGCAAGCGTGTCGCCATCCTCTCCGGCTGCGCCCAGCCGGTGCTCGACCCCGCCATCAACGAGGCGACGATCCGGCTTCTGACGCGGCACGGCGTCGAGGTCGTGCTGCCGAAGGGCGAGGGCTGCTGCGGCGCGCTCGTCCACCATATGGGCCGCGAGCACGACGCCCACGCATTTGCCCGCGCCAACATCGATGCCTGGACCGCCGAGATCGAGGGCAAGGGGCTCGACGCCATCCTGATCACCACGTCCGGCTGCGGCACGACGATAAAGGATTACGGCTTCATGTTCCGCAACGAGCCGGCCTATGCCGCCAAGGCGGAGCGGGTTTCGGCGCTGGCCAAGGACGTCACGGAGTTCGTCGCGACGCTCGACCTCGTGCCCGTCCGGGATATGGCCATACTGATCGCCTATCACTCGGCCTGCTCGATGCAGCATGGCCAGCAGCTCAAGGACGGGCCCAAGCGCCTGCTCTCGGGCGTCGGATTCGCAGTGAAGGAGGCGCCGGAGGGCCACATCTGCTGCGGCTCGGCCGGTGTCTACAACATCCTCCAGCCGGAGATCGCGGGCCAGCTGCGCGAGCGCAAGGTCGGCAACATCCAGAAGACCAAGCCAATGCTTGTCGCCACCGGCAATATCGGCTGCATGACCCAGATAGCCAAGGGCTTCGCCGACCGCGGCGCCACCACCCCGGTGGTCCACACTGCCGAACTGCTCGACTGGGCGACGGGAGGGCCGCTGCCAGAGAAACTGGCGCAGGCCGGGTTCGCAGATCGCCCGCTGCGGGAGGTGGCGCGGGTGGCGGCGGAATAGACACGCACGTCATGCTCGGGCTTGACCCGAGCATCTCAGTCCGAGGGAGGCTCCCGCGCTCGTCCGTCCGGAGATTCTCGTGTCTGCGCGGAGTTCATCCTTGGGCCGACGAAGGTCGGACCCGAGGGCGACGCCCGAGAATGACGGGCAACGGCTTGCCCCATCCGCCCGCGCAAGCTACCGAACGGCCCAATCCCGCCGTCGAACACACGAAACGAACGCCCATGTCCGTGGACAAGCCCGCCCCCGCCAAGCTGAAGGCCCGCCAGCCGCGCGGCTTCGTCGATCGTGGCCCGGCCGATGTCGCCGCCACCGAGCGCATGCTGGCGGTCATCCGCGAGAGCTTCTCGCGCTACGGCTTCGATCCGGTCGAGACGCCGTTTGTCGAATACACCGATGCGCTCGGCAAGTTCCTGCCCGACCAGGACCGCCCGAACGAGGGCGTTTTCTCCTTCCAGGACGATGACGAGCAGTGGCTTTCGCTGCGCTACGATTTGACCGCGCCGCTCGCCCGCTATGTCGCGGAGAATTACGACGCGCTGCCGAAACCCTATCGCAGCTACCGCGCCGGCTATGTCTTCCGCAACGAGAAGCCGGGCCCGGGCCGCTTCCGCCAGTTCATGCAGTTCGACGCCGATATCGTCGGCGCCGGTTCTGTGGCCGCCGACGCCGAGATCTGCATGCTCGCCGCCGACACCATGGAGGCGCTCGGCATCAAGCGCGGCGACTATGTCGTCAAGGTCAACAACCGCAAGGTGCTCGACGGCGTGATGGAGGCGATCGGGCTCGGCGGCGAGGAGAATGCCGGCCGCCGGCTGACGGTGCTGCGCGCGATCGACAAGCTCGACAAGTTCGGGCCGGAGGGCGTGCGCCTTTTGCTCGGCGAGGGTCGGAAGGACGAGAGCGGAGATTTTACGAAGGGCGCGGGGCTGTCCAAAATTCAATCGGATGCAGTCTTGAACGCCTTTGGAGTGACTACTGTCCAAATCAGTGGCGGATCTCTCTTGCCCACAGACGGCGGCGTAGGGGAAATGCAGGCGCTCGTTTCGAAGATTGCTCTAAATCCTTCATTCCAAGCGGGCATGGAGGATTTGAACGCAATTCACGCGCTTATCACAGCCGCTGGCTATGGCTTGGACCGCATTCGCATTGACCCCTCCGTCGTCCGCGGCCTCGAATACTATACCGGCCCGGTCTACGAGGTCGAACTGACCTTCCCGGTCACCAATGAGGACGGGCAGGTCGTGCGCTTCGGCTCGGTCGCGGGTGGCGGGCGTTATGACGGGCTGGTCGGCCGCTTCCGACCCGAGCCCGTGCCGGCGACGGGCTTCTCGATCGGCGTGTCCCGGCTCTACACCGCGCTGAAGGCGGTGAAGTCGCCCATCGTCGATCAGAAGAACGAACTGCCCCTCGTCGTCGTCACCGCCATGGACAACAAGTCGCCGGAGTTCATGCCGGGCTATCAGGCTTTCGTCTCGACGCTGCGCCAAGCCAAGGGCGAGGACGGCAAGCCGCTCTGCCGCGCAGACCTCTATCTGGGCTCATCCGGCTTCAACGCCCAGATGAAGTATGCCGACCGCCGCGGCGCGGTCTGCGCCATTATTCAAGGGTCTTCGGAACGTGATGCCGGGACCGTCGTCATCAAGGATCTGATCCTCGGCGCTGAACTCGCCGCCGCCTCTCGCGACGTGAAGGATTCCGCCGAGCACAAGGCCAAGCAGGCGGAGGCGCAGTTCTCCGTGCCGGTCGAGGGGCTGGTCGAGGGTGTGAAGACGGTGCTCGCGCGGCATTCGTAAAGCGCGGGGAACCCTTCTCCCGGATGGGAGAAGGGCAGGGATGAGGGCCCGCCGCCAATCAAAAGGGCGCAGCGGAGCCGCTTGACCTCCATCTGAAAGGGCAGGCCCTCTTCCTTCTCCCATCCGGGAGAAGGAAGAGGGCGTCGCGCCTCCCGCGCTCTTGCGATTCCCGTTCACCCATTTCCCTCAAATGCCTCGAAAATCCGGGCCGCCGCTGCTAGGACAGCGCCCGTAACAGGATGAAGCCGCCGTGCCCGCGACCGCTGCCAGCATCGAGACCGTGATCGCGCTGTTTGCGCGCGAGGGCTATGCCCGCGCCGAGCCCGCGATCCTGCAGCCGGCTGACGTCTTCCTCG
The DNA here is from genome assembly GCF_040546595.1 of Bosea sp. OAE506. Lineage (NCBI taxonomy): Bacteria > Pseudomonadati > Pseudomonadota > Alphaproteobacteria > Hyphomicrobiales > Alloboseaceae > Allobosea > Allobosea sp. OAE506. The sequence continues at coordinate 4,551,904 of NZ_JBEPOB010000001.1, read as the reverse complement.
ATCTCTCGGGCGAGGATATCCGCCGCCGCATCTTCATGACGCAGGATGCCGATGGCCGCGACTGGTGCCTGCGGCCGGAATACACCATCCCCGTCGCGCTCGATCACATCGCGTCTCGCCGCACCGAGCCCGCGGCCTACGCCTATGCCGGCCCGGTCTTCCGGATGCGCTCGGGCGAGCCCGGCGAATTCGCGCAGGCCGGAATCGAATCCTTCGGCCGTGACGACTTCGCCGCCACCGACGCCGAGATCATGGCGCTGACGGTCGAGGCCACCGCCGCGCTCGGCCTCGCAAGCCCGAAGATCCTGATGGGCGACGTCGCGCTGCTCGGCGCGCTGCTGGATGGGCTTTCCGTGCCGGCCGGCGCCCGCCGCCGCCTGATGCGCGCCGTCGTGCAGGGCCGCGGCACGGACGCTGTCGAGGCGCTCGATCCCCCGGTCGCCACCGGCGAGACCGCCCATGCCGGCCTGCTCAAGGCGCTGGAGGGGCAGGACCCCAAGGCGGCGAAAGCCTTCGTCGAGGACGTGCTGTCGATCGCGGGGATCTCGACCGTCGGCGGGCGCAGTGCCTCCGACATCGCCGAGCGCTTCCTGGCCCGTGCCGCCGAGCGCGAGAACCCGGTCAATGGCGACGTGAAGGCGCTGCTGGCGCAGGTGCTGGCGATCAAGGGCGATCCGGACACGGCCTCTGCCGCGCTGCGCGCGCTTGCAGACCAGGCCTCGCTCGATCTCGGCCGCGAGCTCGACGCCTTTGACGAGCGCACCGGCTTCCTCGCCGTGCGCGGCGTCGATGTCGGCGCGATCGGCTTCCAGGCCGCCTTCGCCCGCAATCTCGACTACTACACTGGCTTCATCTTCGAGCTGCACGACGAGCGACGCGGCGACGGCAAGCCGGTTGCCGGCGGCGGACGCTATGATCAGGTGCTCGGGCGCCTCGGTGCGGCCGCGCCGATTGCCGCGGTCGGCGCCTCGATCTGGCTCGAGCGCCTGGCGGGAGACGCCGCATGACCGACATCGCTGCTACAGACTCGGCCGCCAAAGACGCCCCGCTCGTTCTCGCCGTGCCCTCCAAGGGCCGGCTGCAGGAGAACGCGACTGCCTTCTTCGGTCGCGCCGGGCTGAAATTCGTCAAGTCGCGCGGCGAGCGCGACTATCGCGGCACGATTGCCGGCGTCGAAGGCGCCGAGGTCGCCTTCCTGTCGGCCTCCGAGATCGTCGCGCAGCTGGCGTCGGGTGCCGCCCATCTCGGCATCACCGGCGAGGATCTGGTGCGCGAGCAGGTCGCGGATGCAGATGCCGCGGTCGAGATGCTGACCCCGCTCGGCTTCGGCCACGCCAATGTCGTCGTCGCCGTGCCGCAGGCCTGGATCGACGTGCGGACCATGGCCGATCTCGACGACGTCGCCTCCAGCCTACGCAGCCGTCACGGCCGCAAGCTCCGCGTCGCCACGAAATACGTCAATCTGACCCGCCGCTTCTTCGCCCGCCACGGGCTGGCCGATTACCGCATCGTCGAAAGCCTGGGTGCGACCGAGGGCGCGCCGGCCGCCGGCACGGCCGAGATCGTCGTCGACATCACCACGACCGGCGCGACGCTGTCGGCCAACGCGCTGAAGATCCTCGACGACGGCGTGATGCTGGCGTCGGAAGCCAATCTCGTCGCCTCCGTGCGCGCGCCCTGGAGCGAGCGGGCGAGGGCGGCCGCCAACGCTATCCTCTCGCGCATCGCGGCCGAGGAGGAGGCGCGCTCCGTCCGTGAAATCCGGGCGAAGCTCGAGGCCGCATCGGACACGCTTGGCGATCTGCAGGCGCTGTTCGGCGCGCGTCTGCCCTTCGGCCCAAGCCCGGCTGGCGGGGTCGTGACGATCCATTGCCCGGAGAAGGCGGTATTCGCGCTCGTCGAGCATCTTGCCGCGGCGGGTGCCGACGACGTCACGGTCTCCGCGCCGGCCTATGTCTTCCGCAAGGCCAATCCACTGATCGAGCGCCTGCAGTCGCGCCTTTGAGGCAGCGACGCGCCTCAGGCGAGGCCGCCATGGGGGGCAAGGCGGCCTCGCCATTGCTTGCGGCCTCAGGGGGGGTGAGGCCGCAGGCTGAGGTCGCGCGGATGCGCTCCCGGAGGCTGATACGCGGCGCGGCCCGCAGCGGATGCACGCCGCCGCCGAAAAACCGCCTTCGCGCGACAGGGTGACTGCGGAAAGACGCTTCGCGGCACCTTGGCGGTTGATCGCCGGGCAATAGGCCGCTACGCGCTTTCCCACGCGGCCGGCGATGCGCTAGGGTCCGTGCCGATTTTCAGGTTCGACGACCGGGTAAGACGATCATGATTCGACGCCTTGGCTATGCCGCCATTCTCGCCGCCATGGCCGCGCCCATGCTGATGCCGACCGATGCGCAGGCGCAGCGTCGCAACCAGATGCCCTCGCGCGAGGAACTCGGCACGCCGCAGGCGGCGCCGATCCCGCCGCAGGAGAAGAACTTCCCGCTCGGCGCGGCCTGGACGGTGATCGCCCTCAACGGCAAGCCGGTCGCCGACCGTCGCGCGACGCTGATGGTCGACGCCAATCTGCGCGGCACCGGCTTCGGTGGCTGCAACACCTTCTCCGCCGCCGCCTATCCGCTGCGCTCGCAGGGCTTCGCGGTCGGTCCGCTCGCCTTGACCAAGCGCAGCTGCGACAAGGGCATGTCGGATTTCGAGCGCGCCTACCTCACGGCGCTGCGCGGCACGCGCAACTGGGATCTCGTCGAGGGCAAGCTCGTCCTCAAGGGCGTGGCCGGCGAACTGCGCTTCGACCGCGCGCTCTGATCCGCGACCACGCGCCGCGAGCCCGGCGCGTCACTCCAGGGCGGGCCGTCGGGCCCGCGCCGCCTCTCCCGCGATGCCACGCCATGACGGCTTGAGTGCGGGCCAGGGCAGCCCGCTCCGGCCTCACGCCTCGGCGGGCGCCTTTGCGGGCATGCGCGGCGTGAAGGTGCCGTCGGGGTTCGGCTCCATCGTCACCACGGCATCGTGCATCTCGCGCAGTGTCGAGCGATGGCCGATCGAGACGATCCGCGTCTGCGGCAAGGCCTCTTCGATCGTGGCGTAGATCTCGCCCTCGAGCTTTTCGTCCAGCGAGGCGGTGGCCTCGTCGAGGAAGAGCCAATCGGGCTTTGCCAGCAGAGCGCGTGCGACCGCAAGCCGCTGCTGCTCGCCGCCCGACAGGCGTTGGCCCCAGAGATCGACCTCGTCGAGCCGGTCGCGCAGATGGCCGAGGCGGACCTTGTCCATCGCCCGGCGGATAGCCTCGTCGTCATAGGTCTGGGCCTCCGACGGGTAGGCTAGGGCAGCCCTCAGGCTGCCCTGCGGCAGATAGGGCCGCTGCGGCAGCAGCATGATCTCGGCATTGGCGGGGATGCCGACCTTGCCCTCGCCGAAGGGCCAGATGCCGGCAATGGCGCGGAACAGCGTCGACTTGCCCGATCCCGATGGGCCGACGAGCAGCGTGCGCCGGGCGGCGCCGAGATCGAGATCGCTCACGCGCACGATCGGCGCGCCATTGGGCAGGGTCAGCACCGCATCGCCGACATGGACATCCCGGTCGGGGGCCGGGTCGCGATGGATCGTGGCGCCTCCGACCTCGGCGGCCTGCGACTGCGCGATCGCCGCCTCGAAGGTGGTGAGGCGGTTGATCGAGGCGAGATAGGAGGCGATCGACTGGTAGCTGTTGATGAAGAAGGACATCGCCGTCTCCACGCGCCCGAAGGCGGAGGAGACCTGCGTCAGGACGCCGAAGGTGATCGCCCCGGCGAAATAGTAGGGCGCCAGCAGCACGAACGGGATGACGACGTTGGCCTGGTTGTAGGCGAGCGTGAAGGTGGTGAGCTTCAGCTTGCGCCACATCAGCTCGTAGAAGTTCGCCACGATCGCCCGGAAGCTGCGCGCTAGATGTTGCCGCTCGGCCGGCTCGCCATGCATGAGCGCGATCTGCTCGGAGTATTCGCGCAGGCGGGCGAGGGAGAAGCGGAAATTCGCCTCGCGCCGCTCCTGCTCGAAATCCAGCGCGATTAGCGGCTTGCCGATCAGATGGGTGATCCAGGTCGCGACTGCGGCATAGATCAGCGTCGCCCAGAAGATGAAGCCGGGAATGACGAGACTGGTCCCCGGCACGGTGATGGCGACGGGGATGTTCCAGAGGATGATCGAGAACGAGACCAGGGTCGAGACCTGCGTCAGCATGGTCAGCGAGAAGGAATAGGTCTGGTTCAGGAAGGAGCGCGTGTCTTCCGAGATGCGCTGGTCGGGGTTGTCGGCCGTGCCGGCCAGCGATATCCGGTAATGCGTGCCGTTCTGCAGCCAGCGCCGGCTGTATTCGTCGGCCATCCATTCGCGCCAGCGGATCAGCAGCACCGACTGAGCGACGATCTCGATCAGATTGCTGATCGCCGAGATCGCGGCCCAGACGCAGAAGACCCAGATCAACTGCTCCCAGAACGCGGCGGCGTTCTTCTCCTGCAGGGCGTTGTAGAAGTCGCGGTAGAAGAAGTTCAGCCGCAGCGAGACGCCGACCTGGGCCTGGTTCAGGACGACGAGGAAGACGATCAGCGCCACCGCGAGATGGCCGAGCTTCACCCGGTATCGCCCGAGGAACCAGAGATTGGCCTGCGTCGCCTCTCCCGAGAGAAAATAGGGCGAGGAGATGCGGGCGATGCGCTGCACCACCGGCACGAAGGAGATGACGTAGATCAGGATGCCGAACACCGCGACGGTGGTGGCGAGGCTCGTCGGCGGCGAGGCCGCCGCCCAGCCCTGGGGCCAGTAGCCGCCCTGCGCCAGCAAGGCGCCTGCGCCGAAGACGACATATTCCGTGCCGAAGATGCCGGAGAAGATCTTCAGGAAGAAGTCGATCTCGGTGGAGCGGAACAGTGCCAGCGCAAGGAGGACACCGACGACTCCCATGCCGAGCGTGCCGGCGGAGCCGCTCTGCTGGCCGACGACGAGCGCCACGACGGCGAGCGCGGCGACGGCGAAACTCAACGGACGCATCGGCTGATCCTGATCAGAGCTGGAATCGCGGCGAACCCCGCGAGCGCGACCATGTCGCAGCGGATGCGGCCGTTCAATGGCGCTGCGTCAAGATGAGCAAATTGTCATGCCGTGGAGAGCGCCAAGCGAGGCGCCGCCATCATGCATCCCGCGCCGGGCGCTCAGCTCGCGAGCTTGCGTGTCGGCACCTGGCGGTCGGTCTTGTCGTCTATGAGCGTGACGATGCAATGCGTCACGCCCTCCCAGTCCGAAGCGGGGATATGCCGAATTCCCGCGATGCGCCGGCCGTTGCCCGGCGTCTCTATCGTCTGGACGGTCTCGCGGGTCCCGGCGTCGGTGATTTGCCCCAGCCGTGCAGGCCCATCGATCCTGTCGGCTGTGTCCTTCTCGAAGATCTCTCTGGCCGTCCGACCGATGATCTCCGAGCGCGGCATCCCGAACAGGACTTCGGCAGCCCGGTTGACGAAGACATAGCGATGGCTGCCCATGTCACGGGCCAGGATGGCCTCGTCGATGTTTTCGGCGACCGTGCCGAACAGCCGCTCGATCCGCTCCAGCATGTGCTCGACCTGATGCAGCCGGGTGAAATCCTCATGGGTCGCGACCCAGTCGCCCGCCGGCGTCGATCGACCGACGACCCGGATCCACCGCCCGTCCTTCAAATGGATGAAGCTGGTGGTCGGCTTGCCGAGCGCGATGCGGGCCTGGATCGATTTCACATAGCTCGCGGCATCGCCGGAAAAGAGGCCGGCCTCCGCCCGGTGAAACAGGATGTCGCGCAGGCTGCAGGGTGAATCCGTAATGGTGTCCGGCAGCTTGTAGATCGTCTTATAGGCGTCGTTCATCAGAACGACATTGGTCTGGGGATCGAGGATCACCAGACCCTGCGCCATGTTGTTGATCGCAGCGACGAAGTGGACTTCGTTGGCCTTGAAGTGCTCCTGCTCGCGCAGGGCTTCGCGTTCTTTTTTCCGCAGGGTCTCGTTGCGGTGGATGACCGTCTGAAGCTGTTGCACCGCCTCGGCCAGCTTCCCGATCTCGTCGGTTTTCGTGAGGTGCGGGACCGCGACCAGGCTCTTGCCCGCGGCGATGCTGTCGGTAGCGGCGGTGATGTCGAGCAGGGGCGTCACCAACAGGGCCTTGAGCAGGAAGACCGTCAGACCGGTCACGGCGATGGCCACGATTCCCAGCACGACCAGGATGTTCTGCATGCGCTGGACGGTATCGCCCATGCTGGCGATGATGCGGGCGCGCTGCGAGTAGACAGTGGCCAGCGCGGCCAGATCCTCGTTGAGCGCGGTGCGCATCGCACGGTTCGCGTCGTTGTCGCCCCATTCCCGGGCCGCGTCCTGGCTGACCGTCGTCGCGCGGTGGGCCATCTCGTTGTGGAAACGGATGAACTCCGAGACGCGGGCCTTGAGAGTGCCGAACAGCCTGCGATCGTCGGCGCGCAGACCGCGCTGCCAGCCATCCATCAGATAGGCCAACTCGAAGCTTCGCTGCAGCAGGGCCGAACTGGAGCGCTCGACGGCGGCCGTGTCGGGCGCCGTGGCGATGCCGCGCGCCTCCGTGAGGACGGCGAGGACGAGGCCGTTGGCCTTCTCGGCGTTGATCGCACCCTGGGCCGAGGTGTCGAGCTGATCGCGATAGGCGGATTGTTGGTTGAGGGCGTAAACCGAGACGACCGTCAGCGTCGAGATCAGGGACAGCAGCACGGCGAACGCAGCGTAGAAATGAAGTCGCACGCTGCTGCGAAGAGGTCGCGCCACGCGTTGGCGGTTCGATTTCGGCATCATCGGCATCCAGGGTTGCCTGCAAGGTCAGCTTGCGCCCCGATGATTGAGGTTTGCTTGCGTATTCTCCTACTCTTTGACGGTGACGATCACTCCGCCGACATCGCTCTAACCGCCGCTGGCGCTGTATGGGCCGCCAGCGACGGGGCGCGCCGGTCAGGGATGAGGCCCAACGAGAAAAGGCCCGGCTTGCGCCGGGCCTTCCCTTGTCTTCGCTGAAGCGAAGGCTGCGTGGATCAGAAGTCCATGCCGCCACCGAGACCGGGCTTGCCCGGTTTCGGCATCTTGGCGCTCCGGGCGTCTGGACTTCCTCAGAAGTCCATGCCGCCCATGCCGCCGCCGCCCATCGGGGGCATCGGGGAGTCCTTCTTCGGGAGCTCCGCGATCATCGCCTCGGTGGTGATCAGCAGGCCCGCGATCGAAGCGGCGTCCTGGATGGCGGTGCGCACGACCTTGGTCGGGTCGATGATGCCGGCCTTGACCAGATCGCCGTACTCGCCGGTCTGAGCGTTGTAGCCCCAGGCGTAGTCCTTCGACTCGAGCAGCTTGCCGATCACGACCGCGCCGTCACCGCCGGCGTTGTCGACGATCTGACGGGCCGGAGCCATGATCGCCTTGCGGACGATCTCGACGCCGGTCTTCTGGTCGTCGTTCTGGGTCTTGATCGACTTGACCGAGGAGAGCGCGCGCAGCAGGGCGACGCCGCCGCCCGGCAGGATGCCCTCTTCCACCGCAGCGCGGGTGGCGTTCAGGGCGTCGTCGACGCGGTCCTTCTTCTCCTTGACCTCGACCTCGGTCGCGCCGCCGACGCGGATGACCGCGACGCCGCCGGCGAGCTTGGCCAGACGCTCCTGGAGCTTCTCACGGTCGTAGTCCGAGGTGGTCTCCTCGATCTGCGCCTTGATCTGCGAAACGCGGGCCTCGATGTCCTTCTTCTTGCCGGCGCCGTCGATGATCGTGGTGTTCTCCTTCTCGATGCGCACCTTCTTGGCGCGGCCGAGCATCTGGAGGGTCACGGTCTCGAGCTTGATGCCGAGGTCTTCCGAGATCATCTGGCCGGCGGTCAGGATCGAGATGTCCTCGAGCATGGCCTTGCGGCGATCACCGAAGCCCGGAGCCTTGACGGCCGCGACCTTCAGGCCGCCACGGAGCTTGTTGACGACGAGCGTGGCGAGAGCCTCGCCCTCGACGTCCTCGGCGATGATGAGCAGCGGCTTGCCGGTCTGCACCACGGCCTCGAGGATCGGCAGCATCGCCTGGAGCGAGGACAGCTTCTTCTCGAAGATCAGGATGTAGGGGTCTTCCAGCTCGGCGACCATCTTCTCCGAGTTGGTGATGAAGTAGGGCGAGAGGTAGCCGCGGTCGAACTGCATGCCCTCGACGACGTCGAGTTCGGTCTCGGCGGTCTTGGCCTCCTCGACGGTGATGACACCCTCGTTGCCGACCTTCTGCATGGCGGTCGAGATCATCTTGCCGACCGACTCGTCGCCATTGGCGGAGATCGTGCCAACCTGCGCGACTTCGGCGTTCGAGGTGACCTTCTTCGAGTTCTTCTTGAGGTCGGCGACGATCGCCTCGACGGCGAGATCGATGCCGCGCTTCAGGTCCATCGGGTTCATGCCGGCCGCAACCGACTTGGCGCCCTCACGGACGATGGCCTGGGCCAGGACCGTGGCGGTCGTGGTGCCGTCGCCGGCATGGTCGTTCTGACGGGACGCGACTTCGCGAACCATCTGGGCGCCCATGTTCTCGAACTTGTCGGCGAGCTCGATCTCCTTGGCGACGGTGACGCCGTCCTTGGTGATGCGGGGAGCGCCGAACGACTTCTCGATCACGACATTGCGGCCCTTGGGACCGAGGGTGACCTTGACGGCATTGGCGAGGATGTCGACGCCGCGCAGCATCTTGTCGCGCGCATCGGTGGAAAAGCGGACTTCTTTGGCAGCCATGAGAGCTACTCCTTGGAATGCAAACGGAAAGGGATCGTCAGGCGGCTATCAGCCGATGACGCCCATGATGTCGGATTCCTTCATGATCAGGAGGTCCTGACCATCGATCTTCACCTCGGTGCCGGACCACTTGCCGAAGAGGACGCGATCGCCCTTCTTGACGTCCAGGGCGACGAGCTTGCCGGCTTCGTCACGGGCGCCGGGGCCGACGGCGACGATCTCGCCCTCCTGCGGCTTCTCCTTGGCGGTGTCGGGGATGATGATGCCACCCTTGGTCTTCTCTTCGCCATCAAGGCGGCGGACCACAACGCGGTCATGCAGCGGACGGAACTTCATGGTTCTGTCTTCCTCTCGGTACAAATTCGATGCGGGCCTCAGGATCCGCCCGCGTGGGCATCTGTTAGCAGTCCCCATAGGCGAGTGCTAACCGATGGCGCGGAGATAGGGCTGCCCCCTCCCGGAGTCAAGAAAACAACCGCAAGAAGGACGCGCTCTCGGACGCTGATGGTGAATGCGGCAAAGCCCTGCCCCGCCTGCGGGACTGGCCGGCTGCCAAGCCCGGCGGAAGGCGCTACCATGCCGCCATGTCCGAGCCCACATCTCCACCATCAGCCACATCGGAAACCCTCGACGACATCGCCCGCAGCTGCGTCGCGCTGCATGTGAGGATGACCGCGCGCGCCGTCACCCGCGCCTATGACGAGGCGATGCGCTCGAGCGGGCTCAAGATCACCCAGTTCGTGCTGCTTTCGGCGCTGAGTACGGGGGCCTGGCGCTCGGTCACCGAACTGGCGGAGCGCTTTGCGCTGGAGCGCACCTCGCTGACGCGCAACCTGCAGCTGCTCGCGGCGGAAGGGCTGATCGAGCCCATCGCCTGCAAGGGCAGGGCCTCGATCTATGGCGTGACGCCGAAGGGCCGCGCCGCCATCGACGCGGCGATCCCGCACTGGCGTGCCGCGCAGGAGCGGATCGAGGGCGGGCTCGGCAAGGAGGACTGGAGCCAGATGCGCGACCGGCTCAAGGCGCTGCGGCGCGTGGCGCGCGAGACGCTCTGACGGCGGCTTGACCGGGTCGAGGACACGCTTCTATCGTGTAGATACACGATCAATGGGGGATGTTCATGGCGCGCGACGTCGGAGTGGTATCGCGGGAGACTCTGCTGGCGGGCAGCGGTCTCGAGTTCCTGCGCGGCATGATCGAGGGCCGCCATCCAGGCCCGCCCTTCGCCGATGCGATGGATCTCGATCTCGTCGAGGTGGAGGAGGGCAGGGTGGTCTTCACCGGGCGTCCCTCGGCGCGCTTCTTCAACCCGCTCGGCACGGTCCATGGCGGCTGGACGGCGACGATCCTCGATTCCGCGATGGCCTGTGCCACCCATGCGACGCTGAAGCCCGGCGAGGGCTACACCACCCTGGAGATGAAGCTGAACTATGTCCGCCCGGTCATGCCCGAGAGCGGCATCGTGCGCTGCGAGGGCAAGGTCATCCATCGCGGCGGCACGGTGGCGACCAGCGAGGGCCGGTTGCTCGACGAGCGCGGCAAGCTGCTGGCGCATGGTACAGAGACCTGCGTGATCTTTCCGGCGCGGGCACCGCGGTGAGCCGCGCTATCGCCGGCTGATCGCGATCGCGCCCGCGACAATCAGCACTGCGCCGGCATAGGTCGTGATCAGCGGCACCTCGTCGAAGAAGGCGTAGCCGAGCAGGCTCGCCCAGATCAGCGCGGTGTATTCGAGCGGCGCCAGCCGCGAGGCTTCCGCCTTTGCGAAGGCCGAGGTCAGCAGCAGATGCCCGGCAACGCCGAGCGCGCCCGCGGCGAGATAGATCAGCACATCGCGCCCGGTGAGGGGCACGAACGCAAGCGCGGCGGGGACCGCCAGTAGCAGAGCCGGCCCGCAGTTCTGGAAGGCGACGATGACCGCGGGGTGCTCCTTCAGCGCGATCCGACGCAGCAGGATCAGGTTGAACGCATAGGTCACGGCCGAGAACAGGGCCGCCGCCACGCCGAGCCCCGCGCCGCTGACCTGTCCCTGCAGCCGTGGCCAGACCATCACCAGCATGCCGGCGACGCCGAAGCCGAGCGCCTGCCAGATGGGCGCGTCCATCTTTTCCTTGAGCAGAAGCCCGCCCAGCAGCGCCACGAAGACGGGCGCGAGGAAGGCGAGCGTCAGCGCCTCCGCCAGTGGCAGGACCGAGATCGAATAGAAGAAGCTGCCGGCCGTCAGCACCACCACCGGCACCCGGATGCTGTTGCCGATCACGCTGGCGCGGGTCGGGGCCGGCGGGCGCAGGATGGCCAGCACCGCCAGTGCGCAGACGCCGCCCATGGCAAAGCGCATGAACAGCGCGACGATGAAGGGATGCGACTGCATCTGCGCCTTCACCACGCCATCCATCGCAGTCAACAGCGCGATGCCGAGCAGGGCGCGCAGCGCGGGGCCGAGGCTCATCGCGTGCCGGCGAGATCGAGGCGGAAATGATGTTCCCAGGTCGCGGAGACATCGGCGAGGTAGCGCTCGCCCGGCCAGCGCCGGAAGCCCAGCTTCTCGTAGAAGCGATGCCCGCGCGCGAAGCGCGTGTCCGACCACAGCATCATCGCGCCGAAGCCGCCGCCCTGCGCGAAGGACAGCGCCTCGGCAAACAGCGCCTGGGCCAGCCCGGAGCCGCGGAAGGCGGGAGTGGCATAGACCTTGGTGATCTCGATGGCGTTCTGCTCCGGCACCGGTGTGGCGCCGAGCGAGGCGGCGATGCCGCCTTCGGGCGCATCGACCACCCAGAGCCGCCCGCCCTTCGCGGCGAAATGGCTCGCGGGCCTGCGCAGCTCGGGAAACTCCGACCATTCGAAGAGGCAGTAGGGATATTCGGCGAAACTCGCCGCGATCAGCGCCGCAAGCGGCTCGGAATCGCCGTCGCGCGCGGGGCGGATGGTGAGGCCGGCGGGGAGCGGGGCGGCAAGCGCGGGGGCGGAGAGGGAAGGGGCGGAACGGATCATGGCCGCATCGCCATAGCCGGCGCGGCCGCCATGCGATAGCGGCACCGGCGACGACGCGCATTCGGGCCGCGCATACAGGGGCTCAGGCGGGGGCGGAAGCCTGCACGCTCAGGTCCCTCGCCAGGGCCACGATCTGCTCGAAATCCGCCCGGGACCGGTCGATGCCGTCCTCCATGCCATGGGCGGCGAAGACCGGATCCTGCTGCGGCGTCCGGCGGCAGCCGCCCATCGTCCAGGCATGGAAAGTGCGCTGCTTGATCGGCTTGGTGCCGAGAACCGCGACGTCGCGATGGCGATCGTCCCGCACGATGCGGGCCATGGTCGCATCCAGCGCGTCGCGAGGCCCTTCCAGCACCTGCAGGAAACTGTCCCGATCGAAGATCAGGAAACCGGTGACGCCCGCATCCTGGTTGTTACGTCGCGAGACCGAGAGGATCGAGCGCAGGGCGGAAAGCTCGCTGTCGACACGTCCGGCCCGGTAGATCGATGTATAGACGAGCTGGAAGAGATTTCTGGATGGCATGGACTCGCCTGTCTGCGAGGAGGTTGTTGTCGAAACGCGGCATGTGTCAGCAGGTTCGCGCCAGAAAGATTTCAAAAGACCGAACGCCAGCGCAGATTCGGACATTCGGACCCGACGAGCCGGACGATTTGGAGATTCGCGCCGCCGCCGCTACGCCGGAGCCGCAGCCCGGCCGCCATCGCCTTGAGTCGCGCCGGGCGTCGCTGCAGCGAAGCGGGGGCCCGGCACGCATGATCGAGACGCGATGACCGTCCTGCTGCCCTTCGTCGTCAATGCCGCGCTGAACTTCGTTCTCGGGCTGCTGATCGCCTTCTTCCTCGGCCCGGCCGAGTTCGGCCGCTATGCGATCGGCGCCGCCATCATCGTCCTCGTCAACACTGCGCTGATGGACTGGATCCGCCTCTCGGCGGTGCGCTTCTACTCGCTCAAGACGCGCGAGACCGAACCCGAGATCCGGGCGACGCTGGATGTGCTGGTGACCGGCGTCAGCGTGACGCTCTGCGCCCTGCTGGTGGCGGCCATAGCCGCCGGGGTCGACACCCGCATGCCGGCGATGATGCTGGCGGCGGCGGTGCTCGCGGGCATCGGCGCCGGCCTCTTCGACTATCACGGCGCCATCGCCCGCGCCCGCTTTCTCGACGCCGCCTATGCCCGGCTGGTCATCGTCAAGAACGTGCTGGCGCTGCTGCTCATGGTCGGCGGCGCCTGGTGGACGCGCGACCCGACGGTCGTCCTGCTGGGCGGGCTGCTCAGCGTCGCGGTGGCGCTGATCTCGGTGCGCCGGAAACTCGCCGACGCCCCCCTCTCGGTCCGCGCCGCCCGGGCCGACCTCGCCTGGACCTTCGCGAAATATGCGCTGCCGATCGTCGCCGGCAATGCGATCTACTCGCTGATTCCGCTGCTCAACCGTTCGCTCCTGGCGGGCGCCCATGGCTTCGCCGAGGCCGGCTATTTCTCGCTCGCCTCGGATATGGGGCTGCGCCTCTTCGGAACGCTCGGCGCGACGCTCGAGATCGTCCTGCTGCGCCAGGTCATCCGCCTCGACGAGACGCGCGGCCGCGTCGCCGCGCAGAAGCGCATCGCGGCCAATCTCGTCATCGTGCTGGCCGTGGCGCTGCCGGCCGCCGTCGGCTTCGGCCTGGCGCTGCCGGCCTTCGACCGGCTGCTGGTGCCACCGAGCTTCCAGGGGCGCTTCTCGGCGTATATGGCGCCGCTGCTGCCCGGCTTCGTCGCGCTCGCCATCTTCCAGGCCGGGCTCTACCCCGCCTTCCTGCTGGAAAAGCGCACCCTCGTCGCGACGCTGGCGGCACTAGCCGGGCTCGCCGTCAATGTTGCGATCGTCACCGCCTTCGGCGGCTCGCCGCCCGGCATCTATGCCTGGGCGCAGATGGCCGCCTTCCTCGTGGTCCTCGTCCTCACGGGCTGGGTGGCGCTGCGCATTCTGCCGGTGCTGCCCTCGCTGCGCGATTGCGGCGCCGTGCTTTTGGCCGTGGCCGCCATGGCGCTGGCGATCTGGCCGCTGCAGAACCGGCTGCCCGCGATCCCCGAGCTGGGGCTCCAGGTGGTGCTCGGTGCGCTAGTCTATGGCGGCGTCATCCTCGCCTTCGACGTGGCGCGCTGGCGCACCCTGCTTTGGCTCTGGTGGGCAACGCGCCGCAGCGGGCAACGATGAAGCGGCCCGCCGCGTCCAAAGCCTAAACCTTTCCTTCACCCTGTCTGTTGAAGTGCCAATAAGGTTAATCCGTCGAATGCGACGGAGCGCGGCCGCAAACCTGCTGCGGCAGAACCTGATTTACCATTCCTTTTAAGACGTAAGCCCAGTCTTTCCCGGCCGAAGTCGAGAGAGTTGCATCATGCGTTCCCGTCTGTTCGTTTCATTGCTTGCGCTGTCGGCGGCCTGTGCGGCTGCCGGCCCTTCGATGGCCCAGGGCTATGGCCGCAGGGCGCCCGACGACCCGATGACCACGGCGTCGAACGCCCGGGGCAATTACGGCGGTGGTTTCATCGAGCTGCTGATGACGGGGCGCGATCCTTCGCCGTCACGGGGCGGGGCCGTCTACAACCGTCCCGGCTCTTCCGCCTATGGCCAGAGCGCCCGCCGCCCCGCCGGCTACGAGGTCGATCCCTTCGAACAGGCAACGATGGGGCGCGGGCAGGGCGGCTATGCTCCCGGCGGCCGCGTCGCGGCACTCGGCCAGCCGCTCGAGATGGAGCGCCCGATCGAGCGCGTCATCGATCCGCGCTTCCGCAAGCAGGAGGTCGCCTATGACGGGCCGCACAAGCCCGGCACGGTGATCATCGACACGCCGCAGCGCTTCCTTTTCCTGGTCCAGCCGAACGGCCGCGCGCTGCGCTACGGCATCGGCGTCGGCCGACCCGGTTTCTCCTGGGCCGGCATGAAGACCGTCAGCCGCAAGGCCGAATGGCCGAACTGGACGCCGCCGCCGGAGATGCTGAAGCGCCGGCCCGATCTGCCGCGCTTCATGCCGGGCGGCCCGGAAAACCCGATGGGCGCGAGGGCGCTCTATCTCGGCTCCTCGCTCTACCGCATCCACGGCACGAATGAGCCGCATACCATCGGCCAGGCCGTCTCCTCCGGCTGCATCCGCATGACCAATGACGACGTCACCGACCTCTATGAGCGTGTCCGCGTCGGGGCCAAGGTGCTCGTCATCTGAGGCTGACCCCCGCCCTCGTTCAGACATGAAAAAATCCGCCCGGCATCGCCGGGCGGATCGTCGTTGTCGCAGGTGATGACTGACGATAGGGCTCAGGCCCAGCTGTCGTCCTCGCCGCCGTCGAACATGCTGGAGCCGTCGTCATAGCCGGCATCCGCCGGCTCGGTCTGGGCCGCCTGCTGGTAGTTGGCGGCATTGGACGAGCCGTCGTCATAGGCCGCCGGCTGGGACTCGGCCGCGGCATTGTCTTGCCCCTGCGGAGCCGTCTCGGTCGGTTTCGTCGCGGCCTGGGCCGAGCCGCCGCCGAAGGCGTTGCTGAGGACGCTGCCGAGCATCATGCCGCCGGCGACGCCGGCCGCCGTGGTGAGGGCCGTCGCCATGAAGCCGCCGCCGCGTCCGGGAGCTTGCTGGGCTGCGTTGCCCCAGGGGCCGGGCGCCTGCTGGGCCTGGCCCGGCTGGACCTGCCCCGGCTGGCCGGGCGCCGCCTGCATGGCGCCGGGCTGCTGCCCGGTCCAGGCCGGCGAAGGCGCATCCGGTCCGCGCGACGGGAAGGACGGCACCGAGCGCGGCCGCGCCGGCTGGGCGGCTGGGCCGCCGCCGAAGATGCCGGACAGGAAACCGCCGCTCGCGGCGGGTGCCTCGGCCTGGCGGGTCTGCAGGTCGCGCAGCTGGGCCTGGAGGTCCTCGACCTGCGCCTGGAGATTGGTCAGCGCAGTCTCCTGCACATAGACCGCCTGGGCCATGGCGTAGGGCGCATAGGGCTGCTCTCGCAGCCGCTGCGCGATGTAGTTTTCAGCCTCGGGGTCGCGGGGCTGATTGGCCGCCTGTTTCAGGCGGTCGAAAATCCCGGCGATCACGTCGCGTTCCTGCGGCGTCATCGTCATCTCCTCCATCTGTGGGACGGCGCGGATGCGCCGCCGCCAAGAGAGGTGGGACCCGCATGTGACGGTATCAAGGCGTGGCGGCGGCCGCGGGCCGCCGTCCTGCCGATGCGTCAGATGCTGCTGCCTTCCGAGGTGAACTCGTCGAAGGTCTCGCCCGGCTGCGGGGTCAGCAACTGGCCCCGGTTCAGCACGACCACCGTCGTTCCCGTCGGAACGCGGCTGTGCAGGTCGATGATGTCCTGGTTGAACATGCGGATGCAGCCGCTCGACACGGACTCGCCGATCGACCAGGGCTCGTTCGTGCCGTGGATGCGATAGAGCGTGTCGCGATCGCCCTGATACAGATAGAGCGCACGGGCGCCGAGCGGGTTGTCGAGGCCCGAGCTCATGCCGCCGGCCCAGGGGCCGTTCTTCTCGGGATCGCGCGCGATCATCGCCGGGGTCGGCGTCCAGCGCGGCCAGGCCGCCTTGCGACCGACCGTGGCGCGGCCGCGCCAGGACATGCCCTGCTTGCCGACGCCGATGCCGTAGCGGATCGCCCGGCCGTTCTCACGGACGAGGTAGAGGAACTTGTTGTCGGTATCGATGACGATCGTGCCGGGCTGCTCGCGGGTTTGATAGGCCACCTCGCGGCGCAGGAAGCGCGGGTCGACCTCGGAAAGATCCGTCGCCGGCAGCGGATACTGCTCGTCGGGACGCTCGCCATACATCGCCAGATATTCGGCGCTGACGTTGAAGCCGCGCGTGCTGGCGACCTCGAAGGGCTGCTGCGGCTGCGAGACGCAGCCCGCCAGCGCAAGCGGCAGCAGGAACAACGTCGCGCGGCGCGATGGCTGGGCAAGCGAAGATGAGGGGGAGCGGACGGCGGGCTTCTCGACGGACATGAAGTTGGGGCTCTGCTTTATTGATCTTGCGGACGCGGCTGAACAACGGCGGAAAGGCTGCGACGTTCCACGCGTCACGCCGCACACCGTTCTTCAAGTCACATCGCATGGCCGCGAGGTGAACACGATATGGCCGAATGATGGCAGACACCGGCTGTGACGTCTCGGCAACAGATGAGGCGGCAGGGTGGCGCGGGGAAGTTCTTGCGGCGCGTGTCAGAACAAAACTTGTTTCAACTGGAACTAACTCGGCCTCGTCAGTCGAAACGTGCTCACTTTAAGCAAATCTTTACAGGATCGGTTAAGTCTAATTCCAGTGTGGGCGAAAGGCGCAGCGGCATGCCGCGTGCCGACCGGTTCGGCGCCCCGACGTTACGCCTGGCCTACCTTCTGTACTGACGCTGATGGGTGCGCATGGACTGCGCATCTCTGCCAACCGGCGCCGTCTGATCTTGCTTGTCCCCTCTGTGCGGGACGACGCCTGGGCCGACGCCGCTCCCAAACGGGTTCGTTGATGAAAAAGCTTCTGTCTATCCGCCTTCCCATTGCCACCCGCCTCGCTTTGCTCGGCGTCTTCTTCGTTGGCCTCGCGGTCGCAGCCTCCGTCATGGTGTCCCTGCAAGCGGCCGAGAAGGCGATGCGCGAACGCGCCCAGGCGAGCCTCGTCGTCAACATCAACCTGCTGCGCGACGTCGTGGCGGCGAAGGGCGAGCCCCGCCTCGACGGCGACAAGCTCTACTTCGGCGACGAGCTGATCAACGGGAATTTCGCGGCGGTCGACAAGGTCAAGGCGCTGGCCGGCAGCGTCGCTACGATCTTCATGGGTGATGTCCGCATCGCCACCAATGTGCAGAGGCCCGATGGCGGGCGTGCGGTCGGCACCAAGCTGGCACAGGGTCAGGCCTATGACACGGTGCTGAAGCAGCGCCAGACCTATTCCGGTGCGGCCGACATTCTCGGTCAGCCCTATTTCACGATCTACGAGCCGATCGTCCAGAAATCCGACAACCGCGTCATCGGCATCCTCTTCGTCGGCATCAAGCAGGCCGACTTCATGACCGTCGTCAGCGAGATGGTCACCGGCAACGTGGTCACGGGCCTGCTCATCGCCCTTGTCGCCGGCGTCGCGCTCTTCCTGCTCGTGCGCCGGATGATGAAGCCGCTCGGCAGCCTCAAGGGCGCCATGGACCGGCTGGCCGCGGGCGACCTTGTCACGGCCGTTCCGACCTTCCGGGCCGGCGAATTCGCCCAGATGGCAGGCGCAGTGAGCGTTCTGCGTCAGGCCGCTATCGAGAAGGAGCGGCTCGAGAGCGAGGCCGCGACCCAGGCCGGACTGATGGACGAGAGCCGCCGGTCGACCGAGGAGCAGCGCCAGGCGGCCGCCCAGCAGCGCCTGCAGCAGGCGCAGGAACTGGAGAAGGTCGTCAACTCGATCGCAGCCGGCCTTTCCGAACTCGCCCATGGCAATCTGACCCATCGCATCGGGTCCGAGATGCCGGCCGACTACGCCACGCTGCGCGACGACTTCAACGCCACGATCGACCGTCTCTCGGCCACCGTCCGCACCATCCAGGTCACCTCGGCCGATGTCGGCCTCGCCGCCCGCGAGATCAACATGGGCGCGGATGATCTCTCGAAGCGGACGGAAGAGCAGGCCTCCTCGCTGGAAGAGACCGCAGCCACCACCGAAGAACTCGCGGCCTCCGTGAAAGCCTCGGCCCAGGCCTCGCGCAATGCCGCGGCGATCGCCGACGAGGCGATGAAGGCGGCGCAGAACGGTGGCGCTATCGCCGGCCAGGCGGTCGAGGCCATGGCCCGGATCGAGGATGCCTCGACCAAGATCTCCGACATCATCCGGGTGATCGACGACATCGCCTTCCAGACCAACCTGCTCGCACTGAACGCGGCGGTGGAAGCGGCCCGGGCCGGCGATGCCGGCAAGGGCTTCGCGGTCGTGGCTTCGGAAGTCCGCACGCTCGCCCAACGCTCCAGCGAGGCGGCCAAGGACATCTCGGCGCTGATCTCCTCCTCCAACAGCGAGGTCGGCGAGGGCGTGAAGCTGGTGCGTCAGGCCGGCGAGCAGCTCAGCCACATCCTCTCCGCTTCGGAGAAGGTCGCGGCGACCATCGCCGACATCTCGGCGGCATCCGGAGAGCAGGCGAGCGGCATCGACGAGATGAGCCAGGCTGTCGCCCATCTCGACGAGATGACCCAGCAGAACGCGGCGCTGGCCGAAGAGAGCGCAGCATCCGCCGGCTCGCTCTCGGGCAAGATCGTCCAGTTGAACGACCTCGTCGCCTCCTTCCGCACGGGTCATGAGGCTCCGGCTATGGCCCCCGCGCCAAAGCCCGCGACCGAGCCGGCACGCCTGCGCCAGCTCGCTGCCGCCGCCTTCGGACAGGGCAAGGCCCCGGCGCCGCGCGAACTGGCCCCTCCGCCCGCCGCTCCGGCGAAGAAAATCGTCAACAGCCGCTCCGGCGACACGGGCTGGGAAGAGTTCTGAACCACGCCACTCCGGCGCCCTGAGCAGGGCGCCCAGCCACCCAACGGGCGCAGACGCGAGTCTGCGCCCGTTGCATTTGCGCCAGACCCCCTTGCCGCAGCGGGCATCGACAGGCCGCCTTCGGCGCGACTATGCAGGACGGGCGGTGCAGCGCGGGCCGGGAACCGGCCCCGGCGCCGGCACGGTCTGGCGGGGGAGACGAGCATGGGCAGCAATCTCAGGGTCGACGGCACGCGGCTGGTGTCGCGGCTCATGGCGCTGGCGGCCATCGGTGCAACGCCGGAAGGCGGCTGCCGCCGCCTCGCCCTGTCCGACGAGGACAAACAGGGCCGCGACTGGCTCGTCGCCGAGATGTCGGCGCTCGGCCTCACGGTGAAGATCGACGCCATCGGCAACATCGTCGGCATTCTCAAGGGGCGGGAGGAGGGCCCGGCCGTCATCCTCGGCTCCCATATCGATACGGTCGGCACGGGCGGGCGCTATGACGGCGCGCTCGGCGTCGTCGCCGGCGTCGAGGTACTGGCGACGCTGCGCGATGCCGGACTGGTGCCGAAGCGCGACCTCGCGGTGATCGCCTTCACCAATGAGGAAGGCGCCCGCTTCCACCCCGACATGCTGGGCTCCTATGTCTGGGCCGGCGGCATGAGCGTCGAGGCCGCCCATGCCGAGCTGGATGCGCGAAGGCGCCGTGCTCGGCACCGAGCTCCGGCGCATCGGCTATGAGGGGCCCGAACGGCCGGGCTTCCTGCCGGCGCATGCCTATCTCGAACTCCATATCGAGCAGGGGCCGGTGCTGGAGAACGAGGGCGGCGGGCTCGGCGCGGTCACCGGCATCCAGGCGATCTGCTGGCTCGAGCTGACGCTGAAGGGCCGGCCCAGCCATGCCGGCACCACGCCGATGGCCTATCGCAAGGATCCGGGCCTCGCAGCCGCACGGATCAACGTCTACGCCAACGACCTGACTCGCGCGATTCCCGGCCAGCTTGCCAATAGCGGCGTCATCCGGGTCCAGCCCGCCAACGTCAACGTTGTGCCCGAGACCGTCGTGATGACGCTCGACCTGCGTAATCCAGACGATGCCCGGCTCGCCAGGGCAGAGGCCGCGGTGCGGGCCTATTGCGCCGAGATCTCGGCGCGCCACGGCATCGAGATCGCCTTCCGCGACCTTGCGCGCTTCCCGGCCACGCCCTTCACTGAGACGCTGATCGCGACGGTGGAGAACAGCGCGGCGGAACTCGGCCTGCCGATCCGGCGGATCATCTCGGGGGCGGGGCACGATGCCCAGATGATGTCGCGCATCTGCCCCACCGCGATGGTGTTCATCCCCTCGATCGGCGGCCTCTCGCATAATCCGGCCGAGTTCAGCACGGAGCAGGACATCGCGGCGGGCGCCAATGTCCTGCTCAACGCGGCCTGGCGCGTCGCCAACGCCTAGACCTTCCGAACCGACGCAGACAGGATCAGCCCCATGACGACCATCGCATCGCTTTCGGCCGCCGAGCTCGGCCCGCTCTATGCCAGCCGCGAACTCTCCCCGGTCGAGGTTGCGCGGGACGCGCTGGAGCGCATCGAGCGCTTCGAGCCGCAGATCAACGCCTTCGTCGTTCGCGACGCCGAAGCGACGCTCGCCATGGCGCAAGCCTCGCAGGGGCGCTGGCTGAAGGGCGAGCCGCTCGGCCCGCTGGACGGGGTGCCCGTCACCATCAAGGACAATATCGGCGTGGCCGGCTGGCCGATGCGGCGCGGCTCTGCCGTGGCGACCGACGCGCCCTTCGCCGAGGACGCCCCGGCGGCGGCGCGGCTGCGCGAGGCCGGCACGGTCTTTCTCGGCAAGACGACGATGCCGGAATATGGCTGGAAGGGCGTCGGCGACTCGCCGCTCTCGGGGATCACCCGCAATCCCTGGAACATCGCCACCGGCCCCGGCGGCTCCTCGGCGGGTGCGGCCTCCTGCGCCGCTCTCAATCTCGGCTGCATCCATATCGGCACGGATGGTGCCGGCTCGGTGCGCATTCCGGCCGCTTTCACCGGGGTCGTTGGCCTGAAGCCGACCTATGGTCGCGTGCCGGCCTGGCCGGTCTCGACCATGGGCTTCCTCGCCCATCTCGGCCCGCTGGCCCGTACCGTCGCCGACACGGCGCTGGCGATGAACGCCATCGGCCGTCCCGACATCCGCGACATGACCGCGATGATCGACCGCGCGCCTGATTATGTCGATGGGCTCAAGGGCGGGGTGAAGGGCCTGCGCATCGCCTGGTCGCCCAATCTCGGCCGTGACGTCCCGGTCGATCCCGAGATTGCCGCGCTGACCCGGGCAGCGGCGCTCGCCTTCCGCGATCTCGGCGCGACCGTCGAGGAGGTCGACCCCGGTTTCGAGGATCCGATCGATACGCTGATGACGATCTGGTCGGCCGGTGCGGCGCTCGCCTTGCGCTCGGCTGGCCCCGCCGAGCGGGCGCGGATGGACCCCGGTCTTGTCGCCGTGGCGGAGCAGGGCGAACGTGTCGCCGGCGCGGCCTATGTCGATGCGCTGCTGAACCAGCGCAATGCGCTTGCGCACAGGATGGCGCAATTTCATGCACGCTTCGATCTGCTGCTGACGCCGACGCTGCCGCTGCCGGCCTTCGAGGTCGGCGCGAATACGCCCGGCCATGGTGCCTACGGTGACGACTGGACGCGCTGGACGCCCTTCACCTACCCCTTCAACATCACGCAGGCTCCGGCGATCTCGCTGCCCTGCGGGCTGACGGGCGCGGGGCTGCCGGCGGGGCTGCAGATCGTCGGCCCCTTCGGACGCGACGCGCTGGTGCTGCGGGCTGCTGCGGCCTTCGAGGCGGCGCGGCCTTTCCCTCGCATCCACGCGCCCGTCGGGGCCGCCTGAGAAGCGGGCAGGGGCTCGTCCCTGCCCGCGGCGGCGCCGTCTTGCGCCGCTGCCGCGCTGTCCAGAAAAATATTCTCTGCCCCTGAAAACGGCGCCGATGGCGCGTTCTCGCAGGAAACCCTCAGGCGGTTCCGTTTGGCACGATGCGTGCAAGCGGTTCGCGGCCTGCGGAGGGCCGGTCAGACGAGTTGTCACGGCAGATGTTTTCTGCCCAAACTCGCGCCAAGGTCACCCGTCGAGAGGTTGCCGTGTCAGGGGAGAGAATGATGGACCGCAGAACATTTCTGAAGACCGCGGCCGGAACCGGCGCACTCGCCGCAGCCGGCGGACTCGCCATGCCAGCCCTCGCTCAGGGCGCGGCGGCCGCCAAGACGCTGCGCTTCGTGCCCCAGGCGAACCTCGCGAATTTCGACCCCATCTGGGGCACGCAATACGTCGTGCGCAACGCAGCCCTGCTGGTCTGGGACACCCTCTACGGCATCGACTCGAAGTTCGAGCCAAAGCGCCAGATGGTCGAGAGCGAGACCGTCTCCGCCGATGGCCTGACCTGGACCTTCAAGCTGCGTGACGGCCTGAAGTTCCATGACGGCGCGCCGGTGACCTCGAAGGACGTCGTCCAGAGCCTCAAGCGTTGGCAGGCCCGCGACCCGATGGGCCTCATGATCAAGGCGATCGAGGTCGAGCTCGCGCCGGTCGACGACATGAGCTGGAAGTGGGTCCTCAACAAGCCCTATCCGAAGATGCTGCTCGCGCTGGGCAAGAACAACGCGCCCTGCACCTTCATCATGCCGGAGCGCATCGCCAACACCGATCCCTTCACCCAGATCACCGAATACATCGGCTCCGGGCCGATGAAGTTCGTGCGCAGCGAGTGGGTCCCGGGCGCCAAGGCGGTGTTCGAGAAGTTCGCCGACTACAAGCCCCGCACCGAGAAGCCCGACTGGCTTTCCGGCGGCAAGGTCATGATGTTCGACCGCGTCGAATGGGTGATCATGCCCGATCCGGCGACGGCCGCCGCCGCGCTGCAGAACGGCGAAGTGGACTGGTGGGAGACCCCGCTGGCCGACCTCGTGCCGATCCTCAAGCGCAACACCAATGTCAGCGTCGACATCGGTGATCCGCTCGGCAACATCGGCGCCTTCCGCATGAACCATCTGCACCCGCCCTTCAACAACGTGAAGGTGCGCCAGGCGGTGATGACGGCGCTGAACCAGGAAGACTACATGCGCTCGATCGTCGGCGACGACGACAAGCTCTGGAAGCCGATGGCCAGCTTCTTCACCCCCGGCACGCCGCTCTACACCGAAGAGGGCGGCGAGATCATGAAGAAGAAGAACGTCGCCGAGGCCAAGAAGCTCCTCGCCGAATCCGGCTACAAGGACGAGCCGGTGATCTGCGTGGTCGCGCAGGACATGGCCGCCACCAAGTCGATGGGCGACGTCACTGCCGAGCTGCTCAAGAGCATCGGCATGAAGGTCGACTTCGTCGCCACCGACTGGGGCACCGTCGGCGCCCGCCGTGCGCAGAAGACCGCGCCGGGGCAGGGTGGCTGGAGCATGTTCCACACCTGGCATGCCGGCGCGGACTGCGTGAACCCGGCCTCCTACACGGCCGTTCGCGCCAATGGCGAGAAGGCCTGGTTCGGCTGGCCCGACGTGCCCGCGGTCGAGACCGAGGTGACGAACTGGTTCAACGCCAAGGACATGGCCGAGGAGAAGGCCGCGATGGGGCGCCTCAACAAGGCCGCCGTCGAGAACGTCGTCTATTGCCCGACCGGCTTCTATCTCGGCTACCAGGCCTGGCGGAAGAACGTCTCGGGCGTCACCAGCGGGCCGTTCCCGGTCCTCTGGGGCGTCACCAAGGCCTGATCCGCCGCAGGGCGGGCTTCAGGTCTCATTCTTCTCCCGGGGGCGGCGCGCCCGACGCGCCGCCCCCGGACCTTCGCGGTCTCTGCCGCCGCCTCCGGCGGCACCGACCGGTCTGGTTTCGAACGACAAAGGGCGCGTGAGCCGCAATGCTGGCCTTCATCGTCAGACGCATCATCACGACCATCCCGGTGATGGCCTTCGTGGCGTTGTTCGTCTTTTCTCTGCTGTATGTGGCGCCGGGTGATCCGGCGGCGGTCATCGCCGGCGACCAGGCTTCGCCCGCCGATGTCGAGCGCATCCGCGCCAGCCTCGGGCTCGACCGGCCCTATCTCGTGCGCTTCGCCGAATGGTCCTTCCGCGTCCTGCAGGGCGACCTCGGCACCTCGATCTTCACCTCGCTGCCCGTGACGCAGCTCATTGCCCAGCGCATCGAGCCGACGCTCTCGCTGATGGTGCTGACGCTGATCTTCGCCGTCTCGATCGCGGTCCCGATGGGCGTCATCGCCGCCTGGAAGGCCGGCACCTGGATCGACCGCGGCGCCATGGCCTTCGCGGTCTTCGGTTTCTCGGTGCCGGTCTTCGTCGTCGGCTACCTCCTGGCCTATGTCTTCGCGCTGCAGCTCGACTGGGTTCCGGTGCAGGGCTACACGCCGCTCTCTCAAGGCTTCTGGCCCTGGTTCAGGAACCTGATCCTGCCGGCGATGACGCTGGGGCTGGTCTACATCGCGCTGATCGCGCGCATCACCCGCGCCACCATGCTGGAGGTCCTGCAGCAGGACTATGTCCGCACCGCCCAGGCCAAGGGCGTCGGCCAGCGCGAGGTTCTCTTCCTGCACGCCCTCAAGAACGCCGCGGTCCCGATCGTGACGATCATCGGCATCGGCATCGCGCTGCTCATCGGCGGCGCGGTCGTGACCGAGAGCGTCTTCGCCATTCCGGGGCTCGGCCGCCTCACTGTCGATGCCATCCTGCGGCGCGACTACCCCGTCATCCAGGGCGTCGTGCTGATGTTCAGCCTGGTCTACGTGCTGGTGAACCTGCTCATCGACCTGACCTATACGATCGTCGATCCGAGGATACGCTATTGACGATGCAAAGCTCGATTCCGGCCCCCGCCGCGCTGGCGGCGGCTCCGGAGCCTGCGGTCGCCCCGCGGCTGGGGCGTTTCAAGCGCTTCCGTCGCTATCTGCGCCGCCACCCCGCAGTGGCGATCGGCGGCTCGCTGCTTGTGCTGATGGCGCTGATCGGCCTCTTCGCGCCGCTGCTCTGGACGGTGGACCCCACTGCCATCGCCACCTCGCGGCGTACGCGCGTGCCCTCCGAGCTCTACTGGTTCGGCACGGACATGCTCGGCCGGGACATCTATTCCCGCGTCGTCTACGGCGCGCGCGTCTCGCTCGTGGTGGGCTTCAGCGTCGCCATCCTGTCTTCGGTCATCGGCCTGACGATCGGCCTCTTCGCGGGCTTCGTGCGCTGGGCTGACGGCATCGTCATGCGCATCATCGACGGCATGATGTCGATCCCGCCCATCCTGCTCGCCATCGCGCTGATGGCGCTGACCCGGGGTTCGATCCAAAACGTCATCATCGCCATCACCATCGCCGAAATCCCGCGTGTGGCGCGGCTCGTGCGCGGCGTCGTGCTGTCGCTGCGCGAGCAGCCCTATGTCGAGGCGGCGATCTCCAACGGCGCCCGCACCCCCCGCATCATCCTGCGCCACATCCTGCCCAACACCTTCGCGCCGATGAGCGTGCAGGCGACCTATATCTGCGCCAGCGCCATGATCATCGAAGCGATCCTCTCCTTCATCGGCGCCGGCATTCCGCCTGCGACGCCCTCCTGGGGCAACATCATGGCCGAGGGCCGCGCGCTCTGGCAGGTGAAGCCGCACATCATCCTGTTCCCGGCGATCTTCCTCTCGATCACCGTGCTGGCGGTGAACCTGCTGGGCGACGGCCTGCGCGACTCGCTCGACCCGCGTCTCGCCAAGGCCCTCTGAGGCCGGCAACGCGGGCCCGGGCCCGACATTTGTCCCGGGCGCCGGCGCCCGGGACCGGACCACGCCGCAGCATTGCGGCGCCTGACAGCCGAGCGTGAGCCCATGCCTGACCCTTCCGACGTCGCGGCCGCCGCCTCCGCTCCGGCTCTTTCAATGGGCACACTGCGATGAGCCGCCTTCTCACCCTCGCCGCAGCCCAGCTCGGCCCGATCCAGCGCGACGAGAGCCGCGCCTCCGCCGTCGCCCGCATGATCGACCTGATGCGTCAGGCCAAGGGCCATGGCGCCGATCTCGTCGTCTATCCGGAGGCGGCCCTGACCGCCTTCTTTCCGCATTGGTGGATCGAGAACGAGGACGAGATCGACAGCCATTTCGAGAGCGCGATGCCCGGGAACGAGACGGCGCCGCTCTTCGAGGAGGCCAAGCGCCTCGGCATCGGCTTCCATCTTGGCTATTGCGAGCTGGCTCATGAGGGCGGCCGCAAGCGCCGCTTCAACACGGCGATCCTGGTCGACAAGTCCGGCGCCATCGTCGGCAAGTACCGCAAGATCCATCTGCCGGGGCATCCGGAGCACCACCCCGAGGCGCCGTTCCAGAATCTCGAAAAGCGCTATTTCGAGACCGGCGATCTCGGCTGGCCGGTCTGGCGCAGCATGGGCGCCAATATTGGCATGATGATCTGCAACGATCGCCGCTGGCCCGAGAGCTACCGCACCATGGGGCTGCAGAATGTCGAGCTGATCCTGCTCGGCTACAACACGCCCAAGCACAATCCGCCCGCGCCAGACCACGACCGGCTCGGCAACTTCCACAACCAGCTCGTCATGCAGGCCGGTGCCTACCAGAACGCCACCTGGGTGGTCGGCGTCGCTAAGGCGGGTGTGGAAGCCGGCGTCGACCAGATCGGCGGATCCTGCATCATCGCCCCCACCGGCGAGGTTGTTGCCCAGGCGGTGACGGAGGGGGACGAGCTGGTCGTCGCCCGCTGCGACATGGATCTCGGCAAGAGCTACAAGGCCTCGACCTTCAACTTCGCCCGGCATCGCGAGCCCCAGGCCTATGGCCTGCTCGTCGAGCGCAAGGGCGCGGTCGAGCCGGCGTGAGCGCTCGACCCGATGCCGCGCCATAGACGGTCGCCGCTCGGCCGCGCTCTCAACACCAACATTCTGTTTTGAAATCCAAGTAACGGGCGGGGAAGCTCAATGACCCACGATCTCATCCTCAAGGGCGGTCGCGTCATCGACCCCTCGCAGAAGCATGACGGCATCCTCGATGTCGCCTTCACAGACGGCAAGGTCTCGGGCTTCGGCAAGGATCTCAAGGGCGCCAAGGAGATCCGCGACGTCTCCGGCTACATCGTCACGCCCGGCCTGATCGACCTGCACACCCATGTCTATTGGGGCGGCACGTCGCTGGGCATCGACGCCGACGAGTTCTGCCGGGCCTCGGGCGTCACCACCTCGGTCGACACCGGCTCGGCCGGGCCGGGCAACTGGCCAGGCTTCCGCAAGCACGTCATCGAGCGGAGCCAGGCCCGAATCCTCGCCTATCTCCATGTCAGCCACGCCGGCATCTACGGCTTCGACCACCGCGTCATGGTCGGCGAGAGCCGCGACATGGCGATGATGAACCCGGTCGACTGCGCCGAGGTCGCCGACAAGAACCGCGACCTCATCGTCGGCATCAAGGTCCGCGTCGGACTGCACGCCTCGGGCGACCAGGGCACCGCCCCGCTCAACGTCGCGCTGCAGGTCGCCAACGAAGTCGGCATGCCCCTGATGTGCCATATCGACCATCCGCCGCCCTCCTATGAGGAGGTGGTGAACATGCTGCGGCCGGGCGACGTCCTGACCCACGCCTTCCGCCCCTTCCCGAACGCGCCCTGCACCGCACAGGGCACGGTCAAGCCCGAGGTCGCGGCCGCCCGCAAGCGCGGCGTCATCTTCGACATCGGCCATGGCAAGGGCTCGTTCTCCTTCAAGACGACGCGCGCCATGCTCGCCAACGGCTTCCAGCCGGACGTGATCTCCTCGGACGTCCACAAGCTCTGCATCGACGGCCCGGCTTATGACCAGGTCACGACCATGTCGAAGTTCCTGCTGATGGGGATGAGCCTGAACGACGTCATCGCCGCCTCGACCGTGAACGCGGCCATGGCGCTGAAGCGCCCGGAATACGGTTCGCTCAAGGTCGGCTCGCTCGGCGACGCGACGATCCTGACGGTGAAGGAAGGCAAGTTCGACTATGCCGACGTCACCGGCGAGCACATGACCGGCGACCGCAAGATCCTCTCCGAGGGCGTCGTGCTCAAGGGCGCCTGGTGGCATCCGAAGCGGACGAACAAGTTCAGGAAGGTCGCGGGCTGAGCCGGCCCCATCGTGTCATTCCGGGTTCGAGCCTGCGGCTCGCCCCGGAATGACAAAGGGACAATCTGTTGCAAAGCGTGCTCTGGCGCCCGATGACCGCGACCGACCTGCCGGCCGTTCTGGCGGTCGCGGCCGTGGTGCATCCGGACTATCCCGAGGACGAGACCGTCTTCGCCGAGCGGCTGCGCCTGTTTCCGCAAGGCTGCCTCGTGCTGGAGGGCGCAGACGGGCCGATCGGCTATGTCATCGCCCACCCTTGGCAGCGCGCCGCGCCGCCGGCCCTGAACAGTCTGCTGCGCGAACTGCCGTCGCAGGCCGGCTGCTTCTACATCCACGATCTCGCGCTCCTGCCACAGGCACGCGGCAGCGGGGCCGGGGGTGTCGTCGCCGCGAGGCTGGCGGAGATCGCGGCCGACGCCGGCCTCTCCTGCCTCGCACTCGTCGCCATCGAAGGCTCGTCCGGCTTCTGGCGGCGGCAGGGCTTTCGCGCGGTGCATGAGCCTGCCCTTGCGGAGAAGCTCGCCAGCTATGACGATGCCGCCCGCTATATGGAGCGCGCGCTCCAGCCAGAACACGAAACGACCGCAGAGGGACGAACGACACCATGAGCGCCGAGCAGAAACTGAAGGATCTGGGCCTGGAACTGCCTGCGATGGTGGCGCCGATGGCCAACTATGTGCGCTTCAAGAAGGCCGGCGACCTCGTCTTCCTCTCGGGCCAGGGGCCGCGCAATCCCGACGGCTCGATCCCCAATGGCAAGGTCGGCAAGGAGTTCACCACCGAGCAGGCCTATGACTTTGCCCGCAATACAGGCCTGGGCCTGCTGGCGGCGATGAAGGAGGCGGCCGGCTCGCTCGACAAGGTCGAGGTCATCAAGCTGCTCGGGATGGTCAATGCCGTGCCGGAGTATGGCGACCAGCCCAAGGTCATCAATGGCTGCTCGGACCTGCTCGTCGCCGTGCTCGGCGAGAACGGGCGCCATGCCCGCTCGGCCGTCGGCATGGGCTCGCTGCCGGGCAACATGCCGGTCGAGATCGAAGTCATCATCAAGGTGCTGCCGTGAGCGCACTCGCCGAGGATCGGATGCGTTACGACACGCTCAAGGACGAGATCGCCCGCACATATGGCACGCCGGCCGTGGTGATCGATCTCGACAAGGTCGAGGCCAACATCGCGCGCCTTCAGGCCGTCTGCGATGCCAAGGGCGTCGCCAACCGCCCGCACATCAAGACGCATAAATCGCCCGAGCTCGCCCGCCTCCAGATCGAGGCCGGCGCGCGCGGCATCACCTGCCAGAAGCTCGGCGAGGCCGAGGTGATGGCCGATGGCGGCATCGACGACATCCTGATCAGCTACAACATCCTCGGCGAGCAGAAGCTCGGCCGGCTCGGCCATCTCCAGCGCCGGGTCCGGATGATCGTGGCGGCCGACAACCCCGTCACCATCGCCGGCCTGCCCCAGGCGGCGGAGATTGCCGGGCGCGACCTCGAGGTCGTCGTCGAATGCGACACCGGCCGCCAGCGCGCCGGCGTCGAGACACCCGGCGAGGCGGTCGAGCTGGCAAAGCTGATCGCGGGCTCGAAAGGTCTGCGCTTCGCCGGCTTCCTGATGTATCCGCCCGAGGATGGCTGGGCGCGCACGCAAGTGTTCCTCGACACCGCCAATCAGGGGCTGCGCGACGCGGGCCTGGAGGCGTCGATCGTCTCCACCGGAGGGTCGCCCAACATTCCCCATATCGGCGAGCTCAAGGGCGCGACCGAGCACCGCGCCGGCACCTCGATCTTCAACGACCGCATGCAGGTCGCGGCCGGGGTGGCGAGCCTGGAGGACTGCGCGCTGACCGTCTACGCCACGGTGGTCAGCCGCGCCGGCCCCGAGCGCGGCATCCTCGATTCAGGCTCCAAGACGCTGACGAGCGATTCCGGCGGGCTGAACGGCCACGGCCATATCCTCGAATACCCGGCCGCCCGCATCGCGAAATTCGCCGAGGAGCACGGCTTCCTCGATCTCTCGGCGAGCAATGACCGGCCGGGCGTGGGCGAGATCGTCCGTGTGGTCCCCAACCATGTCTGCGTCGTCGTCAACATGGTCGACCGTCTGGTGACCGTGCGCGGCGACAGGCTGGTGGGCGAATTGCCGGTCGCGGCCCGGGGCAAGCTGGTCTGAACGACGGAGCGCGGGGGAGGCGAAGGCCTCTCCCGCCTTGTCCCGCGCGCTCAGTTCTGGCCGATCTTG
Source organism: Bosea sp. OAE506 (assembly GCF_040546595.1). Lineage (NCBI taxonomy): Bacteria > Pseudomonadati > Pseudomonadota > Alphaproteobacteria > Hyphomicrobiales > Alloboseaceae > Allobosea > Allobosea sp. OAE506. The sequence continues at coordinate 4,521,325 of NZ_JBEPOB010000001.1, read as the reverse complement.
CTGCCTCTCATCACCATGTCGGCGCTCGACTTGACGGTGACGCGGCCCGACGCGGTGGTGGTGATGTCGCGCCCCCGCAGCGTCACCGACCCATCCTTCTTGAGCTCGATCTGGGCGCTGCCGCTCTTCACCGTCGCTTCGTCGGCGGCCGTCACGCTAAGCTTCTTGCCGGCCTCGATCGACATCGACTGGTTGCTGGAGAGGCTGAGATCGACCGTCGCCTGAACATGGCACTGTCGGCTGTCGAGCGTGATCTCCTGTCCGCCGGCCAGCTTGATCCGCGTCGCGGCGCTGACGGCGAAGTTGCTGCCGGCGGTCACGGCGACGGCGCTCCCCGCCGTGAGCGTCAAGGCGCCGCCGGCAGTGATGCTGACGCCGCCGGGTGCCGTGATCGACAGCGCGCCGCCGGGCGTGGCGGAGATCATCGCCGTCAGGGCGGCAATCTGGCTCTCGAGCTTGGCGATCCGGCGTTCGAGCGCAGCGCTGTCAGTGGCCATGGCGGCGTCCTCGCTTCATCCGCTCGAGCGAACGTTACGAAAGCTTAGCGCCTCTCGCGGCCGGACAGAAGTTCCCTCTGGAACAGCTATTCCGGATGCCGTGCGTTCCAAGCTGCAGCGTAATCGCTGCAGAGGCGGTCGAGCTCGGTGCGGTCGGTCACGCCGGCCGGGCGCGAGCGCGAGGGCGACGCCTGCTGGAAGGGGACATAGCGCTGATGCGCGACGCGCCAGAGACGGCGCAGCTCGGCGAGCGGATCGACATGGTCGTCGACGCGGATGTCGAAGCTCGGCACAGGTTCGCCCGACCAGATCCGGATCGCGGCCGACTGCCGCCCGCGCTTGTCGCCGCCCGCCTTCTCGCCGGCTTCGAGCGCGACCAGAAGCCGCTCGTCGAAATCCAGCGCGGAGGAGGCGATATAGGCCTTCAGCGTCTGCTGGATCACCTCCGGCCCGCTCAGCATGTTGCCGGCGACGGAGACCTGCGGCCCGTCAACTGCGCCGCACCAGTCGATGCAGGAGGCTCCGGTGAAGGCGGCGATCTTGCCCTCGCGGTCGATCACATGGAGCTGCCGATGGGCACGGCCCTCATCGGCCGCTGTCAGCGTCGCGATGATCTCGACCGCCGAGCGCCCCTCCTGGAGCAGGCGCAGGCCGTCCACCCCATAGAGCGGGTTGACGAAGGCCTGGGTCGCGATGGCGCCGATGCGGCCGCCGCCATAGGGCACGCGCGAGCCGACGGCGAAGGCGCAGGTCGAGACGGCGACGCCAAAGGCGCCGGTGGCGGCATCGCGGGCGACGATGGACCAGGTCATGCGTTTGTCCTCACCGGCCGGCCGCGTAGGCCTGCATCAGACGTGGCGTCGCGGCTGCGCGCAAGAGACCGTCGGCGCTCTTCTCGGCCGCAGTGAGACGGCCGATCGTCCAGGCCGGTGCCCGCTCCAGCTTGTGGCCGCGGCGGACCAGGTCGGCCAGCACGCTCTCGCCGATGCTCTCCTCCACCGCCAGATGGCCGAGCTTGGCCTCGCGCGGATAGAAGGTCGAGGGGAAGTGTTGGGTGTGGAACAGCGGCAGGTCGATCGCCTCCTGCAGGTTCAGCCCGTGATGCACGCGACGCAGGAACAGGCCGAGCTGCCACTGCTCCTGCTGGTCGCCGCCCGGCGTGCCGAAGACGAGGCGCGGCTCCCCGTTCTCGAAGGCGAGCGAGGGCGTCAGCGTCGTGCGCGGCCGCTTGAACGGTGCCAGCGCCGAGGGCAGCCCCTCGTCGAGGAAGAAGGCCTGGGCGCGGGCGTTGAGCGGGAAGCCCAGCGCCGGGATCACCGGGGAGGACTGGAACCAGCCGCCCGAGGGAGTGGCGGCGATCATGTTGCCCCATTTGTCGATGACGTCGATATGGACCGTGTCGCCACGCCGCCCGGCGGCCACCATCGCCGCCGTCGTCGGTTCGCCGACGGTCGCGTCGCCCTTGCCGGCCTGTCCGGCATAGCGCACGCCGGCCAGAGCCTGCGCCACCTGCGCCTCGAATCCGGCGATCATGCCCGGCCTCAACTCCTGCGAGGCGGTGTCCGTGATCAGGTTGCGGCGGCCCCGCGCGTAATCCTCCGAGAGCAGCGTCGCCAGCGGCACCTTCACGAAATCGGGGTCGCCGTAATAGGCCTCGCGATCGGCGAAGGCGAGCTTCATCGCCTCCGCGACATGGTGGACGAAGGCGGCGCTGTCGGGGCCCATCCCGGCGATGTCGATGCCCTCGAGGATCTTCAGCGTCTGCAGGAAGACGGGGCCCTGGCCCCAGGGACCGATCTTGAAGACCTCCCAGCCGTGATAGGTCACGCTGGCGGGCGTCTCGTAGGTCGGCTGCCAGCGCGCCATGTCGTCGGCGGTGAGCAGGCCCTTGTGGCGGCGGCCCGAGGAATCGATCGCCTCAGTCGTCCGGCAGAAGGAGTCGATCGCCTCGGCGACGAAGCCCTTGTACCAGGCGTCATAGGCGGCCTGGATCTGCTTCTCGCGGCTTCCGCCCGCGGCTTCCGCCTCGCTCAGGATGCGCTTGTAGGTCTCGGCCGCAGCCTTGTTGCGGAACAGAGCCTTGGCCTGCGGCACCTGCCCGCCCGGCAGATAGACCTCGCCCGAGGTCGGCCATTCATGGGTGAAGAGGTCGGTCAGCCCTGCGATGGTGTCCGAGACACGCGGCAGCATCGGGTGTCCGTTCTCGAAATAGCCGATCGCCGGCTCCAGCACCTCGCGCAGCGGCAGCAGGCCATGGTCGCGCAGCAGCGTCATCCAGCCGCCGAAGGCGCCGGGCACGACAGCGGCGAGCAGGCCTGAACCCGGCACGAGATCGAGCCCGAGCGCCTTGAAGGCGTCGATGGTCGCGGCTTCCGGCGCCGTGCCCTGGCCGCAGATCACCTCGACCTTCTTCGTCTTGGCCGAATAGAACACCGCTGGCATCTCGCCGCCGGGGCCGACCAGATGCGGCTCGACGACCTGCAGCACGAAGGCGGCCGCGGCGCAGGCGTCGAAGGCGTTGCCGCCCTTCTCCAGCATCGCCATGCCGGTTGCCGTGGCGAGCCAGTGCGTCGAGGTGCAGACACCGAAGGTGCCGAGGATTTCAGGCCGGGTCGTGAACATGCGGAGGATCCAGTGCAGGCGAAATCGGTGCGAGGCGAGCGGGCGGTGTAGGCCGGGTCCGCCCTGTCCGGGCGGGCGCGAGCTTAAGGCGAAAAGGCGAGCCCGGCTGCGCCGTCCCGGGCATGAGGGGCGCGCGGCGCAAGCAACTCACCCCTCCTTCGGGTCGAGCACGTCGCGCAAGCCATCGCCGAGCAGGTTGAAGCCGAGCACGGCGAGGAAGATGCAGACGCCCGGCGCCACCGACATCCACGGCGCCTGGTCCATGAAGTTCTTGGCGACGTTCAGCATCTGCCCCCAGGACGGGGCAGGCGGCTGCTGACCGAGGCCGAGGAAGGACAGGGCGGCTTCGAGGATGATCGCCTGCGCCATGAACAGCGTCGACTGCACCACGATCGGCGAGAGGATGTTGGGCAGGATATGGCGCACGACGATCCGCAGATCGCGGGCGCCGACGGCCCGCGCCCCCTCGACGAAATCCTCCGCCTTAACGCTCATCACTTGCGCGCGCACCAGGCGCACGAAGATCGGCACGGCCGAGAGGCCGATCGCGATCATCGCATTGGTCAGGGACGGGCCGAGCACGGCCGCGAAGGCGATCGCCAGGATCAGGAAGGGGCAGGCCAGCATCGCCTCGGTGACGCGGGAGATCGCGGCATCGATCCAGCCGCCATACCAGCCGGCGAGCAGGCCGAAGGGCACGCCGACGGCGAGCGCGATCAGCACCGAGATGATGCCCGCCAGCAGCGAGGCCTGCGCGCCATAGAACAGGCGCGAGACCTGGTCGCGCCCGAGTTCGTCTGTCCCGAACCAGTAGAGCTCCGAGGGCGGCTTGCGGATGGCGAGGAAGTTCGACTTCAACGGGTCGGCGATCGGCAGCAGCGGCGCCAGCACCGCCATCAGAACGAAGGCGAGCACGATGGCGCCGCCGATCAGGGCCGAGCGGTTGCGAGCGAGCCGCGCCAGCACGCCGGGCCGCGGGCGCAAAGCGAGTTCGGGGGGCGTCGCGAGCGTGTCCGTGGCTGCGGTCGTCATCACTGTGCCCTCAGCCGCGGATTGACGAGGATGTACAGCACGTCGGCCAGCAGGTTCATCAGGATGAAGCCGATGGCAGTACACAGCACCACGCCCTGCACCACGCCATAGTCCCGGTTGAAGACGGCATCGACGATCAGCTTGCCGAAGCCGGGGATCGTGAAGACCTGCTCGGTCAGCACGGCGCCGCCCAGAAGCTCGCCGAACAGGATGGTCGTCAGGGTGATGATGGGCACGAGCGCGTTGCGCAGCGCATGCCGGTTGACCACGGCATCCTCGTCGAGGCCCTTGGCGCGGGCGGTGCGCACATAGTCCGAGCGCAGCACCTCCAGCATGGCCGAGCGCGTGTGCCGCATCAGGAAGGCCGCAAGGCCAGAGCCGAGCACAAAGGCCGGCATGATCAGCCGCTCGATCGCGCCAATGGGATTGCTGAAGAACGGCTCGTAGCCCGAGGCCGGCAGCCAGCGGAGTTCGACCGAGACGACGAGGATCAGCATGATCCCGAGCCAGAAATTCGGGATCGAAAGCCCCGACAGCGCCAGAGCGCTCGCCGAGTAGTCGACGACCGTGTCCTTGCGCCGTGCTGCGAGCACACCGGCGGGAATGCCGATGGCGATGGCGACGATGATCGAGGCCACGGCCAGTTGCAGCGTCACCGGCAGCTTCTGCAGGATCAGGCCGAGAACGGGCTCGCCCGTGCGCAGCGAGCGGCCGAAATCGCCCTGCACCACCTGGCCGAGCCAGGCGAAGAACTGCACGACGACCGGATCGTCCATGCGGTAGATCGCGCGCAGCCGCGCGATCACCTCCGGATCGCGTTCCTCGCCGGCGATGACGAGGAACGGATCGCCCGGCAGCGCGCGCTGCAGGGCGAACACGAACAGCGACACCAGAAACAGCGTCGGGATCGCGATCAGGACGCGGCGGCCGATCAGCGCGAGCATGAGGCTCTCGTCGAGGCGTGGATCATCAAGACCGCTTGATTCCCGACAGCCGGATCATGCCGTCCGGGTTGATCACGAAGCCGCTGATGTTGGAGCGCAGCGCGAAGAAGACCGTCTGGTTGTAGAGATAGACGATCGGCAGCTCGTCCTGCAGGAACTTCTGCGCCGCGTCGTAGCGCTTCTTGCGCTCGGCGACGTCATAGACCGTGCGCGCCTCGTCGAGCAGCCGGTCGACCTCGGCGTTGGAATAGCGCCCGTCGTTCTGGTTGCCCTTGGTGGTGACGAACTGGTGCAGGTTGCCGTCCGGATCGATGCGGCCCGACCAGCCGATGCGGCTCATCTGGAACTTGCCCTGCTGCTGGTCGCGCAGCTGGCTGGCGAATTCCGTCGAGCGGATCTGGATGTCGATGCCCGCTTCCGCCGCCATCGCCTGGATGACCTGGCCAAGCTGGGCGTCGACCGGGTTGTTGGTGACGAAGAGCTCGACCGAGACCTTGGTCAGCCCTGCCTCCTTGAGCAGCGCCTTGGCCTTGGCGACATCGCGCGCCGGCACCGGGAAGTCGGCGCTGACATAGCTGTTGCCGGGGTTGAAGGGCTGCACCATCGGCTCATAGAGCCCCTCGAACACGACCTGGCTCAGCACCTTGCGGTCGATCGAGAGCGAGAGCGCCTGGCGCACCCGCTTGTCCTGCCCCATCGGCTGTTTTGCGGCGTCGCCATTGCCCGTGTTGATGGTGATGCCCTGGTAGCCGAGATTGGCGATGCTGGTGACCTTGAGAGCCCTGTCACCCTGCGCGGACTTCACGTCGGTCGGCGCCAGCCGCTCCAGCATGTCGAGCTCGCCCGAGCGCAGATTGGCCAGCCGCACGGTGGTGTCGGGGATGGAGCGGTAGAGCACCCGGTCGAAATGGTAGTTCTGCGCCTCCCAGTGCTCCTTGAAGCGCTCGAGAACGATGCGGTCGTTCTGCACCCGCTCGACGAACTTGTAGGGGCCCGAGCAGACCGGCTTGGCGCCGACATCGCCCGCCAGGGTCTTGGGCGCCAGCATCATGCCGGCGCGGTCGGTCAGCTGGGCGAGCAGCGTCGCATCGGGCCGCTTCAGCTTCAGCGCGATCGTCGTGGGATCGACGACGGTGATGCTGTCGACCGAAGCGAGCTCGGATTTGCGCAGCGAGTCGGGCAGGGTGCGGGCGCGCTCGAGATTGGCCTTGGCGGCCTCGGCGTCGAACGTCTCGCCGTCATGGAACTTGGCGTCGCTGCGCAGCTTCATCGTCAGCGTCAGCCCGTCCGCCGAGAAGGACCACTCGGTCGCCAACCGCGGCACGATCTTAAGATCGGGGGTGATGTCGAGCAGCTTGTCGCAGAGGCCCTTGAAGACGATCCGGCCGACGAAGGTGCGCGCCTTGTGCGGGTCGAGCACGTCAGGGTCCTCCTGCAGGCCGATCCGCAGGGTCGAGGGCGCCTGCGCGACGGCGGGGAGGGCGGCAAGCGTCAGAGCGGTGGCGCAGGCCAGGGCGGTGAGAAGCTTCATCGGATGTCCCCTGTTGTCGTTTGCGGTCATGATCGCCGAAGATCGTTCCGGTTGGTACCAGCCTGATGCAAATTCGCAGCGGCGTCGATGCCGCACCGTCGCGTCAGCGTCCGGATTGCATGCCGTTACGGAGGCCGCCTGCATGCAATTTGGCGGCCAGCGTCGGCCGTCGGGGCTCGCATGCGTGCCCCGTGCGCACTCCGGATCGCCTTGACGGCAGCGGGCCGCTACAAGACCACGCAACGAGACCGGCACAAAGCCGAATGGAGGAACGACGATGCTGCTGGGTGTGATCGCCGACGACATGACGGGCGCGACGGACGTGGCGCTGATGCTCAATCGCAGCGGCATGCGCACGGTGCAGACGATCGGCGTTCCCAGCCCGGGCCAGGCGCTGCCGGATGCGGATGCTGTCGTCGTCGCGCTGAAGTCGCGCACCAACCCCGTCGCCGAGGCCGTCGCCGATTCGCTCGCCGCCTGCGAGGCACTGCTGGCCGCGGGCGCACGGCAGATCCTGTTCAAATACTGCTCGACCTTCGATTCGACCGCGCAGGGCAATATCGGGCCCGTTGCCGGAGCGCTGGCGCAGCGGCTCGGCGCGGGTCTGGCCATCGTCTGTCCCGCCTTTCCGGCCAATGGCCGCTCGATCTATCAAGGCTATCTCTTCGTCGGCGCGGTGCCGCTTCACGAAAGCTCGATGAAGGACCATCCGCTGACGCCGATGCGCGATTCGAGCCTGATCCGCCTGATGGGTGCACAGACCTCGGGCGCGGTCGGGCTGGTCGATTACGCCACCGTCCTGTCCGGGGCCGGGGCGGTGAAAGCCCGCTTCGCTGCACTGGCCGACCAGGGCATGCGCTACGTCGTGACCGACGCGCTCACCAACGCCGATCTGATGGTGCTGGGCGAGGCGGCCGCCGATCACAAGCTTCTCACCGGCGGGTCCGGCATCGCGATGGGGCTGCCGCAGAACTTCCGCCGCGCCGGCCTGCTGCCGGAGCGCGAGATCGCCGCGAGCCTCGCCGCGCCTCAGGGGCGCGCCGGCATCATCTCCGGCAGCTGCTCGACGGCGACGCGCGGCCAGATCGCCAAGGCGATCGAGGCCGGCTACCCGGCGCTGAAGGTCGATCCGATGGCGCTGGTGTCCGGTGCGCAAGATGCTGCAAAGCTCGCCGACTGGGCGCTGGCGCAGGCCGCGGACACGCCCTTCCTGCTCTATTCCAGCGACGATCCCGCCGAGGTCGCCACCATCCAGGAGAAGCTCGGTCGCGAGACGGCCGGCGAGACGGTCGAGCACGCCTTCGCGCAGACGGCGGCCCTGCTGGCCGAGGGCGGTGTCTCCCGTCTTCTGGTCGCCGGCGGCGAGACCTCGGGGGCAGTCGTCCAGGAACTCGGCATCGGCCTGCTCGAGATTGGCCCGGAGATCGATCCGGGCGTGCCCTGGACCCGGGTGGCGCAGGGCCGCGACATGGTGATCGCGCTCAAATCCGGCAATTTCGGCGCGCCCGACTTCTTCCTGAAGGCCTGGGCCCTGCTGCGCTGAGACCGAAGGTGCGAGGGCGGGCTTGCACGCGCCGCCCGGCAGGGCATGATGGCCCCGGGAGGTCCGCAGCGACATGGCGTTTCTCGGCGAATTGCTGACCAATGTGGCCGATCGCGGCCGGGCGCTGATCGGCTTCGAGCGCTTCATCGGGCAGCGTAACCGGCCGATCGACCGGCTTTGCGAGGATCTGCTCTCGGGCCGGGGCGAGGCCTCGGGCATGGCGCTGGCGCAAGGGGTCCTGGAAGCCTGGGAGCGCCTCGACAAGCCGGGCCGGCGCGCCTTCTTCGCCATGCTTCAGGAGCGGTTCGGGCCCGATCACGAGCGGCTCGACCGGGCGATCGAGGCCTATCGCAACGAGCCCGGCGCGGCCACGATCTCGGCGCTTCACCTCGCGTCGGAACCTCGCCGGCAGGAGCTGCTGCGGCGCCTCAACCTCGCCCCCGGCGGCACCCATGTGCTGGTGCGGATGCGCGAGGCCCTGTTCGAGGCGATGGAGAGCGACCGCGATCTGCTGACCGTCGATGCCGATTTCCGGCATCTCTTCGGCTCCTGGTTCAACCGCGGATTCCTCGTGCTGCGCCGCATCGACTGGCGCTCGCCGGCGAATGTGCTCGAGAAGATCATCCGCTACGAGGCTGTCCACGAAATCCAGGGCTGGGACGATCTGCGCCGCCGGCTGGAGCCGGCGGATCGCCGCTGCTTCGCCTTCTTCCACCCGCAGCTGGTCGACGAGCCGCTGATCTTCGTCGAGGTGGCGCTGACGCGCGCGATCCCGCACAGCATCGGCGAGGTGCTGAGCGGGGAGCGCGAGGTGCTGCCCGCGGCCGAGGCGACGACGGCGGTGTTCTATTCGATCTCCAACTGCCAGGAGGGCCTGCGCGGCATCTCCTTCGGCAATTTCCTGATCAAGCAGGTCGCCGAGGATCTGAAGCGCGAGCTGCCGGGGCTCGAGACCTTCGTCACGCTGTCGCCGGTGCCGGGCTTTGCGCGCTGGCTCGAGGGCCTCGTCGCCGATCCGGGCGATCTCGGCCTGACGAACGAGGAGCGCTCGGAGCTGGCTCGCCCGGCCGGGGAGACGATCTCCCTCGACGACGCGACCCGGCTGCGCCGCGACAAGCTGCTCGGCCAGATGATGGCGCATTACATGCTGCGGGCGCGCACGGCCTCGGGGCGCGTGATCGACCCGGTCGCCCGTTTCCATCTCGGCAATGGCGCGCGGTTGGAGCGCATCAATGTCGGCGGCAACCTGTCGGCACGGGGGCTGCGCGAGTCGCATGGCGTGATGGTCAATTACCGCTACGAGCTCGACGACATCGAGACCAACCACGAGGCCTTCGCCACCCGCAACACGGTCGTCGCCTCGGCCGCCGTGCGCAAGCTGTTGCGGCCGGCAGCGAGTTGACCCGCGACGCACCTGACGCCAATGGGAGAACGGCCCCGTCCCGAGGGGCCGCGAAACGAGACGGCTACGCCTGAAAGGATCCTGATCATGGGCAACCACCTGTTCGACTTGGTCAGGTCTCGGATGCCGGCGCCGGATGCTCCCTTCGCCCTCCTCGATGACGGCCGGCGGTATGCCTATGCCGACATGGTCGATGTCTCCTCGCGCTTCGCCAATGCGCTGGTCGCGCTCGGGGTGCAGCCGGGCGACCGGGTGGCGGTGCAGGTCGAGAAGTCGATCGAAGCGCTGATGCTCTATCTGGGCGCGGTGCGTGCTGCCGCGATCTTCCTGCCGCTCAACACGGCCTATACACCGGCCGAGATCGAGTATTTCCTCGGCGACGCGCAGCCCGCCGTCTTCGTCTGCGATCCGGCGAAGGCCGACGCCCTGAAGCCCTATGCCGACAAGGCCGGCGCCAAGCTCGAGACGCTCGGCGTCTGGCGCTCGCCGGACGTCTCCGCCGGCTCGCTCTCCGTCAAGGCGCTCGCCGCTTCGACCGCGTTTGCAGACGTCGAACGGGGTGCGGACGATCTCGCCGCCATCCTCTACACGTCGGGCACGACCGGCCGCTCCAAGGGCGCGATGCTCAGCCACGACAACCTCGCCTCGAACGCGCTGGCGCTGGTCGATTACTGGCGCTTCACCAAGGACGACGTGCTGCTGCACGCGCTGCCGATCTTCCACACGCACGGCCTCTTCGTCGCGACCAACTGCGTGCTGTTCTCCGGCGCCTCGATGATCCTGCTGCCGAAATTCGATCCCGACCAGGTCTTCAAACACCTGCCCCAGGCGACCTGCATGATGGGCGTGCCGACCTTCTATGTCCGGCTGCTGCAGGATACCCGCCTGACGAAGGAGGCGACGAAGCATATGCGCCTCTTCGTCTCCGGCTCGGCGCCGCTGCTGGCCGAAACCCACCGCGAATGGCGCGAGCGCACCGGTCACGCCATTCTCGAGCGCTACGGCATGACCGAGACCAACATGAACACCTCGAACCCCTATGACGGGGATCGGGTGGCGGGCACGGTCGGCTATCCGCTGCCGGGCGTGTCGGCCCGCGTCGTCGATCCCGAGACGGGCAAGGGATTGGCCGCCGATGAGATCGGCATGATCGAGGTCAAGGGCCCCAACGTCTTCAAGGGCTACTGGCGCAATCCGGAGAAGACCGCCGCCGAGTTCAAGCCGGACGGCTTCTTCATCACCGGGGATCTCGGCAAGATCGACGCCGCTGGCTACGTCCACATCGTTGGGCGCGGCAAGGACCTCATCATCACCGGCGGCTACAATGTCTACCCGAAGGAGGTTGAGACCGAGATCGACGAGATGCCGGGCGTGATCGAGAGCGCCGTCATCGGCTGTCCGCACCGCGATTTCGGCGAGGGCGTCACCGCCGTGGTGGTGGTCAAGCCCGGCGCGACCATCACCGCCGCCTCGATCGCGCAGACGCTCGAACAGCGCCTCGCCAAGTTCAAGTTGCCCAAGCAGGTCTTCATCGTCGACGACCTGCCGCGCAACACAATGGGCAAGGTCCAGAAAAACCTGCTGCGCGAGCAGTACAAGGACATCTATGCGCCGAAGGGTGAAGCGGGGGCGTAGGGCAATCCGCCCTCTACGATTCCAGTTGCCGCGCAATACGGCATTGCCGTAGTATCGGCAGATGCAGGCCGTGTTGCTGACCTCGGTTTTCGAACGGCAGGCCAAGGCGGCTGGTCTGGGCGACGACGAGATTCAGGATATCGCGGTCGCCGTTGCGAGCAATCCTCTCGGCGGTGACCTGCTGGTTGGGACCGGCGGCGCGCGCAAGCTGCGCCATGCCGGCTGGGGTGAAGGAAAAAGCGGCGGCTACCGCACGATCCACTACTTCGGCGGCGACGATGTTCCGATCTTCCTTCTGGCTCTGATCGACAAAGGCAAGCGGGCCAATCTGAGCCAGGCCGAGCGCAATGACCTTGCCCGGACACTGCCGAAAATCGCCGATGCCTACCGGCAGGCGACCAAGTCAGGAGATCGTTGAGATGCCGACATTCGGACAGGACCTGGTCGCGAGCGCGACCGAAGCGGTGGCGATCGCGCGAGGCGACAAAGAGCCCGCCAAGACAATCACCGTCGAGACTGTCGATGTTGCGGCCATTCGCAAGAAGCTGGGCCTCTCCCAGGAGGCCTTTGCCCGCAAGTTCGGCCTGAGCCCGGCGACCCTGCGCGATTGGGAGCAGGGACGCCGCAGCCTGGACAGGACGGCCCGGGCGCTGCTCAAAGTCATTGACCACGCTCCCGACACCGTTGAGCGAGCACAGAAGGTCGCTTGATACAGCCCTGGCCTTCAGAGGCCAAAGGCGAGTTCTCGGGGGCTAGCCGACCCCCTGATACAACCGCTCCAGCGGAAACCGGGCCACATCCGCCAGCAGCTCGACGAACCCCTTGGCCTGGAAGGCGGCGGTCGCCTTGCCTTTCTCGGCCGTGGCGAGCGAGGCATCGCCCGCGGCGCCCGACGGATGGACGTCCTGCGCCATCCAGGCCATCGCGTGCAGCCCGGTCGGCCGCAGCCAGCTGTAGCCCTCGGCCGCCATATCGACCGTCAGCGGGTTGAAGGCGGCGGCTTGGCCCATATCGACCAGGTCTGGCCTGAAATGGAGCATCAGCGAGGTCTCGATGTCGCCGGCATGGATGCCGTGATTGACGTCGAGGTCGGCGAAGAGGCCCGGCGGCAGCCCGAAGGCGCGCCAGGCGGTCGTCACCGCCAGCATGCCGTGGCGCACGCGAAGCTCCCGCGCCACGACCTTCATCGGGTCGATGTTGCCGCCATGCGAGGTCAGAATCACCAGCTTTTGGATGCCCGCCCGCCGCACGCTTTCGCCGATCTCGATCCAGCTCTGCGTTGCGCTTTCCCAGGAGAGCGTCAGCGTGCCCGGCGAATGCAGGTGCTCGTTGGACTTGCAGATCGCCAGCGTCGGCAACACCAGAATATCGAGCCCGGCCGGCACCAGCGGCATTGCTTCCGCGAGCATCGCGTTCATGATCGTGGTGTCGACCGACACCGGCAGATGCGGCCCATGCTGCTCGATTGCCGCCAGCGGCAGGACGGCGACGGTCCTCTCCGCCGACAGGCGGGCGAAATCGGTGGTCTTCAGATCGCCCCAGAAGCGCGCGGTCATGATGTCTCTGTCTCCGTCTCGCCGGCGGATCAGGGTGTCCGGCGCCTCGCGGGCGAGGATGGCTGGGAAGATCGCCTGTGGGCAAGCCCGCTCCGGCGCGCGATGACGCGGTGTCGCGGTTCCGGCTTTCGGCCTGCCATGGCATACAGTTTGCTGGCGCGCAGCCAAGGCGTTCAGCCGAGGATTATCAGGGGAGGTCACAGGGATGACGATGACGAAGTACCGCCTGACGCGCCGTGGTGCGCTCGGCCTGATCGGTGGATCGGCGCTGGTCGCCGTGCCCGGAGCGCGGGTGAGCGCGCAGACGCTCGACAAGGTGTCCTACCAGACCAACTGGCGCGCGCAGGCGGAGCATGGCGGCTTCTATCTCGCCGCTGCCAACGGCATCTACAAGAAATACGGCATCGACGCCGAGATCCGCCCCGGCGGCCCGCAGCAGAACCCTTCGCAGCTCCTGCTCGGCGGCCGCGTCGACATGATCATGTCGAACTCCTTCGAGGCCATCCGCTATGCGCAGGAGAACATTCCCTTCCTCTGCATCGCCTCGATCTTCCAGAAGGATCCGCAGGTCATCATCTCGCATCCGGGCGTCGGCAACGACTCGCTCGCCGCGCTGAAGGGCAAGCCGATCCTGGTCGGCGCCGCCGGCCGCACCAGCTACTGGCCCTTCCTGAAGGCGAAGTTCGGCTACACCGACGAGCAGATCCGCCCCTACACTTTCAACATGGCGCCGTTCCTGGCCGACAAGACGATCTCGCAGCAGGGCTTCCTGTCATCGGAGCCCTTCGCCATCCAGAAGCAGGGCGGCGTCACGCCGGTGGTGCATCTCATCGCCGATGCCGGCTTCGAGAATTACAACACGACGATCAACATCTCCCAGAAGATGGTCGCGGAGAAGAAGGACCTGGTCCAGCGCTTCGTGACCGCGTCGCTCGAAGGCTGGGCCGCCTACATGAAGGGGCAGGACGTCGCCGCCGCCAACGCGCAGATCCTGAAGGACAATCCCGACATGGATCAGGAGAAGATCGACTACGCGGTCAAGGTGATGAATGCCAACGGCATCGTGCTCTCGGGCGATGCGACGACGCTCGGCATCGGCGCCATGACCGATGCGCGCTGGGGCTCGTTCTACAAGACGATGACGGAGGCGGGGGTCTTCCCGGCCGGCATCGATCTGAAGAAGGCCTACAGCCTGGAGTTTATCAACAAGGGCGTCGGCAAGGCGTGATGACACGTCATGCTCGGGCTTGACCCGAGCATCTCCTGACCGAGATTCTCGGGTCTGCGCTTCGCTGGCCCGAGAATGACGGCTCACATCGCAGAAGCGGATCATCAGGCTTTGGACACGGCCTCTCTGAGCACTCCCCATGCCGTTCGCCCCGAGGGTCGCAAGCCCCTGGTCTGCGTGCGCCATGTCTCGAAGCAGTTCGGCAACGGCACGCTCGCCGTGCGCGACGTCAATCTGAGCCTGGGGGATGGCGAGTTCGTCAGCCTGCTCGGCCCCTCCGGCTGCGGAAAATCGACGCTGCTGCGGATGATCGCGGGCCTCGGCGCGCCCTCCAGCGGCACGATCGAGTGGCCGACCACGGTCCATGACGCGTCCGGCGAGCCGCAGCGGGATCTCGGCTTCGTCTTCCAGGACCCGACGCTGATGCCCTGGGCGACGGCGCTCGCCAACGTGATGATGCCGCTCACCCTGAAGGGGGTGCGCACCAGCGAGGCCCGCGAGCGGGCGGCGGCGATGCTGGCGCTGGTCGGCCTCACCGGCTTCGAGAAGTCCTATCCCCGCGAACTCTCCGGCGGCATGAAGATGCGCGTCTCGATCGCGCGCGGGCTGGTGCTGCGGCCCAAGATCCTGCTGATGGACGAGCCCTTCGCCGCGCTCGACGAGATCACCCGCCACCGCCTGAACGACGATCTGCTCGAGCTGTGGTGGAAGGAGAAGTTCACCGCGGTCTTCGTCACCCATTCGGTGTTCGAATCCGTCTATCTCTCGAAGCGGATCGTGGTGATGGCGGCGAGACCCGGCCGCGTCATGGCCGATCTCGACGTCGATGCGCCATATCCGCGCGACGACCTCTTCCGCACCTCGCCGGAATACGCCCATCTCTGCCGGGTGGTCTCGGGCAAGCTCAAGGAGGCGATCGGCTCATGAGCATGCCATCGATCGAAGCCTCGGCCCCCGCCCATGGCGGCACCGACTCCGAGGCGCGCCCGGTCTTCGTCACCGAGCCGCGCCTGCTGGGCCTGCCGGCCAGTGCCTGGCCGCGCATCCTCGCGCCGATCGCCATCGGCGTGTTCTCGCTGGCACTGTGGGAGTTCGCGGTCCGCTGGAACGGCATCCCGGCCTATATCCTGCCCGGGCCGCTCCTGATCGGCCAGACCCTCGTCTCCGACTGGGGCACGCTGTCGGGCTCGCTCTGGATCACGCTGAAGATCACCTTCATGGCGCTCGCCGCGGCGGTGATCGTCGGCGTCACGCTCGCCGTGCTGTTCACCCAGTCGAAATGGCTGGAGATGTCGCTGTTGCCCTATGCGGTGATCCTGCAGGTGACGCCGATCGTCGCCATCGCGCCGCTGATCATCATCTGGGCCGGCGACATAAATCTCGCGCTGCTGATCTGCGCCTGGATCGTCGCCTTCTTCCCGATCCTGTCGAACACGATCCTCGGGCTGAACTCGGCCGACCACAACCTGGTCAACCTGTTCCAGCTCTATGGCGCGACGCGCTGGCAGACGATGCGCTACCTCAAGCTCCCGGCAGCGCTGCCCTATTTCCTGGCCGGGCTGAAGATTTCCGGCGGTTTGGCGCTGATCGGCGCGGTCGTCGCCGAGTTCGTCGCCGGCACCGGTGGCAGTGCCTCGGGGCTGGCCTATCGCATCCTTGAGGCCGGCTATCAGCTCAAGATTCCGCGCGTCTTTGCCGCCTTGCTGATGATCTCGCTGTCGGGCATCGCAATCTTCCTTTGCACGAGCTGGATTTCGCACATGCTGCTGCGGCGCTGGCACGAGAGCGCCCTGAAGCGGGAGAACTGAGATGAGCGCACTGCCTGAACGCCAGCCGAGGCCCGAGCGGGTCTCGCGCTACGACATCGCCGCGCTGAAGGAGGATCTCGCCGGCATTGCGTTGATCGACGAGGCGCAGGTCGTCCGCAAGCGCTCGCGCGACTTCTTCTGGTACTCGCCGATCCTGAACCAGCAGCTCGCGGACAAGTCCGCCGACATCATCGCCACGCCCCGCGACGAGGCGGAGGTCGTGCGAATTGCGGCGGCCTGCGCGCGTCGACGGATTCCGCTGACGGTCAGGGCGGCGGGCACCGGCAATTATGGCCAGGCCGTGCCGCTCGAGGGCGGCGTCCTCCTCGACATCACCGGCCTGACCGGCATCGAATGGCAGAAGCCCGGCATCGCCCGCATCGCCGCCGGCGCCCGCATGCTGGATGTCGACATCGCGCTGCGCGAGACCGGCTTCGAGCAGCGCATGCACCCCTCGACCAAGCGCAGCGCGACGGTCGGTGGTTTCGTCGCGGGCGGTTCGGGCGGCGTCGGCTCGGTGACCTATGGCGGGCTGCGCGAACCCGGCAACATCCTGGCCGCGCGCATCGTCACGGTCGAGGAAGAGCCGCGGATCATCGAATTGCGCGACGACGCGGCCCAGAAGGTCAACCGCGCCTATGGCACGACCGGCATCATCACGGCGCTCGAAATGCCGCTCGCGCCGGCCTGGCCCTGGATCGACGTCATCGTCGCATTCGACAGCTACATGGACGCCTTCGAGGCGGGCTACGAGGTCGCCCTCGCGGACGGCATCGTCAAGAAGCTGGTGACACCGATCTCGTCGGTGATCACGCCCTATTTCGGCGCGCTCAAGGCTCATTGCCCCGAGGGCAAGAGCATCCTGATCTGCATGATCGCCGAGGGCTCGCTCGGCCCGTTCAAGGCCATCGTCGGCAAGCGCGGCGCGGTGACCTATGAGGCGCCCTCGGAGGAGGGGCCCGGCACCGTGCCGCTCTACGAATACACCTGGAACCACACCACGCTGCAGTGGCTGAAGAGCGACCGTTCCATCACCTATCTGCAGTGCCTGTTCCCGCATGACCGGCTGGTCGAGAGCGCGCGCGAGACGATCGCCGCCTTCGGCGACGAGCTTCTGCCGCATCACGAGTTCATCCGCTTCGGCGGCAAGGTGACGGCGAGCGCGCTGCCGATCCTGCGCTACTCGACGCCGGAGCGGCTCAACGCTGTCATCGCCCAGCACGAGGCGTCGGGCGTCTTCATCGCCAACCCCCATGTCGTCTCGCTGGAGGAGGGCAGCCGGCACAAGCGGGCCGATGCCGACCAGCTCGGCTTCAAGGGCGAGGTCGACCCGCAGGGACTGCTGAACCCGGGCAAGATGGCGAGCTTCGTGCCCGCCGGTCAGCCGAAATAGGCGAGCTTCCGCGACGCGGACATCGCGTCGATCTCCCGCAGCGCGGCCTCGGCCCCCAGCAGCGGCAGGCCTGAGGCGGCAGCCATCGGCGCGCCGGCGGCGCGGTTCTCCTGCTGATGCGCGGCGCCGTTGCCGGCGCCGTGATCCGGCGTCAGGGCGGCCTCGGGCTCCTCGAACACCACGTCCTCGTCCAGCAGCGTCATCGAGCCGATGCGCGGCTCGCTGCCGAGCAGGCTCGCCGCATTCGCGCCGCTGCTGACAGGCTCAGGCGGCTGATCATCGATCTCGATGATCTCGATATCGTCCGGCACCGTGAAGGGCACGCTCTCGCGCAGGCCGAAATCCCTCGGCTTCGGCATCGGCACGAAGGGCTCGACCGTGCTGGCGAGGGGCGCTAGGCCGGCGACGGCGCGCAGGCTGCTGTCCAGCATCGCGATGGTGTCGGCGATCTTGTCGATCTGCTGCACCGTCCCGTCGACGATGCCTGTCGCGGTCGAGATTTCGGCGGCGCGCTGGTCGAGCCGGTCGCAGAGGTCATCGCCGGCGCCCGCTTCGCGCAGGTGCCAGGCCACTTCCTGGATGCTCTCTGTCGCCTGCACGATGCTGCCGGCGGCGGCCTCGATACGCGCCGCGAGGCCCGATGCCCGTTCCTCGGCCCGGCCGCTGATGCGCTCTAGATCGATCCGCAGATCCGCGATGAGGGCGGCGGCCTCGCCGATCTCCGGCTCAGTCGCGGGCAGGGTGGCGGCGGGCTCGGCAAGGCCGGTGCCGACGACACGCTCGATCCGCTGCAGGGCGCCGAGCAACTGCAGGGTGTCGGCCTGCCGGTTGCGCCTTGCGAATTCGGACATGAACCAGCGGCCGCGGGCGGTTTCCATCACCGCAGCCTCGATCGCCTCGTAGTCCGTCTCGCTCAACGGGGTCAGCGAACGTGCTTCGCTCATGGCCGATCTGCTCTTGGAGGACCGCGCGAATCGCGAGGGCGGTCCTGATGCACCGTGACGATTCCTGGCACTGCAGGACTTAACGAATGGTTCCCATGCGGCAGGTGGGCGCCGCGGGCGGGCGGGCGCGGGCAGGGAGATGCCGGAGCCGATGGAACACCCGGTTGTCTGCACGGTTGTTGCATCCGCGCCCCTTGCCAAGCGTAATCGTCACGGCGATACAGTCGCAAAGGGGTGGACCGGTGCCTGTAACAGGGCGTCGCGGATTGATGACGGTATCGTCGATCGCGGGCGAGGACATCACGCAGATCATGGCAGTCCCCGATACGGCTGAACCACAGGCGGTCTTCCGCGACGATTCCGGGACGCTCGCCGTGGCTCTGGCCGGTTCCTGGAGCGCGGATCGTGCACCGCGTGTCGAAAGCCTCGCCGAGGAGATCGGCGAGCGCGTCGCCAAATCGGCAAAGGCGCGTCTGGACCTCTCTGCGGTCGATCGCCTGGACACGCTGGGCGCCTATGTCCTCAACCGCGTCAAGTTTGAGCGCGAGAGCGACGGCGCATCGGTCGAGATCGTCAGCAAGCGGCCCGAGCATGGCGCGCTCCTGTCCGAAATCACCGTCCATGAGCGCGAGGAAGACCGCACGGGCGCGCCGTTTCGCATCGTCGACGTGCTCGTCCGCATCGGCGCGGCCGTCATCCGCTTCGGCCGCGACATGGTGGCCGGCTCGATGTTCCTCGGGGAGGTCGTCGTCGGCTCGGCGAGCGTGGTCGTCGGCCCGCGCAAGTTCCGCGGCCCTTCGATGGTCAACCAGATCGAGCTGATCGCCTTCAACGGCGCGCCGATCATCATGCTGATCTCGTTCCTGGTCGGCTGCATCGTCGCCCAGCAGGGCATTTTCCAGCTGCAGCAGTTCGGCGCGACCGCCTTCGTGGTCAACCTGACCGGCATCCTCATCCTGCGCGAACTCGCGGTGCTGCTGACCTCGATCATGATCGCGGGTCGCTCCGGCTCCGCGATCACGGCCGAGATCGGCTCGATGAAGATGCGCGAGGAGATCGACGCGCTGCGGGTGATGGGGCTGGACCCGATCGAGGTCCTCGTCGTGCCGCGTATCCTCGCGCTCGTCGTGTCTCTGCCGATCCTGACCTTCATCTCGGCGATGTCGGGCCTGACCGGGGCTGCGCTGGTGTCCTGGCTCTATGGCGGCATCGGCATCGACACCTTCCTGGCGCGGCTCCAGTCGGTGATCACGTGGAAGCATTTCGCCGTGGGCCTGGTGAAGGCGCCCTTCATGGCCTTCGTGATCGGGCTCATCGCCTCGATGGAGGGGCTTGCGGTCAAGGGCTCGGCCGAGTCGCTCGGCCGTCAGGTCACGGCCTCCGTGGTCAAGGCGATCTTCATGGTCATCGTCGTCGATGCCCTCTTCGCCATGTTCTTTTCATCCATCGCGTTTTGAGGACCGTATCCCGGACATGAGCGAGCAGGGGATACAGGAGCCGCCGGTCGGCGAGCGCGCCCGGGATGTGCCGGGGCCGGAGAGCACCACGCCGGAGGGCGAGGTCGTGATCCGCGTGCGCGATCTCAAGGTTGCCTTCGGTGAGAAGGTGATCATGGACGGGCTCGATCTCGACGTGATGCGCGGCGAGATCCTCGGTTTCGTCGGCGGGTCGGGCAAGGGCAAGTCCGTGCTGACGCGAACGATTCTCGGCCTCGTGCAGAAAGCGCGCGGCACGATCGAGGTCTTCGGCCAGGATGTCGATACGCTCAGCAGCGTGCAGCGCCGCGCGCTGGAGCGCCGCTTCGGCGTGATGTTCCAGCAGGGCGCGCTGTTCTCGGCGCTGTCGGTCAAGCAGAACATCCAGCTGCCTATGCGCGAATACCTGCAGCTCTCGCCCCGGCTCCTCGACGACATGGCGATGGTGAAGCTCGATCTCGTCGGCCTGCCGCCCGACGCGGCCGACAAATCGCCGTCCGAACTGTCCGGCGGCATGATCAAGCGCGCGGCCCTGGCGCGTGCGCTCGCACTCGACCCCGACATCGTCTTCCTCGACGAGCCGACATCGGGGCTCGATCCCATCGGCGCGGCGGAGTTCGACGACCTCATCGTCACGCTGAAGCAGACTTTGGGGCTGACCGTCTTCATGGTAACCCACGATCTCGACAGTCTTTATTCCGCCTGCGACCGGATCGGCGCCCTGGCGGACAAGCGCGTCATCGCCGTCGGCCCGCTGGCCACGATGCTGGCATCCGACCATCCATGGCTCAAAGCCTATTTCGGCGGCGAGCGGGCCCGGGCCCGCATGCCGGCGGAACACCGGGAAACAGCAGTCTAGCTCATGGAATCTCGCGCCAACTACGCCCTCGTCGGATTGTTCACGCTGGCGATTCTCGCCGCGCTGTTCGGCTTCGTCTACTGGTTCAACAGTGGCAATGCCGGTGGCCGGCAGGATGTCCGCGTCATCTTCAGCGGCACGGTCACGGGGCTGGGCCGCGGCTCCAGCGTTCTGTTCAACGGCCTGCGCGTCGGCGAGGTGACCAAGATCGAACTGCAACCCGATGATCCCAGCCGGATCAATGCGGTGATTTCCGTCGATGCCACCACGCCCTTGCGGGTGGATACACGCGCAAGGCTCGAGACCGTCGGCCTCGCGACCGGCATCGTCGCGGTCCAGCTGGTCGGTGGTGATCCGAAATCGCTGCCGCTGAAGCCGCCTGAGGGGCAGACCCTGCCGGTGATCGTGGCCGAGCGCTCCGAGCTTCAGGACATCGTCGAGACCGTGCGCAACATCGCGTCCAAGGCCGATGCGACGCTGAGCGGGCTCAACAACCTCGTCCAGAACAACGCCGGCTCGATCGGCAACACGGTCAAGAACATCGAGAAATTTTCCGCCGCCCTCGGCAACAATTCCGACGGCATCGACAAGCTGATGCAGAGCTTCGGCACGATCGCCGACACGATTGCGCCGCTGTCGCAGAAACTCGGCGTGCTCAGCGAAGAGCTGACGCAGATCGTCCGCTCGGTCGATCAGAAGAAGGTCACCGAGATACTCGGCAATGTCGACCGGTTCACCGCCGCGCTCGGCGGCTCCAGCGAGGATGTCGGCAAGGCGGTCAAGGACGTCGCCTCGATCACCGGCAAGCTCAACACAGCGGCCGACCAGGTCGAAGGCGTGCTGAAAAGCGCGCAGGCCTTCCTCAACACCGCGGCCGGCAAGGACGGGCGCAGCGCCTTCACCGAGGTCAGCGACGCCGCCAAGTCGATCCGCGTGCTCGCCGACAATCTCGACAAGCGCACCGCCGAGATCACCACCGGCATCAGCCGCTTCACCGGCCCCGGCCTGCGCGACATCGAGGCGCTGGCCAGCGACGGTCGGCGGACCCTGACGGACCTGAATCGCACTCTGCGGAGTTTGGAGCGTAATCCGCAGCAGTTCATCTTCGGCGGCAAACCCCCGCTCCCTCAATATGGTGGATCCCGCTAGACCCATGTCGATCCCGTTTTCGATGTCATCCTTCCGCAGGCCGAGCGCGCTCGCCCTCTCCCTGGCCGCCGGCCTGCTGCTCGCCGGCTGCGGTGGCGGCAGCGCCCCGACCACTTTCGACCTCAGCGCGCCGCGCGATTTCGGCCGCGTCGGCGGCTCGCGTGCCACCCTGGTGGTGCAGGAGCCGACGACGGTTCAGGCGCTCGATTCCGACCGCGTCATCGTCCGCGACTCCGCCGGGGCGCTGTCCTTCGTCGGTGGTGCGCAATGGGCCGACCGCGTGCCCAAGCTGGTGCAGGTGCGCCTGATCCAGACCTTCGAGAATGGCGGGCGTGTCGGCTCCGTCGCCCGCCCGGGCGACCGGATCACGCCCGAGACGCAACTGCTGACCGACATCCGCAGCTTCAACATCGACGCGGCGAGCGGCACGGCGGTCGTCGAGATCACCGCGAAGCTTGTCGGCGACCGCACCGGCGACGTCCGTCGCGCGCGGCTCTTCACGGCCCGCGTCCCTGCCGGTGCGGTCGACGGCCCCGGTGCCGCACAGGCGCTCGACCGGGCCTTGTCGCAGGTTCTGGTCGAGATCGTTCGCTGGGCGCGCTGAGGCGGCTGGCCTGTTGATCGGGGCCGTATGCGACGGGCTTGACTTCGAGTGCACTCGAAGAGGTACCTGTTCCGGCGTCGAGAACGGAAGAGGCCGTCATGAAGATCGGCGAACTGGCCAGACGCAGCGGCATGACCGCCCACACCATCCGCTACTATGAGCGGATCGGGCTCCTGCCCTACGCGCATCGCGATGGTGGTCGGCAGCGGGACTACGATGCCGCCATCCTTGGCTGGATCGAGTTCCTGCAACGCCTGAAAACGACGGGAATGCCGATCAGCGACATGCTGCGCTATGCGAAGCTGCGGAGCGACGGCGACGCGACCAATCGCGAACGCCAACTGTTGCTGCAAGCGCATCGCGTCACGGTCGCGGCCCGTATTGCCTGCCTTCACGAAGCCCTTTCCGCCCTCGATGCCAAGATCGCCGGCTATGGCGAAGCGGAACGAAGGCTCTTCACCCATGCTCAATCCGACCCATCCGAACCCGGACGACCGTTACGCGCGCGGACAGCGCGCGCTCGCTGAAATCGATGGAGCAGCCGGGCAGGCCGTCATCGACTCGCTGGCCGACATTGCTCCCGACTTCGCGCGATACCTGTTCGAGTTCCCGTTCGGTGACATCTACTCGCGGCCGGGGCTCGATCTCCGCAGCCGCGAAATCGCGACCATCGCCGCTCTGGCGGCGCTGGGACATGCCGTGCCGCAGTTGAAGGTCCATATCCGCGCCGGGCTGAATGTCGGCCTCACGCAGACGGAGATCGTCGAAATCCTGATGCAGATGGCCGTCTATGCCGGTTTTCCCGCCGCGCTCAACGGCCTCTTCGCCGCGCGTGAGGTTTTCGCGGACAAACCTTCCTGAGGTCGGGCCCCCCGAACGCACAAAGGGCCGCCCATCGCGGGCGGCCCTTCTGTCATTGGCGTATGCCTGTGGTCGGCGCTTACTCGAAGCGCCCGCTGGCATGGGCGAGCATCGTGTAGACCTTGCCGGTTTCCGAGGTCAGGTAGGTCTTGGCCACCATCGAGTCGCGGTCGTCCTTGGCGGCTTCCGCCAGCAGGCGCTCGAACTCGTCGATGTAGCGGTCGACCGTCTCCTTGAACTCGGCATCGCGGCGGTACTTGCGACGGATCTCGTCGAAGGTCTGCTGGCCCTGCAGCGTGTAGAGGCGACGCGTGAACACGTTGCGCTCGCCGCGCTTGTAGCGGTCCCACAGTTCCACGGCGGCGTCGTGGTCGATCATCCGGGCGATATCGACCGAGAGCGAGTCGAGGCGCTCGATCGAATGCGCGGTCGGCTTGGGCGCCTCGGCAGCCTTGTCCTCACGCGAGGCGCGGTTGAGCAGGTCCGAGAGCCAGCCACCCTTGGCGGGCGCGGCGGGCTCTGTCGCAGCCGGCCGGCGCGGAACCTCGGCCACCGGAGCGGTGGCCGGCGTCGGTGCCGGAGCCGGGCGGGGCGGCAGGGTCGGGCGCAACTCGGCCCGCAGCGCAGGCTCGTCCGTCTCCGGCGTCGCATCGAGCGAGGGCCGCAGCAGCGGCTCGACGGCCGGCAGGCGGGCCTGCGTCGTCACCGTCGCATAGGCCGGCTCCTGGCGGGGCAGGGTGGCGGCAGGCGTCGAGCGGCGGCTCTGGCCGGCATCGACCGGAAGAGCGACGTCGCTGCGGCGGCCCGAGCGGGTGACGATCTCGGTCAACTCGTTGAGCGCCTTGATCTGCTCGGCGACGACGCGGCGCATGGCCGACGTCGATTCCTGCGTCTCGCGCGGCAGGTCGAGTACGCCGCGCTTCAGCTCGGCACGCGTCTCCTCCAGCTCGCGCTGGATCTCGGCAGCCACGCCGCGCATGTCCTGCGCCGCACCCTGGAAGCGCTCCGTCACCTTGGCGAGTTCGCCGCCGACCTCGGCCGAGACCTGCTGATAGGCCTGGCGCAGGGCCTGGGCGGTGCGCTCGCGCTCCTGGCCGGTGGTGGTGCGGATCAGGTCGAACTGCTGCGTGATCGCGCCGGTGGTCGCCTCGGCCGAGTCGGACAGCACGGAGCCGATCTGGCGCGCGCGCGCCTCGGCGGTGCTGAGCGACTCGTCCATCAGCGCGGCGAAGGACCGCGTGATCGACTCGACGTCGTCGGTGCGGGTGGTGATCAGCCCATGCAGCTCTTCCAGCGCCTGCTTGCGCTCGGTGAGCGCCTTGCCGACGCGGGCCTCGACCTGCTCGAGGCGGCTCGCGACCGAGTGCAGCGCCGTGGTGCTGGCCTGCGTGACCTCGCCCAGGGCATGACCCTTGTCATCGAGCTGGCCGACGAGCACGGCCGTCTCGCGCAGCGCGCCTTCGGAGAAGGCCTTGAGCTCGGCGATCTGCTGGGAGATCTGCTGCGAGGCCTTGCCCGTCTCGTCCATCACGGTGCCGATGACGCTCTGCAGGTCGCCGACGCGGGCCGAGAGCCCGCCCTCGACGGCAGCGAGGTTCTTGTTCGCCCCATTGACGATCTGCTGCATCAGCTTGTTCGCCTCGCCGAGGCGGCCGAGCATGCCGCCGAGCTCGCCGCGAAGCTGCTCGTTGGTGGCGACGAGCGCCTCGACCGACTGGCGGGTGCCGTTCTCAAGCGTCTCGCGCAGCGCGTTCGACGAGGTGTCCAGCGCGGTCGTGATCGCGGTTCCGCGCTCGCGCAGACCCTCGATGATCGAGGAGCCGCGCGTCTCGATGGCGCGCACGACCGTCTCGCCGATATTGGCGACCTCGTTGGCGATCGACTCGCCGCGCTGCCCGAGCGCGGCGACCATGCCGCCGCCCTTGTCGTCGAACAGTTCGCGGAGTTCCTCCGCCCGCGCCCCGAGAGCCGAGGAGATGGCGTCGGACTTGTTCTGGAGCGTCTCCGCGATCTGCTGGCCGCGGGTGTCGAGCGTGCCCGAAACCGTATCGAGCCGGTTGACGACGCGCTCCTCGAAGCGCGCGACGCTGCGGTCGAGCGTATCGGCGATCTGCAGGGCGCGGCCGCCGAGGGTGGCGTTGATGGTGTCGGCCTTGTCGCTGAGCGTGCGCGTGAGCGACTCGCTCTTGGAGGTGACGACCTCGCCGATCTCGTCCGCCTTGGCGGCGAGCGCACGGGTGACCTCGCGGCCGCCCTCCGCCAGCACCCGGGCGATGTCGACGGTGCGCTCGACCAGCGCCTCGTTGAGCGCCGTGGCGCGCGAGCCGAGATTGCCGTCGATGCGGGCGATCAGGCTGTCGAGCGAGGAAGCGATTTCCTCGCTCTTGGCACCGGAGCGCTCCTCGAAGAGCTTGATCTGGCTCTCCATGGCGTCGGTCGCTTCGCGCGTCCGCTCCGCCAGGATCGCGGCAGCCTCGGCTGCCCGCGTGCCGACGCGGTCGGCCAGCGCCATCGCGTCCTCGCCGATGAGCTTCTCGACGCTCGAAATGCCGGTCGTGACCGCGAGCGTGAGCGCCTGGGCGTCGTGCGAGAGGCGACCGCTGAGTTCGCCGCCCTTGTGGATGATGACGTCCTCGAAGGCCGACAGACGCGATCCCAGCGCGGTCTCGACGTCGCGGCCCTGGTTCTCGAAGAGCTGCGCGAAGGCGCTGAGGCGCTGCCCCATCGTCGTCTCGATCTCGCGGCCCTGCTCATCGAACAGGCGGGTCAGCGCGTCGTGGCGGCCGGCCAGCGCCTCGGTGAGGGCTTGGGCGCGGCTCTCCACGGAGCGCAGCATCGATTCCGCATTGGCCGACAGCGCCTCGTTGACGCGGCCACCCTGCTGGGTGAGCGCCAGCACGATCTCCCGGCCCGTGCCCGCGAGCAGCGTGCGGGCTTCCTCGGCATGAACCGTGAAGGTCTCGCGCAGGCCGCGGGTCGCCTCGGTGACGCGCTCGGCCACGTCGCGGCCGTCGACATTGATGGTCTCGGAGAGGGAGCGGGTGGCATCGCCGAGGCGGCGCGCCAGTTCCTCGCTCTGCTCGCCGAGCAGGGTGTGGACTTCGCGGCCGGCACCGGCCAGCTCGCGCAGGAGCGTCTCGCGCTGGTCGCCGAGCAGGGTGCCGACCTCCTGGCCGGTTTCGGACAGGCGCTGGATGAAGCCGCTCTGCTGCTGCTCCAGGGCGGCCTGCGCCGCCTCGGCTGCACCGGCCAGACGGGCCGCGAGCGCCGTACCGCGCTCGTCGAGGCGCTGGTCGAGGCTGTCGCCGGTTTCGGCGAGGCGCGTGATCAGGGCACTGCTGCGCTCGGCCAGGACGCTGTGGACCGAACGGCCGACATCGGCAACGCGCGTGACCAGGGCCTGGCTCTCATTGCCGAGCAGGTCCTTCACCTCGAGACCGGCCTGCGACAGCTTCACCGTCAGGGACGCGGCCTGCTCGTCGAGCAGCGCGCCGACCCGGGCGCCGGTTTCCGTCAGGCTGGAGGCGAGGGCGTCGCTCTGGACGCCGATCAGGCCATGGACCTGTTCGCCGGCTTCGCCGAGACGCAGGACGAGCGCCTCGCTCTGCCCGTCGAGCAGCTTGGCGACTTCGGCGCCGGCATCCGACACACGGGTGACCAGGGCCTCGCCCTGTCCGGCGAGCAGGCTGGAGACGTTCGCCCCGGTGCCCGACACGCGGGCGACCAGGGTTTCGCTCTGCTCTTCCAGAAGCTTGGCCACGTCCGAACCGGTGCCCGAGACGCGGGCGACGAGCGCCTCGCTCTGGTCGGCCAGCAGGCGGGTGACCTGCTCGCCCGTGCCCGAGACCTTCGACACCAGCGTCTCCGCCTGGCGGTCGAGCATCGACTGCACGGTCTCGCCGGTTTCCGAGAGACGCGACACGAGCAGGCTGCCGCGCCCGTCGATGACGCCTTCCAGCCCTTCGGTGACGGAGGCGACGCGGGTCGCCAGCTCTTCGCCATGGCGCGCGACGACGGTGCCCAGCGACTGGCCGGCTTCGTCGACTCGCAGGATGATCGCGTCGCTGCGTTCGCGCAGGATGTCGTCAACGGTGCGCGCAGTGTCGTTGAGGCGGCTGACGAGGGTCTCGCTCTGCGTGCCGATCAGCGCGTTGACGTTCTCGCCGACCTCGGTGAGGCGCGTGGCGATCAGTTCGTTCTGGCGGGCGAGCAGCCCGTTCACGCCGCGGCCGACTTCGGCCAGGCGGTTGGTGACGCTGTCGCCTTCCTCCGCGAGCGAGACGCGCAGGGTCTCGCCGGTCTCGGCCAGGCGCGCGCGCAGCGTCTCGCTCTGGCTGTCGATCAAGGCCACCATGGTGCGGCTGCTGGTCTCGAACCGCTCGGCCGCCTCGGTGCCGCGGGCGGCGATGTCCTGCGCCAGCGTCTCGCCGGTGGCGCGCAGTGTCTCGTTCACGGTCTCGACGCGGGCGGTCAGCGTATCGACCACCTGCGAGCCGGTCTCGGTGATGGCGCGGGTGACGTCGCGGGCGCCCGTCGCCAGACCCTCCGACAGCACGGCGCCGGTGCGCTCGAGCGAGGTTGCGATGTCGCGGGCACGGCCGTCGAGGAGGGTGGAAAGGCTGTCGCTGGCGCCGGAGAGACGCTCGCTGACCTCGCCGGACGTGACCTGCAGGCGCTCGACGAGCTCGCTGCCACGGCCGCTGATCTCCTCGATCACGCGTTCGCCGGCCCGGCCCAGCGCGAGGGTGATCTGGTCGCCCTTCTCGCCCAGCGAACCGGTGACGCGGTCGCCGGCCTGGGTGACCGCCTCCGCGATGGCGCGGCTGGCATTGTCGAGATCCTTCGAGAGGTTCTCATGGGCGCCGCTGATCGCAAACTTCACGCGCTCTGCATTGCCGACCACCGCCTCGCGCTGGGTGACGAGTTCGTCGATGAGGGCGCGCAGGCGGATCTCGTTGTCGGCATAGGCGCGCTCGAGCGTGGCGATCTCGCCGCGCACGATCGTCTCGAGCTCGCCGGCCCGCGCCACGGCGCGTTCGATGCCATCGCCCATCGCGGCGACCTCGCGGCGAATCGTCTGGCTGAGCGAGAGCACCGAATCGGCGCCCACGACCTCGGGCTCAGCCAGCCGCAGCGCGACTTCGGTCATCGCGCGGGAAACCAGGCGCATCTCCTGCGTCCGGCGGTAGAGCGCTGCCAGCACGAAAAAGAACACGACCGGCGCACCGATGGCGAGCGCCAGCAGGGTCCATTCGCCGACTCCGAAGGCGGCGAAACGGTCCTGCAGGCCGCCGTCGATGGCGCCGAAGCGGTTGCGCAGCACGAAGGCCGCACCGCCGAGCCAGGTCAGCGTCGCCAGACCGGCGAACCAGTACGGCTTCGCCGAGGGGCGGACGGAGAAGGCCTGGACCAGGGAGCTGGAATCGCGCCGGTCGTCATTGGCGACGCGGCTGGTGTCGGGAGCGATCGCGGGACGGGGCGCGGGGGCAGCGGCCGGCGCCGCCGGCTGGGCCGCGGCCGGCTGCTCGATGCGCGGCAGGTCGAGCTTCAGATCGTTCTCGGTGGTCGAGGGCAGCTTCGGCTCCGGCGCCGCGGCACCTTCGGCGTCGGCCTTGGGCTGGTCCAGCCGGAGAGCCTCCTCGATCGCCGACATGGCAGCCTCGGTCGGATCCTGAAGCTTCTTTTGCCGATTCATGCTGTGCCGCCTTCGCCACGCTACTGGGGACAGGAGCCCATTCGTGTCGCCGCACCGGACGGACCGCCTCTGGTCCGGCAGGGAAAGCGACACTGCGCCCATCGTTTACCAATTGAAAGGGTAGTTGACGCTCTAAGCCTTGGGAACCCGCTTAGGGCGCCGATTCACAAACGTCGTTAACGCCTCATTCACCATGAAGGCGCTTGTTGGAAGGGGCGGGCACGCGCCGGTTGCCCCCGCCAGACCATTATTTCAGGGCCCAAAATGCCTCAGACCGCCATCGATCTCGACCATCTCTCCCGCCAGACCGGCGGCGACCAGGATCTCGAACGCGAGCTTCTCGCACTCTTCGCCCAGCAATGCGTGCGGCATCTGCGCGCCATCCACCAGGCCGAGGACCGGAGTGTCCGTCTCGACGCCGCCCACACGCTGAAGGGCGCCGCCCGCGCCATCGGCGCCTGGCAGGTCGCCGACGCGGCCGACGCCATCGAGCAGCGCCTCGCCGAGGCCGATCCGCGCCTCGAACTGGCGATGGACACGCTGGCCCTGGCCGCTGCCGAGGCGCGCGCCGTCATCGCCCGCTACGACAGCGCAGCCTGACGCAGCCGCGCCGGACCGATCCGCCGCAGCCCTTGCGACGGAAAGGGCTTTCCCCGATGCTTTGAAATGCTCTAAGGCGTGCGCGTCCCTTCGCATGCTGGAGTTCGAGATGCCGCAGGTCACCTTCATCGACACGCATGGCGAAAGCCGCACGGTCGAGGGCGAAGCCGGGGCCACGGTGATGGAAGTCGCCATCCGCAACGGCGTGCCCGGTATCGAGGCGGAATGCGGCGGCGCCTGCGCCTGCGCGACCTGCCATGTCTATGTTGACGACGCCTGGGCGGCGAAGACCGGCAGCCCAGAGCCGATGGAAGAGGACATGCTCGACTTCGCCTTCGAGGTGAAGCCGACCTCGCGTCTCTCCTGCCAGATCAAGCTGCGCGACGATCTTAACGGTCTCGTCGTGCGGACGCCGGCGCGCCAGGGCTGAGCAGCCCACCGTTGCACGCCCGCGGCTGCGCACTGGCCGCAAGCTGAAACCGTCTTGTTGCTGCCGCGCGCCTGGCGCAGCCTGGACAGCGCCGTACCCTCGTGATCGCCCGGTGGCCTTCGCCGGCCGGGTTTGCGCTGGATCATCGCCGCCCGGATGTGATCTCGTAATGTGCGGCCCACAGCAACGAGGAGCCGCGTGATGTACAAGTCGATTCTGGTCCCCGTCGATATCGCCGAGCCGGAACTGGCCGAGCCCGCCATCGCGGCTGCTGTCGGTCTCGCCAAGGGGGCAGGTGCGGCCGTGCGGCTGGTCTATGTCCGCTCGCTCGTGCCGATCACCTATATGGAATTCGTGCCGGCCGGTTTCGACGCCGAGCAGCAGGAGGATGCCGAGGCCAAGCTGGCGGCCATCGCCGCCAAGATCGAGCTGCCCGAGGCGCAGGTCTCGGCCAAGGTCCTGATCGGCTCGGTCCATGGCGAGGTTCTGGCCGAGGCGGAAGCCAGCGGCGCCGACCTCATCGTGATCGGCTCGCATGAGCCCGGGATGCTCGCCTACGTCATCGGCTCCAACGCCTCGGCGATCGTGCGGCGGGCCAAATGCTCGGTGCTGGTCGTCCGCTGACCGGGCCTCAGCCCGCCCGACCGGGCACGAGGTCGTCCGGCACTTCGCCGGTTGCGAGGTTGCGCGGCCGGTTGAGCACGACCATCGGCTTCACCTGCCAATAGGAGGCCGCCGCTAGCAGCAGTCCGAGCAGGGCCGTCGAATACTGACCCTGGAGCAGGCCGCGGCCGGTGAAGAAGGCCAGCATCAGCAGCGAAAGCCCGCTAACGAGGGCCAGCGCCACCCAGAGCGGCTGCGGCTTGCCGGCGACGAAACGCGCCCGCGGGCTGGCTTGCGCGATGGCCGCCGCCAGCGCGCTGACGAAGGCGTGATAGCCGGCATCATCGCGCTCCATATCGGTCAGCGAGCGCCAGGACAGGTTGCCGAAGGTGATGCTCTTGCCGTCGCTCAGCCGCAACTGCGTCTTGAAGCCTTTCGAGCTGATATTGCTCGGCGCATAGGTGAAGCGGACCTGCTCGACCGCCGAGAGGCGGACGCGATCGACCTTGCGCGTCGAATCGACCACCAGCGTGTCGCCCTCGAGCCGATAGGCGATCTCGAAGCCGACCGGGCGCGGTCGCTGGCGCCAGGATGGAGCAAGGGTGTCGTCGTCTGATATCGGCGTCATGGCGCGAGCCATAGCGGCTTGCAGGCGGCTTGTCAGGGCCGGCGTGTCACATGAGCTGCCGGCCTCAGCGTGCCAGCACCTTCATCGCCCCGTCGAGCCCGTCCAGCGTCAGCGGGAACATGCGCCCGCCCATCAGCGCGCCGATCTGCCGGATCGACTGGGTGTAGCTCCACAGATGCTGCTGCACCGGGTTGAGCCAGACCGACTTGGGAAAGCGCCCGGTGAGCCGCTCCATCCAGACCGCCCCCGCCTCCTCGTTCCAGTGCTCGACCGAGCCGCCGGGCATCGCGATCTCGTAGGGGCTCATCGAGGCGTCGCCGACGAAGACGGCGCGGTAATCGGCCGGATAGGTCCGCAGAAGCTCGAAGGTCGGGATCGTCTGGTCATGCCGGCGCCGGTTCTCGCGCCAGACCCGCTCATAGGGACAGTTGTGGAAGTAGAAATGCTCGAAATGCTTGAACTCGGCCCGCGCCGCCGAGAACAGCTCCTCGGCCAGCTCGATATGCCAGTCCATCGAGCCGCCGACATCGAGGAACAGCAGGACCTTGACGGCATTGCGCCGCTCGGGCCGCAGCTTGACGTCGAGATAGCCGTGGCGGGCGGTTTCGCTGATCGTCGAGTCGAGGTCGAGTTCCTCGGCCGCACCTGTGCGGGCGAATTTGCGTAAGCGACGCAGCGCGATGCGCAGATTGCGCACACCGAGTTCGCGCGTGTCGTCGAAGTCCTTGAAGTCGCGCTTGTCCCAGACCTTCACCGCCCGGAAATTGCGGTTGCCGTCCTGGCCGATGCGGACGCCCTCGGGGCTATAGCCATAGGCGCCATAAGGGGAGGTGCCGGCGGTGCCGATCCATTTCGAGCCGCCCTGATGGCGGCCCTTCTGTTCGGCGAGGCGCTGCTTCAGCGTCTCGAACAGCTTGTCCCAGCCGAGCGCCTCGATCTGGGCCTTCTCGGCGTCGGTGAGGTATTTCTCGGCCAGCTTGCGCAGCCATTCGTCGGGGATGGCCTGCTCCTCGACCGCCTGGCCCAGCGTCTCCAGCCCCTTGAAGACCTCACCGAAAACCCGGTCGAACCGATCGAGATGACGCTCGTCCTTGACCAGGCAACAGCGTGCGAGATGATAGAAATCCTCGACGCGGTGTTCCCCCAGGTCGGCCTCGACGCCTTCCAGCAGCGCGAGATACTCCCGCAGCGTGACGGGGACCTTGGCGGCCCGCAGATCGGTGAAGAGGCGCAGGAACATGGCGCTACTCTGGCGCCGGCGGCGTCGCCGTCAAGCGCGGACTCGCCGCACCTCCCGCCTGGAGCGGGAAGCACGGCAGAGCCGGCCGCTCACGCCACGGCGTCGGCGAGGTCCTTGGTGACCTTGAACTTCACGACGGTCTTGGCAGGAACCTTGATGGTGGCGCCGGTCGAGGGATTGCGGGCCTCGCGGGCCTCGCGCTTGGCGGCCGAGAACTTGCCGACGCCGCCGAGCGTGATGTCGTCGCCCGCCTTCAGGGTCTTCGCCACGACGGTGCCGAGCGAGGCCAGGATGGCAGAGACGTCGGTCTTCGACTTGCCGGTCTCGTCCGCGATCGCGGCGATGAGTTCATTCTTGGTCATCAGATCCTCCTTCGGAGTGGTGTCACGTCACGCGGCGCGTCGATACGGATCGAATCGAAGCGCGCGATGGCCACGAGACGCGCGGTGCGATTGCGGCAGTTGCCATGGTCGACGTCGAAAGGCGATGCCCGCAGCGCAAGATACGCACAGGAATCGCGTTCGTTCCGCGAGGGAAGGTCGGCCTGCAACCGCTGGGCGTCGTTCACGGACGCGATTGACAAGCCGAAGGCTGATATTTCAAGCTTGAAATAATACGGCCCGGGGGATCGGCATGAAGGTCATCATCGTCGGAGGCGGCATCGGCGGTCTCACGCTCGCACTCATGCTGCACGCGCGCGGCATCAGTGCCACCGTCTACGAGCAGGCGAGTGAAATCCGCGAGGTCGGCGTCGGCATCAACACGCTGCCTCATGCGATCCGGGAACTGGCCGAGCTCGGCCTGCTGCCCGCTCTGGACGCCGTCGCGATCCGCACCCGCGAGCTCGTCTACATGAACCGCTTCGGCCAGAGCGTCTGGCGCGAGCCGCGCGGCCTTCACGCCGGCGCGCCGGTCCCGCAATTCTCGATCCATCGTGGCCGGCTGCAGAGCGTGATCCGCGATGCCGTGGTGGCGCGGCTGGGCGAGGGCGCGGTGAGGACCGGCCGGCGGCTCCAGGGCTTCGTGCAGGACGAGGGCGGCGTGACCGCCCATTTCGTCGATGCCCGGCGCGGCGAGGCCGGCGAGACGGCGCGAGGCGACATTCTGGTCGCGGCCGACGGCATCCATTCGGCGGTGCGCGCGCACTACTTCCCGAACCAGGGCGCGCCGCGCTGGAACGGCGTGCAGATGTGGCGCGGCGCCTGCGACTGGCCTGTCTTCCTCGACGGGGAGAGCATGATCGTCGCCGGCGGCATGGCCGGAAAGCTCGTGCTCTATCCGATCGCGAAGGGCGCGACGCCGCAAACGCGGTTGACCAACTGGGTCGTCAACATCCGCACCGGTGATCCCGCCAAGCCGCCGCCGAAGGAGGCCTGGTCCAAGCCCGGGCGGCTCGAGGACGTGCTGCCCTTCGCACGCCGCTTCACTGTACCCGGCGTCGACATTCTTGCGCTGATCCAGGCCACGCCGGGCTTCTGGGACTATCCGATGTGCGACCGGGATCCGCTCCCGCGCTGGACTCATGGCCGCGTCACCCTGCTCGGCGATGCCGCCCATCCGATGTACCCGGTCGGCTCGAACGGGGCCTCCCAGGCAATCCTCGACGCCCGCTGCCTTGCCGACAGGCTGGTGAATTCCGAGCATCCGCGCCACGCACTCGCAGCCTATGAGGCGCAGCGCCTGCCGGCGACGGCCGAGATCGTGGCACTGAACCGCAAGGGCGGCCCGGAGCGCGTCATCGACGCTGTCGAGCAGCTGGCACCGAACGGCTTCGACGATGTCGAGCGCGTGCTGAGCTATGCCAAGCGCGAGGCGATCGTGAAATCCTATGCCGGTACGGCGGGCTTCTCGCAGGAGCAGCTCGCTCGGCGGGCATGAAGCCTCAGCCGGCCTCGGTCAGCTGCTGGATGCGGCTCTTGAGCCGGGCGTTGTCCTGCTCGCAATGCTTCAGGCGTCGGGCCATGTCGAGCGGGACGATCTCGCCCGCGGGCGGTGCCTCGAAGGTCACGCCGACCCGCTCGCCGTCGCGCCAGCGGATCCGCGCCACATAGGAGCGCTGGTGGCGCGTGATGTCGAGATCGAAGGCGTTCGGCAGCGCGATCGAGTCGGAGATCACCAGCAGGGCGCCGTCCTCCGAGACATTCCGCACGAGGCAATCCAGTGTAGAGCTCTTCTGATTGAAACTGACGCGGCCGCCGAGCAGAGATCGCAGGCGCTGTTTCTTTCTTCTTTCGACGAACATAATATTCATTTCCCTAAGGTCATGTTCATTACTGAGATAAACAGTAACAGCGATCCGGGAATGAGGCCGACTTAACCTTCCGTTAACGTTAACGGGCCCGACGAGACCGCGATGGCGCCTTGACGCTTGATCGGCGATGGCGAGAAGAGGGGCTCGGGAACGGCGCTCAGCCGACGTCGCTCAGCCGGCCTCGGTCAGCTGTTCGATGCGACTTTTCATGCGGGCATTGTCCCGCTCGGCCATGCGCAGGCGCATCGCAACATCGGTCTCCGATGCAGCAACCCCCTCCGCGAGGTCTTCGGCCTCGAAGGACACGCCGATGCGCGTGCCGGTGCGCCAGCGCACATGGGCGTGGTAGCAGCGCTGGCGCTGGGTGATTTCCAGCTCGAAATCGGCGGGCAGGAGAACCGTATCGGGCACCACAATGAGGGCACCGCCGTCGGAGATGTTGCGAACGACGCAGTCCAGGGTCGTGCGCTTCTGGTTGTAGCGCGCTCGCGCTCCCAGAAGAGAGCGCAACCGCGGTGTCTGCCGCCGCTCCGTCGTCATGGCTCGCTTCCGGCCGTCTTCAGCGGGCGGCCCCATGCCGCTCCACCAAAACCATGCCAGAGTCCGCGCTGCGCTGCAGCAACCGGTTCGGTCAATGTTTAACGATCGGTCGCCCGGATGCGCGAAAGAGAGGGGTTCAGCCCGTGTTGCCGCGGCCCGCACGCCGGGCCCGGACCTCGGCCAGCGAGACGACAGGCGAGGGGGTGGATTCCTCGGGCGTCAGGAAGGCGACGCCGACATCGTCGCCGCGCCGCCAGCATTGGCGGACCCGACGGCTGTCGCCGTTCGGGACGTCGAGCGCGAAGGTGTCCGGAAGCTCGATCCAGTCCGCCATCCGGATCATCGCGCCGGTCTGCGACCGATTGCGCACGGTGCAGGCGAAGACGGATTGCTCGCCGTTGAACACCAGCCGGGCCGGCTGGTACATGCGGCTGCGCGTCTCGAGGCGGCGATTGGCGATCATCGGCAGGCTCCCGCGAGCGATGCCTCCGAGAGGGCCGGAGGCGGCGTGCGCGCGAGACTGCCGCAGACCGGCCGCGGCCGCAGCCTTTACCTCGGCTTAACCTTACCCTGCCGGCGTCAGGCGCCGTCGGGCGGCGGCGGCAGGAAATCGACCTCGTGCTTGGCCGACAGCGCCACGACATCGGCCGGATTCTGCTCCGCCATCGAGTGGATGCCCCAGAACAGGTCGTAGAGGCGCCCCGTCGGCGCCACCCAGAACAGGCACTTCACCGGCGCATCGCTCTTGTTGAACAGGCCATGCGGGACATTGCGCGGCAGCCGGATCAGGTCGCCCGGCAGGGCATGGCTTTCGGCCCCGTCGAGGACGAGGTCGAGCCGTCCCTCGAGCATGTAGATGAACTCGTCCTGCGTGGTGTGGATATGCGGCGGCACGAAGGTGCCGGGCGGGAAGGTGGCGTGCCAGGAGAAGGAGTCCTCGCTGAGCGACTTCGGTACATAGGTCTGGCCGAGGATATTCCAGGAGATCGCATCGAGCCCCTCATTGGCCCGGGTGACGCCGGCGGTCAGTGGCTTCATGGCAGATGTCCTCGCTCGTCAGAAATGCAGGAAGCGGTCCTTGACCGCGCTGTCGCTGCGCAGATCGTCGCTGCTGCCGCGCCAGACGACGCGGCCCTTCTCCAGCACGACATGGCGGTCGGCGATCTTCGCCAGCGCGTCGACGTTCTTGTCGATCACCAGGATCGACTCGCCCTCGGCCTTCAGCGCCGAAAGGCAGGACCAGATCTCCTGCCGGATGATCGGCGCCAGCCCCTCCGTCGCCTCGTCCAGGATGATCAGGCGCGGATTCGTCATCAGCGCCCGCCCGATCGCCAGCATCTGCTGCTCGCCGCCCGAGAGCTGGTTGCCGCGATTGGCGCGGCGCTCCTTCAGGCGCGGAAAGAAGGCGTAGATCCGCTCGATGTCCCAGCGGGCCTTGCCGAAGCGGCTGGCGGCCGTGGCGATCAGGTTTTCCTCGACCGAGAGCGTCGGGAAGATCATGCGCCCCTCGGGCACGAGGCCGATGCCCGCCTGGGCGATCCGGAAGGCGGGCGCGCCCGTGAGATCCCGTCCCGCGACGCTGACCCGGCCGGCCTTGGGCGGGATCAGCCCCATGATCGCGCGGATCGTCGTGGTCTTGCCCATGCCGTTGCGGCCGAGCAGCGTCACCACCTCGCCTTCGCCGATCGAAAGATCGACACCGAACAGGATCTGCGCCTCGCCATAGCCGGCATCGAGCCCCTCGACGACGAGCATCCTACCCCTCCTCGCCGAGATAGGCTTCGCGCACCGCCGGGTCGGCCCGCACCGTGGCGGGATCGCCCGAGGCGATCACGCGGCCATAGACCAGCACGCTGACGCTGTCGGCGAGCGCAAACACCGCCTCCATGTCGTGCTCGACCAGCAGCATGGCGTAACGGCCTTTCAGGCTCGCCAGCAGCGAAATCAGCCGCTCGCCCTCCTCGCGGCCGACGCCCGCGAGCGGCTCGTCCAGCAGGATCGCGGCCGGCTCCAGCGTCAGAGCCATCGCGATCTCGAGCGCGCGCTTCTCGCCATGCGACAGCCGCCCGGCCAGGACATGGGCACGCTCGGTGAGGCCGACGGCCTCGACCGCCGCCCAGGCGGGTGCATTCAGGGCCTCGTCCCGGGCCGCGTTGCGGAACAACGCCAGCGGATGCGCGGCGCGCGCCTGGACGCCGAGTGCGACGTTCTCCAGCACCGAGAGAGACGGGATCGTCGAGGTGATCTGGAAGGTGCGGGCGAGGCCAGCCTGGGCACGACGTTCCGGCGAGAAGCCGGTGATGTCCTGCCCACGGAAGCGGATGCTGCCGGTGTCGGGCCGCAGCATGCCGGAGATCTGGTGGACGAGCGTGGTCTTGCCCGCGCCGTTGGGGCCGATCAGGGCATGAAGTTCGCCCGGCGCGACGGACAGGCTGACACCGTCCGTGACCTTCAGCGCTCCGAACGCCTTCTGGATCCCCGAGAGGACGAGCACGGGCTCAGTCATCGCGCCCGGCCCCGAGCTTGCGCATCAGACCGACCAGCCCGCCGCGCGTGAACAGCACGAAGAGCACGATCATCGGCCCGAAGATGACTTTCCAGTGCTCGGTCCAGCCGGCGAGGATGTCCTCGGCGAAGAGAAACGCGAGGGCACCGATGATGGCGCCGTGCAGCGAGCCGACACCGCCCAGCACGACCATGAAGATCAGTTCGCCCGATCGCGGCCAGGACATGAAGGCCGGGCTGACGAACTCCGTCTGGTTGGCGAGCAGGAAGCCGGACAGGCCCGCGATCAGCCCGCTGATCACATAGGCAGCGAGGCGCACCTGCGAGACCTGGAATCCGGTGACGGAAACCCGCGTGGCGTTTTCCCGGGCGGCGCGCAGAACACGGCCGAAGCGCGAGGCGACGATGACGCGCACGACGAGGTAGCAGGCGAGCAGCACGCCGAGCACGACATAGAAGAAGCCGGTGCGGTTCCCGAAGGCGTTGAACCCCAGCACCGTGCTGCGCTGGTAGAGCGTCAGCCCGTCGTCGCCGCCATAGGCCGACAGCGCCTGCGCCAGGAAATAGACCATCTGGCCGAAGGCGAGAGTGATCATGATGAAGGTGACGCCGCGCGTCCGCAGCGAGACATAGCCGGTCACCAGCCCGAAGAGGCCGCAGGCGGCCAGCACCACAGGCAGGATCAGCAGCGTCTCCGCGAGACCTTCCGTGATCATGATGCCGGTCGCATAGGCGCCGATTCCGACGAAGGCGGCATGGCCGAATGAGACCAGCCCGCCAACGCCGAGGATGAGGTCGAGCGAGAGCGCCGCGATGGCGAAGATCATCGCCCGCGTCACCAGCGTCAGCCAGTGCGAGGGCAGGCCAAGCGAGACCGCGAGCGGCAGCAGCGCTAGCAGCCCGAAGAGCAGGATCGGCACCAGCGGGACGCGCCGGGCGGGCAGGGTCGCTGCAGGCCCGGTCGCGGCGGGCAGGGTCGTGACGGCCTCGCTCATGCCCGGCCCTTCGAGGGCAGGAGCCCCTCGGGCCGCACGAACAGCACGATCGCCATGACGAGGTAGATCAGCATCGAGGACAGGGCCGCGCCCGCCGCCCGCGCCGAAGGAGCGCTCATGAACAGCCGCAGCAGGTCGTTCATGAAGGAGCGCCCGAGCGTGTCGACAAGGCCGACGATCAGCGCCCCGACGAAGGCGCCGCGGATCGAGCCGATGCCGCCGACCACGATCACAACGAAGGCGAGGATCAGGATGTTGTCGCCCATGCCGGGCTCGACCGAAAGGATCGGGGCCGCCATCGCGCCGGCGAAGGCCGCCAGCATCGTCCCGAAGGCGAAGACGATCATGAAGAGCCTGTTGATGTCGACGCCGAGCGCCGAGACCATGGGGGCGTTCGAGGCGCCGGCCCGCAGCAGCATGCCGGTTCGCGTCTTCTCGACGACGAACCAGAGCAGCGCGCCGACGGCGAGGCCGGAACCGATCAGCGCGAAGCGGTAGGTCGGGTAGAGGATGCCGTCGAGCAGCGCGACATTGCCGGACAGGAAGGCGGGGACGGGCACCGAGAGAGGCGCGGCGCCCCAGAGCATCTTCACGCCCTGGTTCAGCAGCAGGATCAGCCCGAAGGTCGCCAGCACCTGGTCGAGATGGTCGCGGGCGTAAAGGTGTCGAAAGACCAGGAACTCCAGCGCCAGCCCGATCACCAGCGCGGCAGCGAGCGCCAGCACCAGCCCGAGCACGAAGCTGCCGGTGATGCCGACGAAGGTCACCGCGAGATAGGCGCCGAGCATGTACTGCACGCCATGCGCCAGGTTGATGAAGTCCATCACGCCGAAGACGAGCGTCAGCCCGGCGGCCACCAGGAACAGCAGGATGCCGAGCTGGAGGCCGTTCAGGATCTGGACGATGAGGAGGCCGGTGGTCATGTCATGTCGCCCGTCATGCTCGGGCTTGACCCGAGCATCTCAGGAAAGAGATTCTCGGGTCTGCGCTACGCTTCGCCCGAGAATGACGAAGAGGCTTACTTCAGCGCGCATTCCTTGGCGTGCGGGTCGGCATAGTCCGTGAACACCTTCGAGACGATCTCGGTCTGGAACTTGCCGTCGGCGCGCTTGGCGGCCTTGACCAGGTAGAAGTCCTGGATCGGGTAGCCATTGGTGTTGAACTTGAACTTGCCGCGCAGTGAGGTGAAGTCTGCCTTCTTGATCGCCGCGCGCAGCTTGTCCTTGTCGCCCGTGCCGCCGGCCGCCTTGACGGCCGAGTCGATCAGCATCGCCGCGTCATAGGCCTGCTGGGCGTAGGAGCCCGGCACGATCTTGTAGGCGGCCTCATAAGCGCTGACGAACGCCTTGGTCTGCGGGTTGTCCATGTTCGGGGCCCAGGTCATGCCGCCGAACAGGCCGACCGCCGCATCCTGCTGCGCAGGCAGCGTCGATTCATCGACCGTGAAGGCCGAGAGGAAGGGGATCTTGCCCTGCAGGCCGGCCTGCGACCACTGCTTGACGAAGTTGACCCCGAGCCCGCCCGGCAGGAAGGCGAAGACGACGTCTGGCTTGGTCGAGGCGATCTTGGCGAGGTCGGAGGCGAAGTCCATCGAGGTCAGCGGCGCATAGACCTCGTCGACGACCTCGCCCTTGAAGTAGCGCTTGAAGCCGGCGAGCGAGTCCTTACCGGCCTGATAGTTCGGCGCGATGATGTAGGCGCGCTTGTAGCCCTGGTCCTGCGCATATTTGCCCAGCACCTCGTGGACCTGGTCGTTCTGGTAGGAGGTGACGAAGAAGTTCTGGTGGCAGCCCTTGCCCGCCATGGTCGAGGGGCCGGCGTTGGGCGAGATCAGGAAGGCGCCCGAGTCCAGCACGGGCTTGGCGATCGCGCCGAGGATGTTGGAGAACACCGGGCCGACCACGAAGTCAGCCTTGGCGCTCTCGACATAGGCCTTGACCTTGCCGACGGCGACATCGGGCTTGAGTTCGTCGTCGATCACGGTGACCTGCACCGGCACACCGCCGAGCTTGCCGCCGTTCTGGTCGATCGCGAGCTGGAAGCCGTCGCGGACCTGCTGGCCGAGCGCCGCGGCCGGGCCGGTCAGCACGCTGACGACGCCGATCTTGAGCGGCTCCTGCGCCTGGGCGGAGGCGATGCCGAGCGCGAGCAGGCCGGCACCGAGCGAAAGCGTGAGCTTGAGTGTCATGTCGGATGTCCTCCCGGGACGAACGAGAAAGCCACAGTGCGACAGGGGTCCCCTCGACCTCCTTGATCGCGCGATGAAGGCATATTGTTTCAAGCTTAAAATATCTGCAAGGGGGCCTTGCATGGGAATTTGTGGGCCGTGTCGATCGAGCCTTGGTCTCTGGCGACGCTGAACGGAGGCCCGAGAATCGCTTCAGCCCGAGGAGCGCTGGTATCCGTCATGGTCGGACCCGACCATGACGGCCGCGTCCTCACGCCTGAACGCCGTCCACATACCAGTCCATCTTGGAGAGCAACTCGTCGCCGGCCTTCTCGCCGGCCTTGAGGCGCACGGTGCCCTTCTGGTCCTTGAGCTCCCCGGTGAAGGGATGGAGCGTGCCGGCGACGATGCCCTTCGTGACCTCGTCGGCGGCTGCGCGGGCGGCGGGCGTGACGGCGTCGTTATAGGGCGCGATCTTGACCATGCCGTCCTTGATGCCACCCCAGACGTCCCCGGTCTTCCAGCTGCCGTCCATCACCTCCTTGACGCGCTTGATGTAGTAGCCGGACCAGTCATCGACGATCGCGGTCAGATGCGCCTTGGGCGCGAAGGCCTTCATGTCCGAGGCCTGGCCGAAGGCGAAGACGCCGCGCTGCTCTGCCGCCTGAAGCGCGGCCGCAGAGTCGGTGTGCTGGGTGATCATATCGCAGCCCTGGTCGATCAGCGCCTTGGCGGCGTCGGCCTCCTTGGCCGGGTCGTACCAGGTCGAGGCCCAGATCACCTTGGTCCTGAAGTTCGGGTTCACCTTGCGCGCCGCGAGCGTGAAGGCGTTGATGCCCATGACGACCTCGGGAATCGGGAAGGAGGCGATGTAGCCGGCCTGGCCTGACTTCGACATGTGCCCGGCGATGGTGCCGATCACGGCGCGGCCCTCGTAGAAGCGGGCGTTGTAGGTCGCGACGTTGTCGGCGCGCTGATAGCCCGTGGCGTGCTCGAACTTCAGGTTCGGGAACTGTCTGGCGACCTGGATCGTCGGGTTCATGAAGCCGAATGAGGTCGTGAAGATGATCTGGTTGCCGGCCTGGGCGAGCTGCCGGATCGCGCGCGCCGCATCGGGGCCTTCGGCGACGTTCTCGATGAAGCTCGTCTTGATCTTGGCGCCGTACTCCTTCTCGAGCGCCAGCCGGCCCTGGTCATGCGTCCAGGTCCAGCCATGGTCGCCGACCGGGCCGACATAGATGAAGCCGACGCCGAGCGGCGCCTGGGCCCGGGCGCCGGCGCCGAGCAGGGGCAGGGCGGCGGCGCTGGCGCCGGCCCCGAAATTGAACCGGCGGCGGGTGATGATCGAGGTCATGGATGTGGTCTCCGGTGGCGGGGGCGGCGTCAGGACGCCGAGAAAGGCTTGCCGAGACAGGCCGGCGCGTTGAGCCGGCCGGATCTTCGGCCTAGCGACATCATGGTCAGAACCGCGATTGTCGCAAGGTAGGGCGTCATTGCCAGGAATTCCGGTGCGAGCCAGGTGATGCCCGCAGCCTTCGCCTGGAGCTCCAGCGTCATCACGGCGCCGAACAGATAGGCGCCCAGCAGCAGCCGGCCCGGCTTCCAGGCCGCGAAGACCACCAGCGCCAGTGCGATCCAGCCCCGCCCGGCGGTCAGCCGGTCGGCCCACATCGGCGTCAGCGCCAGCGAGAAATAGGCTCCCCCCAGACCCGCCAGCGCTCCGCCAAAGGCAATCGCGGCATAGCGGATCGCGATCACGGGGTAGCCGATCGCATGGGCCGAGGCGTCGTTCTCGCCGACGGCGCGCAGGATCAGACCCGGCCGCGTCCGCCGCAGGAACAGGCTGACGCCGAGTACGAGCGCGAGCGAGAGATAGACCACGATGTCGTGGCCGAAGACCGCGCGCAGCAAGGGGTGCTCCGAGAGCGCCGCGGGAAACACCGGCCCGAGCCGCGTGATGGTGCGGCCGACGAAGCCTGCGCCGATCAGCGAGGAGGCGCCGATGCCGAAGATCGTCAGCGCCAGCCCGGTCGCCACCTGGTTGGCGGTGAGCGAGAGCGTCAGCACGGCGAACACCATCGCGGTCGCCACACCCGCCGCCATCGCCGCGACGAGCCCCAGCATCGTGCTGCCCGTGCTGAAGGCGACCGCGAAGCCCGCCACCGCCCCGCACAGCATCATGCCCTCGACGCCGAGATTGAGGACGCCGGCCTTTTCCGTGACGAGTTCCCCCAACGCCGCCAGCAGGATCGGCGTCGAGGCCGCGACGAGCGTCATCAGGATCGAGACGAGGATGGCGGTGGTCATCGCGCCCCCTCCGTCATTCTCGGGCGGAGCGCAGCGCAGACCCGAGAATCTCCGGGGAGAGATGCTCGGGTCGAGCCCGAGCATGACGTGCTGGTTGGAGCCCTCATGCCGCCCGCACCTTCCAGCCGATGCGGTATTTCACCAGCACGTCCGTCGCCAGCAACACGAAGAGCAGCAGCGCCTGGAACATGCCCGTCGCCGCCTGCGGCAGGCGGACCGTCGTTTGGGCGATCTCGCCGCCGACATAGGTCGCCGCCAGCACCACGCCGCCGAACACGATGCCGAGTGGGTTCAGTCGGCCGAGGAAGGCGACGATGATCGCTGTG
This sequence comes from Bosea sp. OAE506, assembly GCF_040546595.1. Classification (NCBI taxonomy): domain Bacteria; kingdom Pseudomonadati; phylum Pseudomonadota; class Alphaproteobacteria; order Hyphomicrobiales; family Alloboseaceae; genus Allobosea; species Allobosea sp. OAE506. The sequence goes on along the minus strand of NZ_JBEPOB010000001.1, from coordinate 4,477,955 downwards.
AAGCCGTAGCCGGTCGGGAATTGCGGGGTCAGCTGGCCGAAGGGGCCGGCCGCCTCGAACAGCCCGGCAAGCCCGGCGAGCCCGCCGCCCGCCAGCAGCGTCGCCCAGGTCACGCGGTCGGCGCTGAAGCCGCCGTGGCGGGCAGCGGCAGGCGCCAGGCCCACCACCTTCACCGCATAGCCGGCGGTCGTCTTTTCCATCAGCAGCCACGCGACAAGCGCGATCAGCAATGCCGCCGGGATGCCGATATGGACGAGCGAGCCCGGCATGATCGCTGGAAGGGTCTGGTCGGCACCGAACATCCGGGTCTGGGGGAAGTTGAAGCCGTCCGGATCCTTCCAGGGCCCGCGTACGAGATAATTGAGGCCCTGCACCGCGACATAGGTCAGCATCAGGCTGGTCAGGATCTCGCTGACCTGCAGCCGCACGCGCAGGAAGGCGGGCACGGCCGCCCAGGCCATCCCGCCGAGCACGCCGGCAAACGCCATGGCCGGCAAGATCCACCAGCCGGTCATGCCATGCGTCGCCAGGGCCACGCCGGTGCCGGCGATCGCCCCCATGACGTATTGCCCCTCGGCGCCGATGTTCCAGACATTAGCGCGGAAGCCGATGGCGAGCCCGAGCGCGATCATCACCAGAGGCGCCGCCTTGACGCCGAGATCGGGCCAGCGCTGCGGCTCCACGAACGGCGTCACGAAGATGCTCTCGACGGCGTGGAAGCCGTCATAGCCCATTGCCGTGAAGACGATCATGCCGAGCAGCATCGTCAGCCCGATCGCGATCAGGGGGCTGAGCCAGAGCATCAGCGTGCTCGGCTCGCGGCGGCGGCGCCATTCAAGCATGGGCCGGCTCTCCGGGCTGTGAGGAGACCCCGTGGACCCCGCCCATCATCAGGCCGATCTCGTCGACGCCGAGGCTGGCGACCGCGCGCGGGGCCGACAGCCGGCCCTCATTGATGACGCAGAGCCGGTCGGCGAGCTCGAGCAGTTCATCGAGATCCTGCGAGATGACCACCACCGCCGAGCCCTTCTCCGCGAGGTCGACCAGTTCCTGCCGGATCGCCGCTGCCGCTCCCGCATCGACCCCCCAGGTCGGCTGGCAGACGATGAGCACGCCCGGCGTCTGGCCGATCTCGCGACCCATGATGAACTTCTGGAGATTGCCGCCCGAGAGCGAGCGGGCGAGCGCCGCGGTTCCTGTGGTGCGGACGTCGAAGCGCTTGATGACGGAATCGGCGAAGCGCTTGACGTCTCCCGTACTGATCAGCCCGAGAGGCGTCAGCGGCAGGCGGTGGCGCGCGGTCAGGATGGCATTGTCGGCGAGCGAGAAATCGGGGACCGCGGCATGGCCGTTGCGCTCTTCCGGCACGCAGCAGAGCCCGAGCGCCCGGCGCGCGCCCGCATCCAGCCGCCCCACCGGCTTGCCGTCGAGCGCGATGGCATCGGCCGTGTTCGCCGGCCGCTCGCCGGACAAGGCGGTCAAAAGCTCGGACTGGCCATTGCCGGCGACGCCGGCGATGCCAAGGATCTCGCCGGCCCGTGCCTCGAAGGCGACTGCACGCAGATCGGTGCCGAAGGGAGGCTCGCCCGGCAGTGTCAGCCCCGACACCGACAGCCGCACCGGCCCCGCGCCGGCGCTTCCGCCATGCTCGATCTGGCGTAGCTCGGCGCCGATCATCAGCTCGGCCATGCGCTTCGTGCTCTCGACGCGCGGGTCGCAGGTCGCAACGACCCGGCCAGCCCGCAGGATCGTGGCGGCCTCGCACAGCGCCTTGATCTCGTGGAGCTTGTGCGAAATGTAGAGGATCGCGCAGCCCTGAGAGGCGATCTGGCGCAGCGTGGCGAAGAGCTTGTCCACCTCCTGTGGCGTCAGCACCGAGGTCGGCTCGTCCATGATCAGCAGCTTCGGGTTCTGCAGCAGGCAGCGCACGATCTCGATGCGCTGCCGCTCGCCGACCGACAGCGTATGGACCTCGCGCTCGGGGTCGAGCGGCAGCGAGTAGCTTTCGAGGATGGCCGCGACGCGGCCCTTCAGCTCGTCGCTGTCGCAGGCCTCGTCGAGACCGAGCGCGATGTTCTCGATCACCGTCATCGCGTCGAACAGCGAGAAGTGCTGGAAGACCATGCCGATACCCAGCCGCCGCGCGGCCTTGGGCGAGGGGATCGAGACCGGCGCGCCGTCCCAGGCGATGGTGCCGCTGTCGGCCTGCTGCACGCCATAGATGATCTTGACCAGCGTCGACTTGCCGGCGCCGTTTTCGCCGAGCAAAGCGTGGATCTCGCCCGGGCGGACGCTGAGGCTGATGTCCTCGTTCGCCTTCACACCGGGAAAGCTCTTGGAGATGCCCGACAGGGCGAGCCGGGGGCGAACCGTCTGGTCAGGCGGTTGCGTCATGGCCGGCCCGTTCCTCCGCTCCGGCTCCTCGGGAAGCCTGTTGTTTCCGAAGCAAACTCCGCACCAGTTCGGCGGCCGTCAAGGCCGCGATCACCTCCGGCCGCTTGTCGTCCACATCGCCGCCGCCGATCGGGCAGCTGAGGCGCGACAGCGCGTCGTGCCGGCCGCCGGCGCGCAGGAAGCCGGCCTCGAACCGCGCCCGCTTGGTCGCCGAGCCGATCATGCCGACATAGGCCGCATCGCCCCGCTGCAGTGCGGCTTCCGTCAGCCGGTAGTCGAGCGCGTGGCTGTGGGTGAGCACGACATGGGCCGCACGGGGCGGCGCCGTGGCGACGGCCGCGACCGGATCGGCCATGCGGATGCAGGTCACCGCCGCCGGAAGCCCGTCCATGACGGCGTCGCGATCGTCGATCAGCGTCACCCGGAGGGGGAGAGGGGCCAGCGCCTCGACCAGGGCCCGCCCGGTATGCCCGGCGCCGAACACAAGCACGGCCGGGCGCGTTTCGGCCTCGGCTCGCTCCCGCGCCACCTGCATCGCGAGATCAGTCGATGTCGCGCGCCGGAGCGAAACCTCCACCCGCCCGCCACAGCACTGGCCCATCTGGGGGCCGAGCGGAATGTCGAGGCTGCGTTCGCGCTCGCCGTTCGCGAGCATCTCGCGCGCCATGTCGAGGCAGTGGAATTCGAGCTGCCCGCCGCCAATCGTCCCGGCCGCGCCGGTTTCGCTCGCCACCATCGTCGCGCCGGCCTCGCGCGGGGTCGAGCCCGCGGCATGGGTGAGGGTGACGAGGATGGCGCCATCCGCGAGGTGGCGGGCGAGGAAGGCGGCCACGCTCATCGACCCGCTTCCGCCCGAACCCGCTCCACCGCCGCCAGCACGCGCTCGGGCGTGGCGGGCGCATCGAGCCGCGGACAGACCCGGTGGCCGCCGACGCTCGCCACCGCATCCGACAGCGCATGCAGCACGCTGATGGCCAGCATCAGCGGCGGCTCGCCGACCGCCTTGGAGCGGTGGATCGTCGCCTCGCGATTGGGGGCGTTCTCCAGCAGTGCGACGTTGAAGAGGCGCGGCCGATCGGAGGCGACCGGGATCTTGTAGGTCGAGGGCGCATGCGTCTTCAGCACGCCCTTGGCATCCCAGACCAGTTCCTCGGTCGTCAGCCAGCCCATGCCCTGGATGAAGCCGCCCTCGATCTGGCCCTTGTCGATGGCGGGGTTCAACGACGTCCCGCAATCATGCAGGATGTCGACGCGCTCGACCTTGTATTCGCCCGTCAGTGTATCGACCGCGACCTCGGCCGCTGCCGCGCCATAGGCGAAGTAATAGAAGGGCTGGCCGCGCCCGGCCTTGCGGTCCCAATGGATCTTCGGCGTCGCATAGAAGCCCGTGGCCGAGAGCTGGACGCGCGCCATATAGGCCGCCTTGACCAGATCGGCGAAAGCGATCTCGCGGGCGCCCACCTGCACCAAGCCCGGCCGGAAGACGATTGCCTCCGGGCTTTCCTGCCAGTGCCGGGCGGCGAATTCGGTCAGCCGCGCCTTGATCGTCTCGCAGGCATCGAGCGCCGCCATGCCGTTGAGATCGGAGCCCGAAGAGGCTGCGGTGGCCGAGGTGTTGGGCACCTTGCCGGTCGTCGTCGCGGTGATCTTGACCTGGTCGAGGCCGATGCCGAAGGCGTGGCCCACCACCTGCGCCACCTTGACGTACAGCCCCTGGCCCATCTCGGTGCCGCCATGGTTCAGCATCACCGAACCGTCGGTATAGACATGCACCAGGGCGCCCGCCTGATTGTACCAGGTCGCCGTAAAGGAGATGCCGAACTTGACCGGCGTCAGCGCGATGCCGCGCTTCACGATCGGGCTTTTGGCATTGGCCTCCCGGATCGCCGCCTGCCTCGCGCGATAGTCGCAGGAGCGCTCCAGCCGCTCGATCACCTCGCCTGCGATGTTGTCGGTCACGGTCTGGTGGTAGGGCGTCAGATCGCGGCCGGGCCCGTCGCCGGGCGTGCCGCCATAGAGGTTGCGCCGGCGCACCTCCAGCGGATCGAGTCCGGTCGCGAAGGCGACCTCCTCGATGAAGCGCTCGGCCCCGACCATGCCCTGCGGTCCGCCGAAGCCACGGAAGGCCGTGTTCGACACGGTGTTCGTCAAAAGCGGTTCGGAGCGGGCGCGCACCGCCGGGTAGAAATAGCAATTGTCCATGTGGAACAACGCCCGGTCCGTCACTGGCCCCGACAGATCCGCGTTCCAGCCGCAGCGCGCCGCATAAACCGCGTCGACGGCATGGATGCAGCCTTGATCGTCGAAGCCGATCTCGTAATCGACGACGAAATCGTGCCGCTTGCCGGTGACGATAATGTCGTCGTCGCGGTCGGGCCGCAGCTTCACCGGCCGCTTCAGCTTGCGCGCGGCGAGCGCGGCGACGCAGGCGAAGAGATTGGACTGGGTCTCCTTGCCGCCGAACCCGCCGCCCATGCGCCGCACCTCGACGGTGACGGCATGAGAAGCGACGCCCAGCACCTGCGCCACCATGTGCTGCACCTCGCTGGGATGCTGCGTCGAGGAGAAGACCTGCATGTCCTCCTCCTCGCCGGGAATGGCGAGCGCGATCTGGCTTTCGAGATAGAAATGATCCTGGCCGCCGATGGTCATCGAGCCCTTGAGCCGGCGCGGGCTTTCCGCCAGCGCGGCCGCGACATTGCCGCGCTCGAGTTTGAGCGGGTCGGTCACCAGCGTGCCGCCCGCCGCGCGGGCCGCCGCCACATCGAGAACGGGCGGGACTTCCTCATAGACTGCCAGCGCCAGCGCCGCCGCCTCCCGCGCCGCCTGGCGCGTTTGCGCGACCACGGCGAAGAGCGGCTGGCCGTGATGCAGGATCGTCTGCGTCGCGAAGACCGGCTCGTCATGGCGATGCGTCGAGGAGATGTCGTTGGCGCCGGGAATATCGGCCGCCGTCAGCACCGCGACCACGCCGGGCGCCGCCAGCACGGGCGCGAGATCGAGCGACACCAGCCGCCCATGGGCGATGCGGCTGAGACCAAGATAGGCGTGCAGCAGCCCCTCCGGTGCAGCGATGTCGTCGATGTAGACGGCTTCGCCCGCGACATGGCGGGCAGCGGAATCGTGGATGCGCGGCGCTCCGACCACCGCGGAGGCTTCCTTGTCGAGCCGGCGACGCGCATCAGCCATGGGCAGCCTCCGCGAGTTGGCCGGCCACGCGTGTCTCGATATCGGGCTGCGTCGTCTCGATCAGGAACCGCCGCAGCAGGTTCCCCGCAACCGTCAGCCGGTAGCCGGCCGAGGCCCTCATGTCGCTGAGCGGCGTGAAATCGCGGGCCAGCGCGGCGATGGCCGCATTCACGGCCGCCTCGTCCCAGTTCCGGCCGGTCAGCGCGGTCTCCGCGGCGGCGGCGCGTTTGGGCGTGCCCGCCATCCCGCCATAGGCCAGACGGGCTTCCGCGATGCGGCCGGCGGAATCGCGCCGCAGCAGGAAGGCGCCGCAGACGGCGGAGATGTCCTCGTCGAAGCGCTTGGAGACCTTCGAGACATGGATGAGCGCATCGGAGCCCGGCCTGGGCACGATCACCGCCTCGACGAACTCGCCCTCGCGCCGGTCCTGCTTGCGGTAGTCGAGAAAGAAGTCTTCCAGCGGGATGTCGCGGCGTGTCACTCCGTCCGGCGTCGCCTTCGCCAGCACCAGCCTCGCCCCCAGCGCAATCAGCGCGGGCGGCAGGTCGCCGATTGGCGAGCCATTGGCGATGTTGCCGCTGATCGTGCCGGCATTGCGGACCTGTTCGCCGCCGAAGCGGCGCATCAGCTCGTCGAGTTGCGGCGAGAGCGACGCCAGCACCGGGCGAGCCTCCGCATGGGTCGCCATCGCGCCGAAGACGAGGTGATCGCCCCGATCCGCGATCTCCCGCAGTGCCATGATGCGCCCGAGGAAGATGACGGGGTCGAGCCGCCGCATGCCCTTCGTCACCCAGAGCCCGACATCGGTCGCACCCGCGACCAGCGTCGCCTGCGGATGGGCGGCCACCAGATCCGCCAGCCCCGCGACGGTGGCCGGCGCGAAGAAGCGCCCGTGGGGTCCGGAGAGGGCGAGCGTGTCGTCGTCTTCGAGATCATGCAGCCTCGCGGTGACCGCCTCGCGGTCCGGCCTGTCGCCGCCGCCGGACGACATGCGCTGCGCCGCCGCGATGATCGGTTCATAGCCGGTGCAGCGGCAGAGATTGCCCGCCAGCGCATCCTCGATACGCGAGACGGATGGCGCATCCTCGTTCAGCCAGAGTGCGAAGAGCGACATCACGATGCCCGGCGTGCAGAAGCCGCATTGCGAGCCGTGACAGTCGACCATCGCCTGCTGCACCGGATGCAGGCTGCCTTCCGGGCCTTTCAGATGCTCGACCGTCAGCACCTGGCAGCCGTCCAGCGTCGGCAGGAAGCGGATGCAGGCATTGATCGCCTCGTAGCGCAGCCGCCCGCGATCGAGCCGGCCGACGACGACGGTGCAGGCGCCGCAATCGCCCTCGGCGCAGCCTTCCTTGCTGCCGGTCAGGCGCCGTTCCAGCCGCAGCCAGTCCAGCAGCGTCAACGTCGGATCGCAGTTTGCGATCTCGATCAACTCGTCGCCGAGGAGGAAGCGGAGCGTGTCACGCATGACTCTGCACCGGCTGCGTGTGCCACGAGTGCGATGCATGATCCCGCATCCGCGCAGTCATCCCGGACAAGCGGCGAAGCCGCGCAGCTCCGGGATCCATCGGAGGGCTCCGGTGATCTACGATGGATCCCGGATCTCCGCTGCGCTGCGTCCGGGATGACGGCGCGGTTGAAGTGTGCGGTAGCAAGTCAGCGGGGAGAGACATCATGCCCTCAGATTAGGCATGATCTCCGCTTGGCCGGAAGCTTTGATTTGGTGCAGATGTGATGTGAATCCGAGCCGGAGTGCGCATCCTTGAGCCAGACCAGCCCCCTTTGCGCCCTGCGCGGCCGCCTTTTGTGGTTCGTGGCCGATCCGCACGATGTCGGCGAGGCGGCGCATCGTTATGTCGCGGATGGGGTGCTGGTGATCGAGGGCGGCGTCATTCGTGCCGTCGGCGCGGCGGAGGACATCCTGCCGACCCTGCCGGCGGGGACGCAGATCACCGACCACCGCCCGCATCTTATCATGCCCGGCTTCATCGACGCCCATCTGCACATGCCGCAGACGCAGGTGATCGCCTCCTATGGCGCCCAGTTGATGGACTGGCTCAACCGCTACACCTTCGTCGAGGAGCAGCGTCTGGCGCAACAGGGCCACCCCGAAAAGCTCGCGACCTTCCTGCTCGATGAATTGCTGGCCAACGGCACGACGACGGCGGTGATCTACTGCTCCGTGCATCCGCAATCGGCGGAAGCGCTGTTTGCCGAATCCGAGCGCCGCAACACCCGCATGATCGCCGGCAAGGTGATGATGGACCGCAATGCGCCCGAGGCGCTCACCGATACAGCCGAGAGCAGCTATGCCGACTCGAAGGCGCTGATCGAGCGCTGGCACGGCAAGGGCCGCCAGCTTTACGCCATCACCCCGCGCTTCGTGGTGACCTCGACGCCGGAGCAGATGGAGGCCGCCGGGCGGCTAGCCGCTGAACATCCAGACTGCCATGTCCAGACGCATATCAACGAGAACCGCGCCGAGATCGCGCTCGCCAACGAGCTTTATCCCGAGCCGGGCGACTATGCCGGCATCTACCAGCATTATGGCCTGATCGGCCCCAAGAGCCTGCTCGGCCACTGCATCCACATGACCGACCGCGAATGGCGGCGCTTTGCCGAAACTGGCACGGTCGCCGTCTTCTGCCCGACCTCGAACCTTTTCCTCGGCTCGGGCCTGTTCGACTGGGCCCGAGCCCGCGCGGAGGGCGTGCCGGTCGCCGTCGCGACCGATATCGGCGGCGGCACCTCCTATTCGATGCTGCGGACGATGTCGGAGGCCTACAAGGTGCTGCAGTTGCAGGGGCAGTCGCTCTCGGCCTTCGCCGCGCTCCACGCCATCACGCTCGGCAACGCCAAGGCGCTGAAGCTCGACCATCTGATCGGCTCGCTGGAGCCCGGCCACGAGGCCGACATCGTCGTGCTCGACGCGGGCGCCCAGCGCGCCATGGCGCACCGGCTGGAGACGGCGCGCGATCTGGCCGAGGAGCTGTTCGTGCTGGTCACGCTCGGCGACGAGCGCAACGTCGTCGGGACCTATGTGATGGGGGAGCGGGTGGAACGGCCGCCATGTTCAACACATTGATTTTTTGTTGAACACGAAGCATGTTCAACAACGTTCGATCATGTTGAACATGGCCATGGCCGAGATCGCTTATCACTCATCACTGGCCCACAGCGCCTACTACGATCTGCTCAACGCGCTGCGGGACGAAACGGTTTCCGAGCTGCGCGGCGCTCCGACCCGTGTCGAGCGCAATGGCCGCGTTTACTGGTACGACAGCTACCGCGTCGGCACCGAGGTCAAGAAAGCTTACATCGGCGAGGACAGCTCGCAATTGAGGCAGCGTCTGGACGGGGCGGCGACCATCAAGGCTGCGGCGGTCGAGCGACGCAGCCAGCGCACGCGCCTGATCCGGATCCTCCGGGCGGAAGGCTTCCTTCCGATCGACGCCGCCACCGGGAGCCTCGTGGCGGCGCTGGCAGCGACGGGCGTGTTTCGACTTGGCGGCACCCTCGTCGGCACGCTGGCTTTTCGTCTTTACGAGGGCGAACTCGGCGTGGGCTACCGGCTCGACGATGCCGCCCAGACCAACGACATCGATATTGCCAGTTTCGAGCGATTGTCGCTGGCGGTGCAGGACAGTGTCGAGGAAGGCCTGCCGCGACTGCTCGGCGATTTGGCCTTCGAACCCGTTCCGGGGCTGGATCGCCACAGGAGCTGGCGCTGGCGGCAGAGCCGCAAGAACCTGTTGGTTGAGTTCCTGACGCCGTCCTTTACCGACACGGAGGACACCAGGCCCCTGCAGGCATTGGGCGTGCACGCCCAATCGCTCCACTATCTCAATTTCCTGCTCGCGGAGCCGATCCTCGCCGCGCTCTGCTATCGCAACGGCGTTCTCGTCCAGATACCCCGGCCGGAGCGCTTCGCGATCCACAAGCTGATCGTGTCCGACCGGCGGCGAGAAGGAGCCGACAGCCTGAAATCGATCAAGGACCGCCGACAGGCGGCGTTCCTGATCGAAATCCTTGCGCGCGATCGTCCTGATGAACTGCGAGAGGCCTATCAGGACGCCTTGGCCCGCGGCCCACGCTGGCGCGAGCGACTCGCCGCTGCGCTGGCTCGCATGGAGGGAACGAAGATGCTTCTGGACGCTCTGTAGCCCGCCGGGGTCACCCCAGCACGCCGCCCTTGCGGGCAAAATCGATATAGATTTCGCGCAGGCGCAGCGCGGTCGGGCCCGGGGCGCCGTTGTGGATGCTGTGGCCGTCGATCGTCGTCACCGGCATGACGAGGCTGGTGGCGGAGGTGATGAAGGCCTCCTCGGCGTCCAGCGCCTCGGCCAGCGTGAATTCGCGCTCCTCGAAGGCGAAGCCCGTTTCTGCGATATAGGCCAGCACGGCCATGCGGGTGATGCCGGGCAGGACCTTGTTGGAGAGCGGCCGCGAGATCAGCGTCTTGCCCTTGACGATCCAGGCGGTCGACGAGGCGCCCTCGGTGACGACGCCGTCCTCGATCATCCAGGCTTCCTGCGCGCCGCTTTCGGCTGCGAACTGCTTGGCCAGCACCGGGGCGAGCAGGTTGACGCTCTTGATGTCGCGCCGGGCCCAGCGCAGATCCGGTGTCGAAACGACCTTGATGCCGGTCTTCACCGCCGGGGCGTTCACGAAGTTGCGGGCCTGGGTGAACATCACCAGCGTCGGCGTGACGTCCTTCGGGAAGGGGAAGTCGCGATCGGCCGCGCCGCGCGAGACCTGCAGATAGATGCCGCCTTCGTCGAGGCTGTTGCGCTTGATCAGTTCCTCGTGGATCGCAACCAGCTCGGCCTTCGACCAGGGCAGGGCCAACCGGATCTCGCCGCAGGAGCGTTCGAGCCGGGCCAGATGCGCCTCGCAATCGACCAGCTTGCCGCCGATCACGGCCGAAACCTCGTAGATGCCGTCGCCGAAGATGAAGCCGCGGTCGAAGATCGAGATCTTGGCATCCTCCTCGGGGAGATAGGCGCCGTTCACATAGACAATGCGGGACATCGGTCGGCTCTCGTCAGCGGGTTTCCAACAGCATCGCTCCTAGCCGAGACGCAAGCTGGGCGCGAGGGGCGAATGCCGGCGTCGATGCGGGGGCAGCCCCGCTTCTGTCAGGGGCGAAAGCTCAGGAAGCGCGAGGGGATCGCGCCTTGCGGGTTCGGCGCGAAGCCGGCGAGCCGGTTCGAGACGAGGTTCTTGTGCGAATAGTGCAGCACCGGGATCCAGGGTTGGTCGCGGACGATCAGGCTGTCGGCCTCCCGCAGGATCGCGGCGCGCCTGGCGAGATCGGCTTCGCCGGCCGCGAGCCCCAACAGCGCGTCGAACTGCGGATCGGCATAGCGACCGACATTGAAGGCAGTGTTGTCGCTCCGGAACAGGAAGAGGAAGGTCTGCGGATCGGAATAGTCGCCGATCCAGCCATAGCGGGCGACGTCGAAATCGCCGCCCTCGCGCAGATGGGCGAAATGCGCCGCGCTGTCGGTCTCGATCAGTGACGTCTCGACGCCGATCGCCGCCCATTGCTCCGCGATGGCCGCAATGGTGCGCCGGTTGTTGTCATTGCGGTTGTAGCGCAGCTCGATGCGCAGCGGCACGCCGGCTCCGTAGCCCGCGGCCGCCATCAGCCGCTTCGCCTCGTCTTCACGTTCGAGCGGGGAGGCGGCCTTGAAGTCGAGTTCGGCGCGTTCGCCATAATTGCCGATATGGGGAGGGATCACGCCATAGGCCGGCAGCATGGTGCCGGCCCAGACGCGCTCGGCGATGAACTCCCGGTCGATCGCGAGCGACAGCGCCCGGCGCAGCCGCGCATCGGAGAAGGGGGCTTTGGCCGTGTTGAGCAGCAGGAAATAGGTGCCGAGCGCCGGAGAGACGCGGACCTGTGCGCCCAGCCGCCCTCGCAGGGCCGCGATCTGGTCGGTGGGGATGTCGGTGGTCAGGTGCAGCTCGCCCGCCACGAAGCGCCGCGCCGCGACCGCCGCATCGGCGATGGGGTAGGAGATCACCGTTTCGATGCGGACCTCGGCGGCGCTGTGGAAGGCGGGGTTGCGGTCCAGCCGGATATGGGAACTGGGCACGAATTCCTTCAGCACATAGGGGCCGTTCGAGACCCAGTCCGCCACCCGCGCGGCCAGCCGGCCGGGCCGGTCCGCGGTCGCCGGGTGGACAGGCAGCGCGGCCTGGTGCGCCAGCAGTTCGAGCAGATGCGGCGTCGGACGTTCCAGCCGGATTTCGAGCAGCCCGGGCTCCGGGGCCGACACGCCGAGATCCTCCACGCGCGCACCTTCGGCCGCCTTGTGGATGCGCTCGGCGTTCAGGATCGGATCGAGCAGGGTCGCATAGGGCGCGCCCGAGCGCGGATCGACCATGCGCCGCAGCGAGAACACGAAGTCGGACGCCGTCACCGGCTCGCCATTCGACCAGCGCGCATCCCGACGCAGCATGAAGCGCCAGACCAGCCCGTCCTCGCTGGTCGTCCAACTCTCCGCCACGCCCGGCGCGATCTCGCCCTTCATCGTATGGATGACGAGGCCCTCATAGAGGTCGCGCAGCAGATGCGCCTCGGCGACGCTCGTCGTCCGCAGCGGATCGAGACTGCCAGGGTCGCCGTCATGGCTGCGATGAAGGACGCCTTGGGCCAGCGCGGCCCCAGCCGTCGCGAGCACCAACCCGATCGTCAGAACGAATGAGAGGCTCCGAATTCCAGGCATCGGGCGCGGTCCCTGCTGCCGCCGGCGCAAGTGAACCCGGCCGGGCGGGACGTCAGTAGAGCGCGACGCGAAGACGCCGCCAAGGGGCCGCGAGACAGGGTGGCACTCGCGGCCCTCAGCGTCAGGCGTGGCCGGCCGCGGTTCTGGCGACCGGCGCGGCGAATCCGGACCGATGGGTCGCATTGCCTTTGGGGAAATGGCTCTTCTTCTGCAGTTCGGAGGCGATCGATAGCAGCAGGTCGCGGATCTTGATCGAATCCCGGCCGGACTCGCCGATAAACTTGTTCAGGAACCGCATCTTCACCTGCAACTCGGCCGCGTTGTCGCGGATGAACTCGATCGAGTGAGCCAGCATCCCCGGCGCGAAGCAACGCTGGGGGATTTCACAGAATTCGACGATGCGGCAGCTGTCATGCCGCGCGTCCCGGCGGATGCATTTGTAGAGGTTGGCGACGTTGTCGAAGTCGCCCTCGATGATCTGGACGAATTTCCGGTCGAAGAAGAACATGAAGCCTGTGATATCGAAGACATGATTCTGTGCGGCCGCTACGGTCCGGATCGACTCCATTCCGTCTTCGAAATGATGGCCGTCAGGCAGCCGACAATGGCTGCTGTATATCAGCGACATGACCATGGAATGCTCCTGGTATTCAGCTTCGTTTGCGCAGCGTTGCTGCAATCGGCAAAAACGAATCAACCCAGGCCAACTGTGATCCCGCCCAAGGCAGAATGAGTTCCTCAATACGGCATAATTAACGTAAAGTAAATTGGCTTCCCTGCCCGCGAAGTGCCTCTTGTTTCGTCATTTCGGCTCGTCCAGCAGGAAACGGTCGTTCTCGAAGGCGATGACGCAGTCGGTTGCCAGAGCTCCGCAGTCGCGCAGCGCATTGGCCTTTGCGGTCTCGAGATCGGTCGTGCCGAACCAGTAGCGGAACTCCTTCTTGCTGCGGCTCAGCGCCATCGCCCGCTCGCCGGGGCCCGTGAAATAGCGCTCGAACACATCGAGCCGCGTGGTCAGGCCGAGCTTGACGTGGAAGGAGCGGCCCCGATCGCTGGGGATCGTCGGCAGGCCCCAGGCACGCAGCGAGGCGTCCATCTCGCGCAGCCACAAATGGCGCCCCTGTCCATGCAGGAAGGCCATGTGGCCGCGCGGCTTGAGCTCCGGCAGGTCGATGAAGCGCACATCCGCCCCGGCATCGAGCGCCGCCTTGCGCATGCGCGCGACCAGGGACGGCGGAAAGAGCTCGTCGTTGCGGGCATAGATCCAGAGTTGCGGCACAGCGTCCGGCCCCTGCCAGGCGGTCATGGCCGCGACCAGCGCGTCCTGTCCGCGCTCGGTGCAGCCCTCGAGATTGAGCCCGCCGGCGACGTTGACGACGCCGCGCAGGCCTGGCGGCTTGCGGCGCATCAACGACATCGCCGTGGCGCCGCCGGCCGATTCCCCGAGCAGGATCACCCGCTGCCCATCCACATCCGGTCGTGCCTGGAGGGCGCGCAGCGCGCCCTCGATGTCATCAGCGTCGTCGCCGAATGAGCCGGCGATATCCGGGGCAGGGCAGGAGGCCAGAGACGGCAGCGGCCCGTCGGACTGTCCGGCACCGCGGCGCATCACCACCGCGGCGAGCCAGCCCCGGCGGGCGAGGTCGCGCGCCAGCGTGGCGTAGCGGGCCGCCCGCAGATCGCCCATGCTGAGCGAACTGCTGTTGCGGCCATGGGTGATGATCGCCAGCGGCAGCCGCCCGGTCGCGCCCTCGGGCCGCACGATCAGGCTTTCGAGCCGGACCTCGCGCCCCTTCGCCTGGACGCGCAGGAAGCCGTTTTCCTGCCGCAGCGGCTCGCCGATCGGGGCGCCTTCTGCTGCAGCGGGAGGGGGAAGGACTGCGACGGCCAGCGCCGCCAGCAGGCCGAGGGCACGCAGAATCGTCGCAGGACTCAAGACCGGCTCCCCCCAAGGCAACGGCACCGCCCTCGGGAAGGCAGGCCGAGGCGATCATGGCAGAGCCCGTGTCCCTGCCGCAACGGATGCAGGATTCAGCCGGCCGCCGCCGCCCGCTCCTGCGCCTCGACCACCGCCACCGCCGTCATGTTGACGACGCCGCGCGCGGTCACCGAGCCGGTGAGGATGTGCACGGGCTTGGCCGCGCCGATCAGGATCGGCCCGACCGGCAGCGCATCTGCCAGCACCTTGGCGAACTGGTAGGCGATGTTGGCGGCGTCCAGGTTGGGGAAGATCAACACGTTGGCCACGCCCTTCAGCCGCGAGGAGGGCAGCACGCGCTCGCGCACCATCGCCACCAGCGCGGTATCGGCTTCCATCTCGCCATCGCATTCCAGATCCGGTGCGCGCTCGCGGATCAGGCCCAGCGCCTTGCGCATCTTGAGCGCCGAGGGCGTATCGGCGGCGCCGAAATCGGAGTGCGAGAGCAGCGCGATCTTGGGCTCGATGCCGAAGCGGGCGACGTGGCTTGCCGCCAGCACTGTCATGTCCGCGATCTCCTCGGCGCTGGGATCATGCTTCACATGGGTGTCGGCGAGGAAGAAGGCGCCCTTGTTGGTGATGATCAGCGTCATCGCCGAGATGTCGCAGACGCCGGGTGCCAGCCCGATGATGTCCTTGATGTGCCGCAGCCGCGACATGAACCGGCCCTCGAGGCCGGTGATCATCGCATCGGCCTCGCCGCGCGCCACTGCGAGCGCCGCGATCACCGTGTTGTTGGTGCGCACAAGCGAGCGGGCGGCCTCCGGCGTGATGCCGCGGCGGCCGGCGATGTCGAGATAGGTCTGGACATAGTCGCGATAGCGCGGGTCGTCCTCGGGGTTGATCACCTCGCAGTCGATGCCCGGCCGGATCGACAGGCCGAAACGCTGCACGCGGCTTTCGATCACGCTCGGGCGACCGATCAGGATCGGGATCGCGAGCCCCTCCTCCAGCGCCACCTGCGCCGCCCGCAGCACGCGCTCGTCCTCACCCTCGGCATAGATCACGCGCTTGGGGTCAGCCTTCGCCTGGGCGAAGAGCGGCTTCATGATGAAGCCGGAGCGGAAGACGAAGCGCGACAGCTCCTCGCGATAGGCGTCGATGTCGGGAAGGGGCTTGCGCGCCACGCCGGTCGCCATCGCCGCCTGCGCCACGGCCGGCGCGATCCGGATGATCAGCCGCGGGTCGAACGGGTTGGGGATCAGTGAGGTCGCGCCGAAGGTCGAGGATTCGCCGCCATAGGCACGCGCCGCGATGTCCGACGTCGCCTCGCGCGCCAGCGCCGCAATGGCGCGCACGGCGGCGAGCTTCATCGCCTCGTTGATCGTCGTCGCCTGCACGTCGAGCGCGCCGCGGAAGATGTAGGGGAAGCAGAGGACGTTGTTGACCTGGTTGGGATAGTCGGAGCGCCCGGTGCAGATCATCGCGTCGGGGCGCACGGCCAGCGCGTCCTCGGGCGTGATCTCGGGATTGGGGTTGGCCAGCGCCAGGATCAGCGGCTTGGGACCCATCGCCCTGGCCATTTCGGGCTTCAGCACGCCGGCGGCCGAGAGACCGAGGAACACGTCGGCGCCGGGGATCACCTCGGCCAGGGTGCGGGCGTCGGTCTCCTGCGCGTAGATTTCCTTCCAGCGGTCCATCAGGGTGTTGCGGCCCTTGTGGACGACGCCTTCCAGGTCGGTGACCCAGATGTTCTTGCGCTGCGCGCCGAGCTCGACCAGCAGGTTGAGGCAGGCCAGCGCGGCTGCGCCCGCGCCCGACACGACGATCTTGACGTCGCCGATCTTCTTGCCCGACAGGTCGAGCCCGTTGAGGATGGCCGCCGAGACGATGATCGCCGTGCCATGCTGGTCGTCATGGAAGACCGGGATGTTCATCCGGGCCTTGAGCTGCTCCTCGATCTCGAAGCATTCCGGGCCCTTGATGTCCTCGAGATTGATGCCGCCGAAGGTCGGCTCCAGCGCCGCGACGACCTCGACGAACTTCTCGATGTTCTTCTGCTCGACCTCGATATCGAAGCAATCGATCCCGGCGAATTTCTTGAACAGGACGGCCTTGCCCTCCATCACCGGCTTGGAGGCGAGCGGCCCGATGTCGCCCAGCCCCAGCACGGCGGTGCCGTTGGTGATGACGGCGACGAGGTTCTGCCGCGAGGTCAGCTCCGCAGCCTGGGAAGGATCGTCCACGATCGCCTCGCAGGCGGCGGCGACGCCGGGCGAATAGGCCAGCGCGAGGTCGCGCTGGTTGCCGAGCGGCTTGGTCGCCTGGATCTCGATCTTACCGGGGCGGGGCTGGCGGTGGTAGACGAGCGCGCCGGAGCGGAGATCGGGGGACAGGTTGCTCTTCATCGCGGCGGCTCCGGCGGCGCAGGCTCAATGTCAGGAGCAGCCGAGGTCGCGCGAACGAGGGGAGGTCGTCAAGCGCAGAACATGCATTAATCGCAGGCAGGGGTCGCCGCTGCCGGCACACGCGATCGCAGCGGCAGGAACTGCGCGGTTGAATCAGCGTGTGAAGGCCCTTGCGCGACAGCTGAAGAGATCGATTCAAGCCTCTGGCAGGAATCGCTTTTCGTGTCGCGCTGCGGTGCCGGGATAGGGCTCAGAACGCCTTGAAGGTAATGATCGTGTGGGTGTCGGCGATCTCGGGGATCGACTGCACCTTCTGGGCGACGAAATGGCCGATATCGACATCCGCGGCGACATGGAACTTCGCCAGGATGTCGTAATTGCCCGCCGTCGAGTAGATCTCCGAGGCGATCTCGCGATCGGCGAGCTCGCTGGCGACCTCATAGGTCTTGCCGAGCTTGCATTTGATCTCGACGAAGAAGGTCTGCATCACGGGCTCCGGAGTGTGGCCGAGGGTTCTCGATAGAACCTCACAGCCCTGCAGATCAAGCGCCGGCGAGTTCCGCGATGCGGCGTGTCATGCCGTTCTCGGGATCGGCGAGGCCGGCGATCACCGTGAAGTGGTTGGCACCGGCGATCTCCTCATAGCGGGTCTGGACGCCCGACAGGCCCCAGACATCGACGATGCGACGGCTCTGCTTGAAGTACTCCTCGCTCTCGTCGCCGCCGACCACCGCATCCATCACCAGGCCGGAGGGGGCGGGCCAGAACAGCGGGCTCTCGCGTTCGGCAGCCTCGAAGCTGAGCTTGAGCGCGCCGTTGATGCTCGTCTCCGTCAGCGGCTTCAGGTTGTAGAGGCCCGAAATGCCATAGGCGGCCGGCACGAGATGCTCCGGCAGGCCGTCCTCGACATTGGCCCAGTTGGTCGCGAGCAGGCAGGAGGCGAGATGCCCGCCGGCCGAGTGGCCCGTGGCGACAACGGGCAGGCCATAGCGTTGCCAGAGCGCAGCCGCGGCCTGCTGCATCTCCCAGATGATATGGCCGACCTCGACCTGCGGGCAGAGATCGTAGCCGACGACCGCGACGGGCAGGCCGCGGCGGTTCAGCCCGCGCGCCATATGCGAGAAGAAGCTGCGGTCCAGCGCCTGCCAGTAGCCGCCATGGATGAACATGACGATGGCGTTGCCGCTGCGCGTCTCCGGCTTGAACAGGTCGTAGCGCTGGCGTTCGCCTTCGCCATAGGCGACGCCGAGTTCGGCGGGCGCTTCGCTGCGATAGGCCTCGGCGTCGCGGGCCCAGCCGGCGATCAGTTGCGGATGCTCCGGCACGCGGGCGCGGTTGTTGTACTGGGTTTCGTAGTCGCTCGACATGGCTCGGCTCCGGTTCGCCCGATAGGCAGACGCGGCCCGCTCGGGGCGCCACGGTCCTGATGGCGGTTGCTGCCAGTTTGCGCCATCGCTTTTGACAGGTCGAGCCGCGGGCGGCACAAGGCTGCGCGCCGGGCGCATGGCCCCGCACCGATGCCGACACCGCTGCGACCCGGAGACGACGATGGACAACCCGATTCTGGCCGAGGTCACGCGCGGAAACACGGTCGAGTCGCGCCACCGCGGCGCCGCCATTGTCATGGATGCCGACGGCGCCGTGGTCTTCGCGGCCGGCGACGTCGAGCGGCCGGTGTTCCCGCGCTCTGCGGTCAAGGCGATCCAGGCGCTGCCCCTGCTCGAGAGCGGCGCCGCCGACCGCTACGGCCTCACCGAAGCCGAGATCGCACTCGCCGTCTCCTCCCATTCGGGCGAGCCGCTCCATGCCGAGACTTCCGCCGCCATGCTGGCCAAGGCCGGGCGCGAGCCTGGCTGCCTCGAATGTGGCGCGCATTGGCCGACCAACGAGAACGCTGCGCGGGCGATGGCCCGGGCCGGCCGTGAGCCGAGCGCACTCAACAACAACTGCTCCGGCAAGCATGCCGGATTCGTCTGTCTCTCCTGCGGCATCGACGAAGACCCCGCGGGCTATATCCGGGCCGAGCACGCCGTGCAGAAGGCCGTGCGCGGCGCGCTCGAGGAGGTCACCGGCGCAGCCCATTCGCGCGACCTGATGGGCACCGACGGCTGCTCGATCCCGACCTATGCCGTGCCGCTGAAGGCCCTGGCGCTCGGCTTCGCCCGCCTCGGCACAGGACACGGCTTCGGACCGAAGCGCGCCGAGGCCGCTACCCGCATCCGGAAGGCCGCCGCGGCTCATCCCTTCATGGTCGCCGGCACCGGCCGCTTTGACACCCGCGCCATGGAGCTGTTGCGCGAGCGGATCTTCATCAAGACCGGCGCCGAAGGCGTGTATTGCGGGGCCCTCCCGGAGCTGGGCTACGGCATCGCGCTGAAATGCGATGACGGCGCCGGGCGCGCGGCGGAGGTGGTGATGGCCAGCCTGATCGCGCGCTTCCTGCCGATGGACGAGGCTGAAGGCGCCGCCTTCGCGCCGCTGCGCGAGAGCGTGATGACGAATTGGAACGGCATCGAGGTCGGCCGGGTGAGGGCGGGGTCGGGCGGCTGAGACGCCGGCTGCGTCTCAGCCCACCGCGTTGTTCTCGACCCGCACGCCCGTGGCCCGGGCGTCGGGGCCCCGGGTGAGATCGCCCGTCACGGCCTTCCCATATTCCGTTCCGACCACCGCGCCGCGGCTCGCCTCGGCGATGACGTTGCCTGAGATCACGGCATTGCGCTGCTTGGGAACGAGCGAGACGCCGATGCCGATGCCGGTCCGGCGCACCATGTTTCCGGTCGCGACGAGGTTGCGCATGCCCCAGGACCAGCCGAGCGAGATGCCGATCTCGCTGGCGTCCTCGATGACGTTGCCGGTGACCGCGGCTTCGGCCTCGACATGGACGCCGATGCCGCCGATCGGCTCCTTCACGCCCGGATAGAGTCCCTTGCGGGCGCGCCGGACGATGTTGTTGGCGAAGACGCTGAGCCGGCCGCCATGGTCGAGATTGGTGATGTTGGCACCCTGGGCGCAGTCCTCGATCAGATTGTTCGCGATGATCGCGCCCTCGAAGGCGAACTCCGAATAGAGTCCGCATTCGCCACAGCGCCGGCCCTGATTGCCGAGGATCTGGACGCTGGTGCCGGAATTGTTGCGGATGAAGGTCAGGGCGCAGTCGCGCAGCTGATTGCCCTCGATGATGACGCCACCGGCCCGGTACAGGCTGATGCCGTTGCCGTTGGGCCCGTCGCCACCGGCATCGGCCCGGATGCGCTCGACCCGGTTGCCCCGCACAAAGGAGCGCTCGTCGCCCGCCTGGCTGCGCCAGAGCTGGATGCCGTTGTTGCCGCAATCCTCGACAGAGTTGCGCTCGATCCGCAGTCCCTGCGAGTCGAGCGAGAACAACGCCGATTCCCGCATCGACCGGAATTCGCTGCCCTCGATGAAGCCGCCCGAGCGGTTCAGCAGGAGCCCGACCGAACCGGCCCTGGCGAAGGCGCAGTCCTGGATGTCGAGTTGCCCGACACCCTCGGCCACGAGCAGCCCCTCGCTGGCCGGGGCGGGGATATCGAGCCCGTCCAGCGTCAGCCCGCGCAGTGACGCCCGCCCGACGCCGCGAGCCGACAACAAAGGTCCCGCCTGCGCCGCGACGAGGACGGTCGCGCCCCGCACGCCGACGAGATTCGCTCCCTCGGGCAGGACGATGCGGCCGATGCGATAGCGCCCGGGCGCGATGGCGAGCGGCGCCTGCCTGCGGGCGGCCTCCGCCAGTGCGGCCTGAAGCTGGCGCGACTGATCGTCGGGCGACCCGGGTCGCAACCCGAACTGGGAGGCATCGAGGCCGAGGCCCCCGAGCGGGACGGCGCGTTGCGGCGTCTGGGCGCGCAGCGGCGCGGCCGCGAGTGCGGCTGTGCCGAAAACGGCCGTCGCGAGCAGCGAGCGTCGCGAGATGGCAGGGGAGGTCATGGCCATGGCACCGCTGGTTCAAGCCCCATGCCGTGGCCGCCTGTGTCGTTCCGGGACGTGCTCAGCCGGATCTTCGCCCATGCCGGGCAAGGTCGATCCCCATCTCAGTGAGGCTGGCGACGAGACTTGCCGTTGACGGGCGGAAGGAGGCGACCCGCGCTTGCGGCTTGGCGCCGGGCGCGGGCCGCAGCCACGGCACATGGATGAAGATCACCGGCACGCCGCTACTGCGGTTAGGCCGGAGGGCGGCCGCGTAGCAGGCGTCGCAGAGATAGCGCCCGGCCGAGGGCGACAGCGCACTGCGCAGCCCGTGGCGGCGCAGTGCGGCCAGCGCGGCCTGCGGATTCCCCGTCGTCCAAAGGGGAAGGGCGGCCGGCAACGGCCTTGCGGTCGGTGTCGCCCCGCTGGAGTCGGGATGGAGCGGGCTGGCATGGCCGCGGCCGAAGAGCTCGACCCGGATCTTGCGGGCGCGCGCAGCGAGGCCCAGCATCAGGATCGCCCGGGGGCGCACCTCCGCGAGATGGGCGCGCAGGTGCGGCAGCCCTCCCGCATAGCTGGTTTCCAGGATCAGGGCCTCTGCGGCGAAGCCGGCGGCCTGCAGTCGGCTTGCCACGGCCCGCGCGAGAGCGGTCGTCGGATTGACCCGCACCCGCGGGAAAGGGCCGAAGCCCGTGACCAGAATGTCGGGGCGGGCTTCTTTCATCGGCTTACAATCCCAACGCCTGCGCGATGTCGTCGGCTGCGAGCGTCGGTGCCAGCTTGCCGGCCGCGACAGCCGCTTCGAGCGCGGGCGTCGCGGCCTTCAGCGCCGGGTCGTCGCGCAGCTTCGCCCGCAGCCGGTCCTCGACCATGGCCCACATCCATTTGACGTCCTGTGCATGGCGCTTTCGGGCGATGAGCCCCTTCGCCTCATGGCGGGCGCGGTGATCCTCGATCTTGGCCCAGAGCGTGTCGAGCCCGTCGCCGCTCAGCCCCGAGATCGTCACCACCGGCGTCGACCAGAGCGGAGACGAAGGCGCCAGAATGTGCAGCGCCGCCTGGTACTGCGCCGCGGCGGCGCGCGCGGCGGTCGCGCCAGCCCCGTCCGCCTTGTTGACCGCGATCATGTCCGCGAGCTCGATGATGCCCTTCTTGATGCCCTGCAACTCGTCGCCGGCATTGGGCAGCATCAGAACCAGGAAGAAATCGGTCAGCTCCGCCACAGCCGTCTCGGACTGCCCGACGCCGACCGTCTCGACCAGGATGACGTCGAAACCCGCCGCCTCGCAGAGCAGCATCGTCTCGCGAGTCCGCGCCGCGACGCCACCGAGCGTGCCGGAGGATGGCGAAGGGCGGATATAGGCGCGAGCGTCGACTGCGAGACGGGCCATGCGCGTCTTGTCGCCCAGGATCGAGCCGCCGCTGCGCGAGGATGAGGGATCCACCGCCAGCACTGCGACCTTGTGGCCGCGACCGGTGAGCAGGCTGCCGAGCGCATCGATCGTGGTCGATTTGCCAACGCCCGGCACGCCGGTGATGCCGACCCGGATCGCGCCTCCCGTCTTCGGCAGGATCGACTGGACGAGGGTGCTGGCCTGCCGGCGGTGATCGGGCCGGCGCGACTCGACCAGCGTGATCGCGCGTGCCAGCGCCGCACGGTCGCCGGCGAGGAGGCCGTCGGCGAGGGCGGTGACAGGAGCGCTGAGATCGGCCATGAGTCCACCTAGCAAGGCCGGGGGTCATGCGACAAGGTTCGGGAGGAGGGCGGCCTCCCTAATGTTGCCGACCGACCGGCCTGCGTCATGGCGGCGCTTTCGGGCGATGAGGACGATGCAGGCGGTGGTGCGGTTCAAGATCCTGGTTCTGGCGCTGCTCGCTC
The DNA here is from genome assembly GCF_040546595.1 of Bosea sp. OAE506. Taxonomy (NCBI): domain Bacteria; kingdom Pseudomonadati; phylum Pseudomonadota; class Alphaproteobacteria; order Hyphomicrobiales; family Alloboseaceae; genus Allobosea; species Allobosea sp. OAE506. The sequence continues at coordinate 4,455,509 of NZ_JBEPOB010000001.1, read as the reverse complement.
CCCTGGCGCTGGCCGCCTGCGGCACGCCGCGGGTGCTCGAGATCAGCAGGGGTGCCACCGGTGAGGTCGCGGGCAAGGTCGAGATCTTCGTCGCGACGACGCGCGAGGCATCGGCGGAGCCGGTCTATTTCAGCGGCGAGCGCGGGCCGCGGCTGTCCTTCGCCAGGCTCGACTTTACCGTCCCCCCCAGCCACCGGTCGGGCGAACTGGAACTGCCCGATTCGGGCCCGAGCGACCCCGCCAAGCATTTCGCCGTCACCAATGTGCAGCGGCTCGATCTCGCGCCCATCGTGGCGGATGTCCGCCGCGAAATCCTGAAGCGGCCCGCCTCACAGCGCGACGTGCTGGTCTTCGTGCACGGCTTCAACACGAATTTCGCCGATGCCGCCTATCGCTTTGCCCAGATCGTCCATGATTCGGGCTTCAAGGGTGTGCCGGTGCTCTTCACCTGGCCCTCGCGAGGGCAGTTGCTGGCCTATCCCTATGACCGCGAGAGCGCCTTCTATTCCCGCGACTTCCTCGAACTGAACCTGCGCGCCATCGCCCGCGACCTCGGCACCACGCGCATGGACATCCTCGCCCATTCGATGGGTACGCTGCTGACGCTGGAGACGATCCGGCAGGCCGCGATCCGTGGGGACGGCACCTTCGGCGGCAAACTCCGCGACATCATTCTGGCCGCGCCCGATGTCGATCTCGACGTGTTCAAGACGCAGATGCGCGAGATCAAGCGTCCCGTCACCGTCTTCGTCTCGGCCGATGACAGGGCGCTGGATTTCTCGCGCCGCTTCGCCGGCGACAAGACCCGCCTCGGTGCGGTCTCCGCCAAGGACACGCAGATCATCGCCGATCTCGAGAAACTCGGCGCGCGGATCATCGACCTCTCGGCGGAATCCTCGGGCGATCCTCTGAATCACAGCAAGTTCGCCTCCTCGCCCAAGGTCGTGCAGATGATCGGCCAGCGCCTGAAGGAGGATGGCGGCATCGCCACCGCCGGGCCCGGGCTTGGCGATCGGGTCGGCGACATCGCGGGGGGCGTCGTCGGCACGGTGGGCTCGACGGTGGGGCTGGTGGTGACCGCGCCCGCGGCGATCGTGTCCGGCCGCCGCTGACAGGCACGCCGATACCCTCTGCAGCGCAAGCGGGGCGCCGCCGCAATCTGGCCGCGTTAGCCTGTCGTTAAGAGTGCGCTGGCCAACTCGGCCTCCCACAACCGACCGGATTCCTGACACGATGCCAGTTTCGCGGCACGCTCCCTCACGCCGTCTAGCGATCTCGGGGCTTCTGGCTCTGGGGCTGTCGGCCTGCGCCCAGAGCGAGGCGACGGTCTCGCCCTTCGCGGAGCCGACCCGGGCCGATGCTTCGGCCCTTGGCAAGGAGCCGGAGTTGTTGGTCGTCACGACCCGGCGCTCGCTGGGGGCGCGCCAGCCCTATTTCGGCAGCGATCGCGGCTCGCTGACCTTCGCCGAGGTGCGACTGTCGCCACCGGCGAGGGGCATTTCCGGCCAGATTTCCTCGGTCGTCAGCGGCGACTGGGCGGTGCTCGGTGTCGACGCCGCCGATTCCTCCGATCCCGCCCGCGCCTTCGCGCAGGCCGCGACGGGCCGCGACGTGCTGCTCTATGTCCACGGCTTCAACGAGACCTTCGAATCGGCCGCCCGCAGCGCCGGGCAGCTCTCGCATTCGCTGGAGTTCCAGGGCCGCACCGCGATCTTCACCTGGCCCTCGGGCGGCAAGCTTTTCGACTACGCCTATGACCGCGAGAGCGCGCTGTGGTCTCGCGACGGCTTCGTCAGGGCGCTGCAGGCCCTGGTCGCCAACCCGACGGTAGGGCGCATCCATATCGTCGCCCATTCCATGGGAAGCTTCCTGACGCTGGAGGGGCTGCGCGAATTGCGCGATTCGGCCGAGGTCTATGCCCGCATCGGTTCGGTCATCTTCGCCTCGCCGGATGTCGACATCGACGCCTTCGAGCAGACCGTATCGCGCCTCGGCCCGCTCGCCCGCCGCATGACGGTGATCATCGACCCCGGTGACCGGGCGCTTGCCGTTTCGGCCCGCATCGCCGGTGGCGTGGCCCGCGCCGGGGCCACCGACCGCGCCCGGCTCGAGGCGTTGGGCGTGCGCGTCGCGGACACCTCGGGGCGTGGCTGGAGCATGCTCCGCCACGATCTCTTCCTGTCCGACAGCGAGGTCACGCAGGTCGTCCGCCGGGCCATGGACCGCGGCAAGGGCGCCTGAGACCGGGGCTTGCCGCCGCGGGGGTGCCCGCGCAATGTCGCCTCCGCGGAGGATCTTTGCCATGGCGATGTCCGGTCGGGGGGTGATGGTGGCGCTTCTGCTGGGCTGGAGCCTGCACGGCGCCGCGGCCCATGACCCGACGCCGTTCCAGGAGCCCGGCCGCAGCCATGTGATCCACGAGGACGTCTCGCCGGCCGGCGCCGAGGCGATCAATGTCGAGACTTATGTGCCGGCGGCCTGCACGGGCAAACCCTGTCCGCTGCTGATCGCGATCCACGGTCTGGAGCGCAATGCCGAGACCGCCCGCGAGAACTGGGTCGAGGCGGCCGAGCGCCATGGCCTGCTGATCGCGGCGCCGCATTTCGACCGCGACCGCTTCCCGACGCGGCTGTTCCAGCAGGGCGGCGTGCGCGACGAGGCGGATCCGGCCCGTTGGGTCTATGCCAGCATCGAGCGCTTTTTCGATCGCGCTCTGGCCAGCGGCCGCGTCGCAGGACCGAGCTATGTCCTGTTCGGACACTCGGCCGGCGCGCAATTCGTCCACCGCATGGTCCTGCTGATGCCGGCGGCGCGCTTCTCGACCGCGATCAGCGCCAACGCCGGCTACTACACCCTGCCTCGGCGGGGCGAGGCGGGCGGCTTCGCCTATCCCTATTCGCTGGCCGGCACGCCTGCGACCGAGGCGACGCTGGCAACCGCCCTTGCGAAGCCGCTTGTGGTGATGCTCGGCGAGCGGGACGACGACCCCGCCCATCCGCAGCTGAACCATAGTCGCGCAGCCGATGCGCAGGGGCCGAACCGGCTCGCCCGGGGACGCCATTTCATGGCCGTGGCGGCCACCGAGGCGGCCCGGCTGAAGGTGGAAAGCCCCTGGCGCGAGATCCTCGTGCCCGGCGTCGGCCACGATTCGCGGCGGATGGCCGCCGCCGCGGCGGAGGCTCTCTTCGCGGGGCGTTAGCCGCTTACAGCGGCGGCAGGCCGATGCGCTTCTTCACCGTCGCCAGCGCGAAATTCGACTCGACCGACTGGATGCATTTCAGCCGCGTCATCTTCTGCTTCAGGAAGCGCTCATAGCCCTCGATGCCGTCCGTCAGCACCCGCAGCAGATAGTCCTGGCTGCCGGTCATCAGGTAGCATTCGGTGACCTCGTTCCAGCCTTCGACCGCTCTCTCGAACTCGGCGATGTGCTCCTGCGTCTGCTGCGACAGCCGCACCGAGACGAAGACGCTGAAGGGCAGGCCATAGGCCTTGGGGTCGACGGTTGCGGAATAGCCCTGGATCACGCCGCTTTCTTCGAGACGTTTCAGGCGCCGCAGGCAGGGCGTGGGCGAAAGTCCGATCTTCTCCGACAGATCCTGGTTGGTGATGCGGCCGTCCTCCTGAAGAACGGCGAGCATCCGCCTGTCGACGCTATCGAGCATGATCTGCTTCCCGGGGGCTTCATCGTGGAGGAAAATCGCTGATTATGATCGTTAGCGAGTTGGAAGCGTCCAAGCAATCGCCACAAGCCGGGTCTACAGTGAGATCAGGCGCATTCCGCAACGCAGCCCTATCCCAGCGAGGCCATCATGAGCGACGACAGCTATCACAAGGACCGGATCGCCAACCGCAAGCTGCATCCCGAGACGCTGATGATGGGCTTCGGCTACTCGCCGGCCATGTCGGAAGGCTCGCTCAAGCCGCCGATCTTCCTGACCTCGACCTTCGTCTTCGCGAACGCCCAGCAGGGGAAGGATTTCTTCGACTTCACTTCCGGCCGTCGCCAGCCCAAGCCGGGCGAGAAGCCGGGTCTGGTCTATTCGCGCTTCAATCATCCGAATATGGAGATCCTTGAGGATCGCCTGGCGATCTGGGACGAGGCGGAGAAATGCGCCGTCTTCGCCAGCGGCATGGCGGCCATCGCCACGACCTGCTTTGCCTTCCTGCGGCCGGGCGACACGATCATCCATTCCCGCCCGCTCTATGGCGGCACCGAAACCCTGCTGAAGAACCAGATGGGCGCCTTCGGCGTCACGCCCTTCGGCTTCACCGACGGGCTCGACATCGCGCAGATGCGCGAGACCGCCAAGGCCGCTGCGGCGAAGGGGCGCGTCGGCATGATCCTGGTCGAGACGCCCGCCAACCCGACCAACGGGCTGGTCGATCTCGCCGCCTGCAAGCTGATCGCCGATGAGCTGGAAGCCTCGCAGGGCCATCGCCCGCCGGTCGTCGTCGACAACACCATGCTCGGCCCGAAATACCAGAAGCCGCTGAAGCAGGGCGCCGATCTCTCGCTGCTCTCGCTGACCAAATATGTCGGCGGCCATTCTGACCTCGTCGGCGGCTCGATCAGCGGCTCGGAGGCGCTGGTGCGGCAGGTGAAGAGCTGGCGCGGCTCGCTGGGCACGCAACTCGACCCCAACTCCTGCTGGATGCTGATGCGCTCGCTCGAGACGCTCGACATCCGCATGAGCCGCGCCAATGAGAACGCGCGGCTGGTCGCCGACTACCTCTCCGCCCATCCGAAGGTCGCCAAGGTTCATTATCTCGGCGACCTAAGGGAGGGCGACCCGCGCAAGGCGGTGTTCGACCGGCAATGCACGGCCGCCGGCTCGACCTTCGCCTTCGACGTCGTCGGCGGCGAGAAGGAGGCCTTCGCGCTGCTCGACAACCTCCAGATCATGAAGCTCGCGGTTTCGCTCGGCGGCACCGAGACGCTGGTCTCTCACCCGGCCGCGATGACGCATTCCGGCGTCGCCCGCGAACTGCGCGAGGAGATCGGCCTCACCGACGCGCTGATCCGCATCTCGGTCGGTATCGAGAACATCGAGGATCTGATCTCGGATCTGGCGCAGGCGCTGGAGGCGGTGTGAGGGCGGAACACGTCATGCTCGGGCGAAGACCCGAGCATCTCTCGCACGTTGTTCCCTGCATGAGATTCTCGGGTCTGCGCTTCGCTACGCCCGAGAATGACGCCTTATCCTAGACCCCGACGCGCCCCCAGCCCGGCAGCTTCAGCGCCGGGCTGCGCAGATCGAAGCCGGCCACCAGCCCGAGCAGGTTGACCTCGACACCCTCGACCCAGCCGATGGTGAAGCCGGCGAGCCCGTAGAGCGAGGCCTGGATGCCGGTGCGGCTCGGCGTCAGCCCGGCGAACAGGCCATCCTCGCGGAAATCCTTGCCGATCGCGGTCGGCGGCAGGGCACGCGCCAGTTCGGGCACCTCGGCCATGACATGCTGGACGAAGCTGTTGGAATTGGGCCCCGGCCAGGCCTGGTAGCTGCCGGGCGTGACATAGGCGTAGCTCTTGACCGCTGCTCGGATGCGCGGGATCAGCCGCGCGGCCGCCTCGCCGCGAATTTCGGCCACCGGCTCCGGCAGGTTGCCGTACCAGCGCCCATCGGCCTCGCGATGGTTGACGCGCACGGGCGTGCCCCAGCCGACGACGTCGAAGCGCGTATAGGCGCTGGCGCCGGGTTCCTTCACCACCACCCAGGAATGATGCGCGAAGACGCCGCGCCAGCGACCGACCCGGGCGGCGAAGACATGAACGGTCGCCTCTGGCTCGGTGGACGCCGCGGGCAGGAGCTTCGCGCTCGACCAGTCGGCCCGGCGCCAGTCATCGGCCGTTCCCTGCATCGACCACCACGCGGCATGGGTGGCGAGCGGGACGATGAAGACGAACAGGAACAGGAGGGACAGGAGACGGGCGACGCGCATGGGCGCAATATGTGGCAGGCCTGTTGCATCGCAAGATCGATCGACGCGGCGCGGGATCACAACGGCTTGAGACGTGGCGCCAAGCTGTTAGCTTCTGCGCCGCTCGTCCGGAGAGGAATCGAACGCGTCATGATGTCTGGCCGCTGGTTGAGGGGAATCGTTTCAGGTCTCGCGCTGGGACTGTCGCTGGCTGTTGCGGGCCAGGCCGCGGCACAGGGCAAGGAACTGCGGATCTACAACTGGTCCGACTATGTCGACCCGGAGGTGCTGGACGCCTTCAAGAAGGAAACCGGCATCACGGTCGTCTACGACACCTTCGACCAGATGGAGACCGTCGAGACCAAGCTGCTGGCGGGCAAGACCGGCTACGACCTGATCGTGGTCACCGCCTCCTTCCTGCCGCGCCATATCCCGCTCGGCCTCTATGCGCCGGTCGACGCCGCCAAGGTGCCCAATCTGAAGAACGCCTGGCCAGAGATCCAGGGGCGGCTGGCCAAATACGACCCCGGCAACAAGCACGCCGTGAACTACATGTGGGGCACCACCGGGATCGGCTACAACGTCGCCAAGATCAGGGAGCGGCTCGGCCCTGACGCGGTGATCGACAGCTGGAAGATCCTGTTCGATGCCGACCAGCTCAAGAAGCTCTCGAACTGCGGCGTGCATGTCCTGGATGCGGTCGAGGAGATGTTCCCCGCTGCGCTGCGCTATCTCGGCCTCAACCCGGATTCCAAGGCAGAGGCCGACCTGAACAAGGCGGGCGAGCTCTTGCGCAAGATCCGCCCGCACATCCAGAAGTTCCACTCCTCCGAATACATCAACGCGCTCGCCAACGGCGATATCTGCCTCGCCGTCGGCTATTCCGGGGACATCCTCCAGGCGAAGAAGCGCGCGGAAGAGGCCAAGAACAAGGTCGAGATCGCCTATTCCATCCCGAAGGAAGGTGCGCTGATGTGGTTCGATTCCTTCGTGATCCCGAAGGATGCGGCCAATCCGGACGCCGCGCTCGCCTTCATCGACTTCGTCAACCGCCCGGCGATGGCGGCGAAGAATTCCGACTTCATCCAGTACGCCAATGGCAACATCGCCTCGAAACCGCTGCTCTCGGCGGCCGTGCGCGACAATCCCGGCATCTATCCGCCCGATGCTGTGATGGCGCGGCTCTACACGATCACCCCTTACGACCAGAAGTCGCAGCGGCTAGTGAACCGGCTCTGGACCCGGGTGAAGACCGGCAAGTGAGCGCCGGGCAAAGTGGGCGGACAGGCGTGAGCGAACAGAGGGGGCGAGGGGCAGGCGCCATGCGCAAGGCATCGCCCGGCAGCGTGCGCCGCGCCTTCCAGCCCTGGAACGACCCGGCCGCGCAGCCGCTCGTCGAGTTCCGCGCCGTGACGAAGCGCTTCGGCGGCGTCAGGGCCGTCGCCGATGTCTCGCTCGCGCTTTACCCGCGCGAGTTCTTCGCGCTGCTCGGCCCCTCGGGCTGCGGCAAGACCACGCTGATGCGGATGCTGGCGGGCTTCGAGACGCCGGACGAAGGGCAAATCCTGCTCGACGGCGTCGACATCACCGCCGTGCCGCCGCATTTGCGGCCGGTCAACATGATGTTCCAGTCCTATGCGCTGTTCCCCCATCTCAGCGTCGCCGACAACATCGGCTATGGCCTGAAGCGCGAGGGTTTGCCGCGGGCCGAGATCGACCAGCGCGTGGCTGAGATGCTGGCGCTGGTCAAGCTGGACGGGCTGGGCAAGCGCCGCCCGGACCAGTTGTCCGGCGGGCAGCGCCAGCGCGTCGCTCTCGCGCGCGCGCTCGCCAAGCGCCCGAAGCTCCTGCTGCTGGACGAACCGATGGCGGCGCTCGACCGCAAGCTGCGCGAGGCCACGCAGTTCGAGCTGATGGACATCCAGAGCGAGCTCGGCACCACCTTCATGGTCGTCACCCACGACCAGGACGAGGCCATGACCATGGCCGACCGCATGGCGGTGATGGACCATGGCCGGCTCGTCCAGATCGACCCGCCCGACGTGATCTACGAGGCCCCCGTGAGCCGCCACGTCGCGGAGTTCGTTGGCGACATCAACATCCTCGAGGGCCGCATTGAATCCGTCGAAGGCGATCTCGTCAGCGTTGCGACGCCGCTGGCGGGCTGCGTCGAACTCGACGAGGAGGCGCCGGCCCTGTCGCCGGGGGAGCCGGTCCTCGTCGGGCTGCGGCCGGAGAAGATCGCGCTGAGCCATGACGAGCCGGCCCAGAGCGCTAACAAGGTCCGCGGCGAGATCTGGGACATCGGCTATCTCGGCGACATGACCATGGTTCAGGTCATGGTCGGCGGCGACGGCGGCCAGCTCCTGAAGGTCTCCCTGACCAACCGCTCGCGCCGGATCGAGCGCCCCTTCGCGTGGGAGGATGCGGTCTGGCTGTCCTGGGACGTCGAGGCCGGGCTGGTGCTGAAGCCGTGAGTGGTCGCGTTTCTCCGGCGAGGTCGCACGGCCGCCTGATCGTGGCCGTGCCCTATCTCTGGCTGGGGCTCTTCTTCCTGGCGCCCTTCGTCATGGTGCTGCGCATCGCGCTGTCGGACGCTGCCACGGCGCTGCCGCCCTATGCCCCGCATTTCGAGGGCTTCGCGGCCCTGCGCGACTTCCTGGCCGGGCTCGATCTCGAGAATTTCGGGCTGATCCTGGAGGATCCGCTCTACTGGCAGAGCTATCTCTACTCCCTGCGCATCGCGGCGCTGACGACGCTGATCGCGCTCGCGATCGGCTATCCGCTCGCCTATGCGATGGCGAGCGCCCCGGCGCGCTGGCGCGCCATCCTGCTCGTGCTCGTCATCCTGCCGTTCTGGACCTCCTTCCTGATCCGGGTCTACGCCTGGATCGGCATTCTGCGGCCCGAGGGGCTGCTTGACATGGCGCTGGCGGCGCTCGGCCTGAGCGATCAGCCGCTGCGCCTGCTCAACACCGAAGCCGCGGTCCTGATCGGCATGGTCTATTCCTACATGCCCTTCATGGTGCTGCCGCTCTACGCGACGCTGGAGAAGCTCGATCGCAGCCTGCTGGAGGCCGCCGCCGATCTCGGCGCGACGCCGCTCAGGGCCTTCCTGACGGTGACTCTGCCGCTCTCGCTGTCCGGCATCCTGGCGGGCTCGGCGCTGGTCTTCATCCCCGCTATCGGCGAATTCGTCATTCCAGACCTGCTCGGCGGGCCGGACACGACGATGATCGGCAAGGTGTTGTGGACGGAGTTCTTCTCCAACCGCGACTGGCCGCTGGCCTCGGCCGTGGCCGTTGTACTGCTGGTGGTGTTGGTCCTGCCGCTGGCGCTGCTGCAGCGCGCGCGGCTGGCGCGGGCCGGCGAGGCGGGAGGCGCGGCATGACCCGGCTCGGCCCCGGCCTCATCCTCGCCCTCGTCGCGGGCTTCGCCTTTCTCTACCTGCCGATCCTGGCGCTGATCGCCTATTCCTTCAACGCCTCGCGGCTCGTCACCGTCTGGGGCGGCTTCTCGACGCATTGGTACGGGACGCTGCTCGCCAACGAGCCGCTCCTGTCGGCGGCCTGGCTCAGCCTGCGCCTCGCCTTCGTCTCGGCCACGCTCGCCACCGCGCTGGGAACGCTTGCCGCGCTGGCGCTGGCGCGGCAGGGCCGCTTCCGTGGGCGCCTGCTGTTCTCCGGCATGGCGCTGGCGCCGCTGGTGATGCCGGAGGTGATCACCGGCCTTTCCCTTCTGCTGCTCTTCGTGGCGGCGGATGTGGAGCGCGGCTTCTGGACGGTGACGATCGCCCACGCGACCTTCGGGCTGGGCTTCGCCTGCATCGTCGTGCAGGCCCGCCTTGTCGGCTTCGACCGCTCGCTGGAGGAGGCGGCGCGCGATCTCGGCGCCACGCCGCTGGTCACCTTCTGGACGGTGACCTTACCCTTGATCGCGCCGGCGGTGGCGGCGGCCTGGCTGCTCGCCTTCACGCTGTCGCTGGACGACCTCGTGATCGCGAGCTTCACCACAGGGCCTGGCGCCACGACCCTGCCGATGCGGCTCTATTCGGCGGTCAGGCTCGGCGTCTCGCCGGAGATCAACGCCGCCTGCACGATCCTGATCGGCTTCGTCGCCACGGTGGTGATCGCGGCCTCGCTGCTGCTGAAGCGGCGCCAGGCTCTGGGCGCCTGATCGCCGGCGCCCATCGACGCCATCCCATCCCGCATAAACGGCGTGTGAATGGCGGCCTCAAACGCCGTTCAGGCGCATTCCGCCATGGTCGTGATCAAGGCGAGGGGATGGCCCGAGCCTGCAACAGGACAAGGATCATGGCCCGCAGATTCGTCGTTACCGCGCTGGCCGGGCTCGCTCTCGGCGCTGCCGTGTTCACCGCGGGCAGCGTCGTGGCGCCCGCCACCGCCGAGGCCTTCGGGGGGCGCTACGAAGAGGGTTGGGGCCCGCCCCGGCACGGCTGGCGGCCGCCGCCGCCCGTCTTCCACGGTTACTGGGGCCGGCGCCGCTGGCAGCACCCCGATGCCTACGGCTTCCGCCCACCGCCGCCCCGCTACGGTTACGGCTATGGTCACGGCTGGCGCTAGTGTCGCGCGGCGACATCCGTGATCATGGGACAGGCGCGGCCCGCCGGCCGCGCCTGTCTGCTACTCCGCGGCCGTGCGCTGGACATAGCCCAGCCGGCCGTTGAGGTCCTCGAGCAGCTTCTCGGCTGCATCGGCGATGACCGTGCCAGGCGGGAAGATCGCCGCGGCGCCGGCCTCGATCAGCGCCTCGAAATCCTGCGGCGGGATGACGCCGCCGACCACGATCATGATGTCGGGCCGCCCTGCCTTGGCGAGCGCCGCCTTGAGCTCGGGCACCAGCGTCAGATGGCCCGCCGCGAGCGACGACACGCCGATGATGTGGACGTCGTTCTCGACGCCCTGGCGGGCCGCCTCGTCGGGTGTGGCGAAGAGCGGGCCGATGTCGACGTCGAAGCCGAGATCGGCAAAGGCCGAGGCGATCACCTTCTGGCCGCGGTCATGCCCGTCCTGCCCCATCTTGGCGACGAGGATGCGCGGGCGGCGGCCATCGGCCTCCTCGAACGCCTGCGTCATCATCTGCACGCGCGTGACCGCAGGGTTCATCGTGCCGACCTCCCGCTTGTAGACGCCCGAGATCGACTTGATCTCGGCCCGGTGGCGCCCGAAGACCTGCTCCATCGCCAGCGAGATCTCGCCGACGGTGGCCTTGGCGCGGGCCGCCTTCACGGCGAGGTCGAGCAGGTTGGTCTCGCCCTTCGACCCTTCGGTCAGGGCGGCGAGCGCGGCCTGGACCTCGCTTTCGTTGCGCTCGGCCTTGAGGCGCTTCAGCTTGTCGAGCTGCTGCGCCCGCACTGAGGCGTTGTCGACCTTGAGCACGTCGATCGAGGCTTCGTTGTCGGGCTTGAAGCAGTTCACGCCGATGATCGCCTGCAGCCCGCCATCGATGCGCGCCTGCGTCTTGGCGGCGGCCTCTTCGATGCGCAGCTTCGGAATGCCGGCTTCGATCGCCTTGGCCATGCCGCCGAGCGCCTCGACTTCCCGGATATGGCCCCACGCCTTCGTCGCCAGTTCCGCCGTCAGCCGCTCGACATAATAGGACCCGCCCCAGGGATCGATGATCCGGCTGGTGCCGCTTTCCTGCTGGAGCAGGATCTGCGTGTTGCGGGCAATGCGCGCGGAGAAGTCCGTCGGCAGCGCCAGCGCCTCGTCGAGCGCGTTGGTATGCAGCGACTGGGTATGGCCTTGGGTGGCCGCCATCGCTTCAATCATCGTGCGCGGCACGTTGTTGAAGACATCCTGCGCCGTCAGCGACCAGCCGCTCGTCTGGCAATGAGTGCGCAGCGGCAGCGACTTCTCGCTCTGCGCACCGAAATCCTTGACCAGCTTCGCCCAGATCAGCCGGCCGGCGCGCAGCTTGGCGACCTCCATGAAGAAGTTCATGCCGATCGCCCAGAAGAACGACAGCCGCGGCGCGAAGGCATCCACCCCAAGCCCCGCCCGCTGGCCGGCGCGGATGTATTCGACGCCGTCGGCGAGCGTATAGGCGAGCTCGAGGTCCTGCGTCGCCCCGGCCTCCTGCATGTGATAGCCGGAGATCGAGATCGAGTTGAATTTCGGCATATGGGCCGAGGTGTAGGCGAAGATGTCGCCGATGATCCGCATCGAGGGGGCGGGGGGATAGATATAGGTGTTGCGGACCATGAACTCCTTGAGGATGTCGTTCTGGATGGTCCCCGAGAGCTTTGCTGCCGGAACGCCCTGTTCTTCCGCCGCGACGATATAGAGCGCCAGAACGGGCAGCACCGCGCCGTTCATCGTCATCGACACGCTCATCTGGTCGAGCGGGATGCCGGAGAACAGCGTGCGCATGTCGTAGATCGAGTCGATCGCGACGCCGGCCATGCCGACATCGCCGCCGACGCGCGGATGGTCCGAGTCATAGCCACGATGCGTCGCCAGATCGAAGGCGACGGAGAGACCCTTCTGGCCGGCGGCGAGGTTGCGCCGGTAAAAGGCGTTGGAATCCTCGGCCGTGGAAAAGCCGGCATATTGCCGGATCGTCCAAGGCTGGTTGACATACATCGTCGGGTAGGGACCGCGCAGATAGGGCGCGATGCCCGGCAAGGTGTCGACGAAGGAGAGCCCGTCGCGATCCTCTGGTCCGTAGACCGGCTTCACCGGGATGCCCTCGGGCGTCAGCCAGGGCTCGCCAGCCGGCAGCGCGGGGGAGGCGGGTCCTACGCCGTCGGCATAGGCCAGCGTCGCGAAATCCGGGATGGCGGTCATGGCTGTCTCCCGTCCTGACGATCCCACCAGTGGTGGAAATGATGCACCGGTCCGTGGCCATGGCCAACCGGAACCTCATCGGCGGCCGCGATCGCCGCCGAGATATAGGTCTTGGCATGGCCGACGGCTTCCGGCAGCGAGAGCCCCTTCGCCAGCCCCGAGGTGATGGCCGAGGACAGGGTGCAGCCGGTGCCATGGGTGTTGCGGGTGGTCAGGCGCGGCGCGGCAAAGCGCTGGCGGCTGCCGCCCGCGAGCAGCAGCAGATCGCTGCTGCTGTCGCCGCCGCCATGCCCGCCCTTGATCAGGACGTTGGCGGCGCCGAGCGCAGCGAGCGCATCCGCCTGCCGCTCGACGGCGTCCTCGGTTTCCGCCTCGCCGGTGCCGAGCAGAGCCGCCGCTTCCGGCAGGTTCGGGGTGATCAGCGTCGCCAGCGGGAAGAGATGGCGGTGGATAGCAGTGACGGCCTCGTTTTCCAGCAGCCGCGCGCCCGACGCCGCGACCATGACCGGGTCGAGCACGATGTTGCGCGCCTTGTGGCGCCTCAGCCCCTCGGCCACGGTCTCGATCAACTCGGCTGTCGCCAGCATGCCGATCTTCACGGCGGCGACGTCGAGATCCTCGAAGACGGCGTCGATCTGCTGCGAGACGAAAGCCGCCGGCACGGCATGAATCGCGCTCACGCCCCTCGTATTCTGCGCGGTCAGCGCGACGAGGACGCTGGCGCCATAGACCTGATGGGCCGCGAAGGTCTTGAGATCGGCCTGGATGCCGGCGCCGCCGCTGGAATCCGAGCCGGCGATGGTCAGGGCGATGGCGGTCATGGTCCGGGCTCCTCAGGCGGCATCATGCGCGCGCCGCAGCGCGTCGAGCACGTCGCAGCCTGCATAGATGAACGACCGCACCCCTGCTTCATTCAGCGCCGCCTCCAGGTCGCCGGGCCGGCCCGCGAGCCAGACAGTCGCGCCGGCCGTCGTCAGCGCCTGCGCGGCAGCAGCGCCCTCGGCAGCATAGGCGGCGTCCGACCCGCAGAGGCAGGCGAGACGCGCGCCCGAGGCCGTGAAGGCGGCCGCGAGCGCAGCGAGATCGGTGCTGTCGTCCTGCGCGAAGCCGTCGCCGACCGGGGCGGCGAGACCGCCCGCCTCGAACAGGTTGCGCGCGAAGCCGGCCCGCGCCGTGAAATCGGCGACCTGGCCGAGCGTCGCGAGGAAGACGACTGGCTTTGCGGCCGCATCGGCCCGGTCGCGCAGCGCCTCAAACGGTTCGGCCAGCCGCTGCGACGGCAGGGACTGCGCCCGCAAACCATCCTGCGGCGCGATCAGGCCCTCCTGGCGTTCGGCGCCCGCGGCGAGCCGAGCGATCAGGGTTTCCGGATCGGGCGCAGTTCCGCTCCGGCCCTTCGATGTGCCCATGGTGACCGGGGCGATATCCAGCACGGTGACCGCGGCTTCCTTGAGGTTCGGGAACTCGCTCGTGCCGGTGATCGGCTCGCGCCGCGTCGCGATCGCCCTGGCGCGCGCCTCGCGCTGACGCTCCAGCGCAGCCTGGGCCGTGCCGGTGGTCAGCGCCGTGAGGATGCCCGGCAGGCCGTCCTTCGCCTCCCGCTCGATCGCCTGCATCTGCGCCCAGCCCTGCTCGCACAGCGCCTGCGTCAGGGACTCGAAGCTGCCGGAGCCCGCGGCGGGGTCGGCGACGCGCCAGAGATTGGCCTCCTCCAGCAGCACGAGCTGGGTGTTGCGGGCGATGCGGCGGGCGAAGCCATCGGCAAGGCCAAGCGCGGCGGTGAAGGGCTGGACCGTCACGCCATCTGCGCCGCCGATGCCCGCCGAGAAGGTGGCGACGGTGCCGCGCAGCAGATTGACCCAGGGGTCGCGCCGCGTCAGCGAGCGCCAGGCCGTCTCGGCATGCAGGGGCATCGGCACGGGCGTCAGCCCGCAGGCGCCCTGGATGCGCGCCCAGAGCAGGCGCGCCGCCCGCAGCTTGGCGATGGTCAGGAACTCGTCGGTGTCGGCGACCAGCGTGAAGGAGATCGCGTCGCGCGCCTCCTCGAGCGAAAAGCCCTCGGCTTCCAGCGCGCGCAGGTAAGCGATGGCGCTGGCCAGGCCATAGCCCAACTCCTGCGCCTCGCTGGCCCCGGCCTCATGCCAGGGCCGGGTGTCGACCGTCACGAAGTGGCCGTTGAAGCCGCGCGCCTTCAGCGCCCGGATGGTCGTGGCGAGCCGGCGCCCGACCTCGGGCCAGGAGGCCGCGAGCCCGCCCGTGCCGGCGAAGACGCCGATCGGGTCCATGCCGAAATCGATCGACAGCGCCTCGGGCGAAAGCCCGCGCCTCTCGACCAGCGCCGCCAGCAGCAGGGCGTTGATGCGACCCTCCGGGGCGGGGTCGAGGCGCAGCTGGATCAGGTCGAGCATCGCGCCGTCGAGAGCGGCATCGAGCGCGGCGACGTTTTTGGCAACGAGCCCGTATCCGCGCGCGGCCCGGGCTCCGGCAAAGGCGATCGTCAGCGCGTTCGCGCCGCCCTCGAGATCGGCGAGCGCCAGCTTCTGCGCTTCGGCCGGCTCGGGATGGTCGAGCCGGGCCGCGACCTGCCAGCGGCCGGCCTCACTGCGGAGGGGGCGGTTGGCCGGCGAAGCCGCCGCATAGAGCGGCTCGATCCGGATGCCGTCGGCCGTCTTGGCAACGAGGCGCTTCTCGAAATCGCCGCCCTTGAGCACCTTGTCGACCGCCGCGCGCCAGGCTTCCTGCGTCGGGGCGGGAAACGCGCTCATGAAGGACAGGTCGGGATCCGGGGCCGAAGTCATGCCAAGCAGTCCTCGTCATCAGCCGCCGCGCGCGGCTGCGCGGCGGTGATTGCCATGCAGGGCGCCGCGCCGCCATTCCTACTTCGTCGCAACGCGGCTGCGCAAACCCGCGCCGGGCAGGGCGCAAACGACAACGCCGCCTCGCGGCGGCGTTGTAACCCTCACATTGCGGCGCGGCTCAGACGAACTGGCCGAGACCCGGGATCGCGCCGACGATGGCGCCCATCGCATCCTCGCCCGCCTTTTCCCGGCCGACGGCGAACATTTCCTTGGAAACCGACTGGATCTGCCCCATCGAGAGGCCGGCGCCCATGAGCTGGCCGCCCAGCGCCATCACGCCGCCGCTGCCGCCCATCATGCCGCCGACCATGCCCATCAGGCCGCCCTTGGCGCCGCCCTCGGCTGCCGCGAGCTCCGCTGCGCCGGGCAGGGCCGTCATCAGCTGGCCGATCTCGGCAGGGGGGCCTTCCTTCTGCAGGAAGGCGAGGATGATGCCGACCGCCTTGCGGGCGAGATCTTCGCTGAGGCCCGAGGCCGCGATCACGCGGGAAATCAGTTCATCCATGATGTCGATCCTGTCGGTTGCGGCGCGGATGGCCAGATAGTTCACATATCAACGATTGGGTCGCTGCGATAGTCCGGCGACCGGACGGGCTTCCGCCGACGACCGCCATTCGCTACATCCTTGCCGTGACCCATCGACAGCACAACAGGCAGGCCCATGGCGGATGACGGCGCGATTCTGATCGGCAAGAGCTGGAAGCCGGAAACCCTCCTGCTGAAGCTCGCCAACCGCCACGGCCTCGTCACTGGCGCCACCGGCACCGGCAAGACGGTGACGCTGCAGGTGCTGGCAGAGGGCTTTGCCCGCGAGGGCGTGCCGGTCTTCGCCGCCGACATCAAGGGCGACCTCTCGGGCATTGCTGCGCCCGGCGATTCGAAGCCGCCCTTCGTCAAGCGCGCCGAGGAGATCGGCGTGAAATACGAGCCCGACCAGTTCACCACCGTGTTCTGGGACGTCTTCGGCGAGCAGGGCCACCCCGTCCGCGCCACGATCTCGGAAATGGGGCCGCTGCTGCTGGCCCGCCTGCTCGATCTCAATGAGACGCAGGAGGGCGTGCTCAACATCGCCTTCCGGATCGCCGACGAACAGAAGCTGCTGCTGCTCGACCTCAAGGACCTGCGCGCGATCCTCGGCTTCATCGCCGAGAACGCCAAGGACCTGACCACCAAATACGGCAACGTCACCTCGCAGACGGTTGGCACGATCCAGCGCGCGTTGCTGGTACTGGAAAACCAGAAGGGCGACCTGTTCTTCGGCGAGCCGGCGCTCGAAATCTCCGATCTGATGCGGACGGACCGCTATGGCCGCGGCATCGTCAACATCATGGCCGCCGACAAGCTGATGGCCAATCCGCGGCTCTACGCGACTTTCCTGCTCTGGCTGCTCTCGGAGCTGTTCGAGCAGCTGCCCGAGGTCGGCGATCTCGACAAGCCCAAGCTGGTCTTCTTCTTCGACGAAGCGCATCTGCTCTTCAACGGGGCACCCAAGGCGCTGCTGACGGCGGTCGAGCAGGTCGTGCGGCTGATCCGCTCGAAGGGCGTCGGCGTCTATTTCGTCACGCAGAACCCGCTCGACATCCCCGAGACCGTGCTGGCCCAGCTCGGCAACCGCGTCCAGCACGCGCTCCGCGCCTTCACCCCGCGCGACCAGAAGGCGGTCAAGGCAGCGGCCGAGACCTTCCGCCAGAACCCCAAGATCAACACCGCCGAGGCCATCATGCATCTGGCCGTGGGTGAGGCGCTGATCTCGACGCTCGAGGGCAAGGGCTCGCCGACCATCGTCGAGCGCACGCTGATCGCGCCGCCAATGGCGCAGGTCGGCCCCTGCTCGCCGCAGATCCGCCAGCAGGCGCTGACGGAATCGGGCTTCAAGGGCAAGTACGACACGATGATTGACCGCGAGTCGGCCTATGAGGAGCTGATGAAGCGCAAGGAACTGTCGCCGGAAGAGGGGCCCGTCGAGGCCTCGACGACCGGCGGCGGCGGCATCCTCGACACGATCGGCGGCTGGCTCGGCGGCGGCGCGCCGCAGCAGCGCCCCAAGACCGGCCCCGGCAGCCGTGGCGGCGCCCTGCCGCAGAGCATGGCCGAGAAAGTGCTCACCTCGGCCGCCCGCTCGGCTGCGACCACGATCGGCCGCCAGGTCGGCACCGCGATCCTGCGCGGCGTGCTTGGCAGCATGATGGGCGGGAAGCGCTGAGAACACGTCATGCTCGGGCTTGACCCGAGCATCTCGTCAACGAGCCTTCTTGTCATAAGATTCTCGGGTCTGCGCTTCGCTGCGCCCGAGAATGACGCGCCAATTCGCATCGATGCCATGTCAGGACGAGGCTGACGCCGGCCCTGTGCCTTGCCATGATGGCGTCACCTGAATCGGCTCAGCCTCTCCGCCCGAGCCCAGCCCTGCCGAGTGCCATGACCCAGCTCCCCGCGATCCTCGCCCGCCTCGATGCCGATCTCGACGCCTCGCTGACCCGACTGTCGTCATGGCTCGAAATCCCCTCGATCTCGACGGATTCGGCTTACGCTGCCGACAGCCGCCGCGCTGCGGAGTGGCTGGAGAAGGACCTGGAATCGCTCGGCTTCACCGCCGGCCTGCGCGAGACGCCTGGCCATCCGATCGTGCTCGCCCATCGCCCCAAGCCCGGCGCACCGCATGTGCTGTTCTACGGCCATTACGACGTCCAGCCGGTCGACCCGCTGGAGCTTTGGGACACCAAGCCCTTCGAGCCGGTGATCAAGGAGATCGAGCCCGGCAGGAAGGCCATCGTCGCGCGCGGGGCCTGCGACGACAAGGGCCAGGTCATGACCTTCGTCGAGGCGCTGCGGGCGACGCTCAGTGAGACCGGCGACCTGCCGGTCGGCGTCACCGTGATGGTCGAGGGCGAGGAGGAATCGGGCTCGGTCAATCTCCCGGCCTTCGTCCGCGACAATGCCGCCGAGCTGAAGGCGGATTTCGCGCTCGTCTGCGACACCGGCATGTGGGACCGGCAGACGCCGGCCATCACCGCCTCGCTGCGCGGCCTGGTCTATCAGGAGGTGACGATCACCTGCGCCGACCGCGACCTGCATTCCGGCCTGTTCGGGGGGGCGGCGGCCAACCCCGTCCATGTGCTCGCGAAGATCGTCGCCGCCCTGCACGACGAGGACGGGCGCATTACGCTGCCGGGCTTCTATGACGGCGTCGAGGAGCCGACGAACCAGCAAAAGGCCGACTGGGCCGATCTCAACCTCACCGAGGACGAGTTCCTCGGCCAGATCGGGCTGAAGCACTCGATCGGCGAGACCGGGCGCATGCTGATCGAGCAGATCCAGTCCCGCCCGACCTGCGACGTCAACGGGCTCTGGGGCGGCTATACCGGGGAGGGCACCAAGACGGTGATCGCCGGCAAGGCCTCGGCGAAGGTCTCCTTCCGCCTCGTCGGCAGGCAGGACCCCGACAAGATCGCGGCCGCCTTCCAGGCCTTCGTGCGCGAGCGGCTGCCGGCCGATGTGACGGCGGACTTCGTCGCCCATGGCGCCTCACCGGCCATTGCGGTTCCGGTCGAGTCGCAGGCCCTGCGCCAGGCGCAAAACGCGCTGACCGAGGAATGGGGCCGCAAGGCCGTCACCATCGGCTCGGGCGGGTCGATCCCCGTCGTCGGCGATTTCAAGCGCCTGCTCGGCATCGACACGCTGCTCGTCGGTTTCGGGCTCGACGACGACCGCGTGCATTCGCCCAACGAGAAATACGACCTCTCCTCCTTTCACAAGGGCCAGCGCTCCTGGGCACGCATCCTGCAGGCGCTGGCAACGAAGGGGGCTTGATCCGATGAAATCCGTCTGCGTGTTCTGCGGGTCCAACCCCGGCAATGATCCCGTCTATGCCGAGGGCGCCCGAGCCATGGGCGCCGAGATCGCAAGGCGCGGCATGGTGCTGGTCTATGGCGGCGGCGCGGTCGGGCTGATGGGCATCGTCGCCGATGCCGCGCTCGCCGCCGGCGGCGAGGTCCATGGCGTCATCCCCCGCGCGCTGCGCGAGAAGGAGGTCGGCCATCACCACCTGACGCGGCTCGAGATCGTCGAGACCATGCATATCCGGAAAGCCCGCATGGCCGAGCTCTCGGAAGGTTTCATCGCCATGCCCGGCGGCATCGGCACCTTCGAGGAGCTGTTCGAGATCTGGACCTGGGCCCAACTCGGCATCCACGACAAGCCGCTCGCCTTCCTCAATGTCGCCGGCTTCTACGACCCACTGGCGACCTTCCTCGACAACACGGTGGAGGCTGGCTTCCTCAAGCAGACCCACCGCGCCATGACGATCACCGACACTGAGCCCGCGACCCTGCTCGACCGGATGGAGCAATATGTGCCGGCGGTGACGTATAAATGGGTGGAGAAGGAGGAGGTGTGACTTATTGCCAGTCGCATTTCTGATTGGCGTAGGTATTTAATCTCAGTTATGTGCGTGACGAATCAGTTCCGATGCCCATGGTTCCCAGCGACAGGCCGAAATAAACGACGATGACGAGATCGCTGGTTCGCCCCACGATCTCGTCAAGGCTGTGATTGAGGAGATCGCTGCTTCCTGTCCCGCATTTGGGCTAGAGCTTTCGATACACGGGGCTCGCTACGTAGCCGGTGAAATCTTTCAGCGCGTTTTAGATCGGGCCCCAGAGAGCGGGTTTGTAGATAGCTGATCAGGTTGAACACCAGTTTCCATGTGTCGTCGATTTCGGAGACGACTGCTTTTAGATCTGAAAGCTTATAGACGAGCATCTTTTTGGCGAGTTCTGCATGTTCGTCGCCGCTGCGCGATCCTGCCTCGTCTTTATGCCAGACAGATACGGTCCAGTTGGCGTTGTCCTTCGTTGGGAGCCAAATGATACCATCCTCAATGTCGTCGCAACTGCCATAGCAGCCGTGGGCGATATCGTTACGGGCGCTTTCTGTCTGGCCGTAGACAATCAAGATTGCTGCGAGGAGTTCTTGTTCGTCGCTGTCCAAGATCGAACTAGCTACCGTCGCAATTGTCTCTGTTCTGGATCGCTGTTGTCTTAGGGACGTATACAGAGCTACGGCGGCCTCGGAGCGGGTGCCCAGGAGTAAGCGAAGAACCAACGCCATTTCCGTTTCAACGTCGGTCCAGCGCGTAATAACGGACCCTATTGCAGCCAAATGGGCTGGTCGCTTGTCGAGTTGACTAGCACCGAGAGACCAAGGCCCCCGATGATATTTGCGAGGAAGCGGTTGCCGCGCCATAGGTAGCTCCGAAGACGACAAGACAGACGAGATGTTGAAGCGGATGCTGACGACGCCGCCGAAGCCGCATGAAACGGATCTTAAAGCGGGCGCCCGCAAGAATGACGAAGGGCCGGCGCTATCGCCGGCCCAACGGTTACCCTGCCTCGAAAGCCGACTTGAACGCAGCCGAATTGACGAGGAGCTTTGTCCATGCAGCCCGGTCGGTCTCTACCACCAGCAACAGGTCCTCAGAGCCCAGGATTTGCGATACGTAATCTCGCAACTGCGGGCACGTCCCCGGATACGACACATACCATACTGTCTCCAGAACTCGCCCCCGGAGCGACGCTGGACCAAGCGCCGAAAGATGGTCGTCCATCTGCTTATGGGTTGGGTGAGGCCCGTTCAGGTCGTACGTCACAATAAAATTAGCCATGGTGGCTCCGTGATCGAAAGCCGGGCTTGACCAAGGGCTAGATTCGGGAGTGAACTCCGAACCGCTAACCAGCCTGTCCCGCAGCCCGGCTAAGGGGAAATGCGGTCCAGAAACTTCCGCGCCACCGGGCTCCTACCCCCGGTGGCGTTTCCATTCCTAGGATCAACTGGCAACGTTCTCCGATTCGGCGTGCGCGCGCAAGTTGAGTGCACCGCTGTGCACAGACTCTCGAGACATAAGAAAATGCTTATGTCTTTCTATGCTTGCGCTTATGCAGGATGCGCTTGGCCTGCTGCTTACGCGAGCGCGGCTTGACCAATCCGCCGATAGGTGAGGCGCTTGCCGTCAATGTCCTTCATGCCGCGATCTAAGATCGCGAGCGCATATAGGAAATTAGTCCTTGACAGCGTCGCGCTGATCCGGTAGACATCAGGAACGCTCACGAAGTGTGACCAGACGCCAAGCCGCCGTGCTCATCCGCCGGCGGCTTTCGCATGTCGGGCCTTGCGAGGTTTACCCATGTCCGATTCCGATGATGACGCGCCGGCTCTGCCGGTCGCGAAGGGCAAGCGCTTGCCCGTGGGCCGCAAGGCCGTGGTGACGCGGCTCTGGCGCGCGGCGCAGCGCCAGCTCGACGCGCATGAGGCGCGGCTCGATGAACTGCCGAAGGGCGCGGCGGCCAGCAAATCCGAGGCCAAGGCGCTCGCCGTGCTCGCCCGCACCGTGCGCGAACTGGTGGCGCTCGACGCGGCGGCGCCCGGCCGGGAGGACAGATCCAACGATGAACTCTCGCCCGCCGCCGGACTGCGCCACGTCGCCGAACTCCGACAGGAGCTTGCACGACGTCTTGAAGTTATTGCGGGCGGAGGACCGCCTGCCGGCCCTGCAGCTCCTGATGGAGACGGCGTCGCCTCATGAATACGAGGTCCTCAAGGCCGAGTGGCTGATCTGGGCACGCCCAGATCAGAAGCCGCCGGAACGCCTCTGGTCGATTTGGCTCGTTCTGGGCGGTCGGGGCGCGGGGAAGACCCGCACCGGCGCCGAATGGGTCAAGGGCATGGCGCTGGGGCAGGAGCCTTATGCGCCGGCGGCGACGGAACGCATCGCGCTGGTCGGCGAGACGCAAGGCCAGGTCCGCGACGTGATGATCGAGGGCGTCTCCGGGCTGCTCGCGATACACACCCGCTGGGAGCGGCCGAGCTGGTATCCCTCGCGGCGGCGGCTCGAATGGCCCAATGGCGCCATCGCCCAGGTGTTTTCGGCGGAAGATCCGGAAGGGCTGCGCGGCCCGCAATTCGGTGCCGCCTGGTCCGACGAGCTGGCGAAATGGCCGAACCTTCAGGAGACCTGGGACATGCTGCAATTCGGGCTCCGGCTCGGCGACCGGCCGCGCCAGATCGTCACCACGACGCCCCGTCCCGTGCCGCTGATCAAGCGGCTGCTGGCGGATCCCGAGGTGGCGGTGAGCCGCGCGGCGACGAGCGCCAACCGCTTCAACCTCGCGGCCGATTTCATCCGCAGCGTGACGCAGAGCTATGGCGGCACCCGGCTCGGCCGCCAGGAACTCGACGGCGAACTGGTCGAGGAAAGCGCGGATGCGCTCTGGACGCGGGCGATGATCGAGGATTGCCGGGAGCGGGAGGCGCCGGCCCTGGCGCAGATCGTGGTGGCGGTCGATCCGCCGGCCTCGTCCTCGGCCCGGGCCGATTCCTGCGGGCTGGTGGTGGCCGGCCTCGACGGCGAAGGCCTCGGCCATGTGCTGGGAGGATGGCACCGTGTCGGGCGCACGGCCGCATGAATGGGCGGCAAAGGCGGTCGCGCTCTACCGGCGCTTCGAGGCCGATGCGCTCGTCGTGGAGGTCAACCAAGGCGGCGAGATGGCGACTGCCGTGATCCGCGAGGTCGATCCGGGCGTGCCGGTGAGCGCGGTTCGGGCGACGCGGGGCAAATATCTGCGGGCCGAGCCGGTGGCGGCGCTCTATGCGCAGGGGCGGGTGCGCCATGCCGGCGCCTTTCCCGCGCTGGAAGACGAGATGTGTGATTTCACCCCCGGCGGCCTCAGCTCCGGCCGCTCGCCGGACCGGCTCGACGCGCTCGTCTGGGCGCTGACCCATCTGATGCTGGGCCCGAAAGGCCGGCCGCGGGTGAGGGGGATTTAGGCCCGTCATTCGCGGGCGTAGCGCAGCGAAGACCCGAGAATCTCGGGACGAGAAGACACTGGTTTCCGAGATTCTCGGGTCGAGCCCGAGCATGACGCACTCATAAGCGAGACCTCCATGCTCAATTTCCTTCGCAACCTGCGCGGCTCCGCCGCGCCGGAACGCAAGCGCTCGCGCGTCGGGCCGCTGATCGCCCTGCATGAGGCCGGGCGCCCGGTCTGGACGCCGCGCGATTATGCGGCGCTCGCCCGCGAGGGCTATGAGCGCAACCCGGTCGTGCATCGCTGCGTCCGGCTCATCGCCGAGGCGGCTGCGCAGACCCCGCTGATCGCCAAGGTCGGCGATCAGGAAATGCCGGAGCATCCGGCGCTCGCGCTGATCGACAGGCCCAATCCGCGCCAGGGCGGCATCGCCTTCCGCGAGATGCTGTTCGGGCATCTGCTGGTCGCCGGCAACGCCTATGTCGAGGCCGCCGGCACGGGCCGCGAGCCACGCGAACTCTACGCGCTGCGGCCCGACCGGATGAAGGTCGTGCCCGGCCGCGATGGTTGGCCGGAAGCCTATGACTACACAGTCGGCGGCGACACGATCCGCTTCCGGCAGGACGAGGGCGTGGTCCCGCCGATCCTGCATCTCACCCTGTTTCATCCGGTCGACGACCATTACGGCCTCTCGCCGATCGAGGCCGCCGCCTGCTCGCTCGACATCCACAACGCCGCCAGCGCCTGGCACAAGGGCCTGCTCGACAATGCGGCGCGGCCGTCCGGCGCGCTGGTTTATGACGGCCCGGACGGGGCGAGCCTCACCGACGCCCAGTTCGAGCGGCTGAAAGCCGAGCTGGAGGAGAGTTTCCAGGGCGCCCGCAATGCCGGCCGGCCGCTGCTGCTCGAAGGCGGGCTCGACTGGAGGCCGCTCTCGCTGACGCCGGCGGAACTCGATTTCGTCGCGGCCAAGGGCGTCGCGGCGCGCGAGATCGCGCTCGCCTTCGGCGTGCCGCCGCTGCTGCTCGGCCTGCCCGGCGACAACACCCATGCCAATTTCGCCGAGGCCAACCGCGCCTTCTGGCGCCAGACCGCGATCCCGCTCGTGCGGCGCACGGCACAGTCGCTGGCGCAGTGGCTCGGGCCGGCCTTCGGCGGCGAGCTGACGCTGGAACCCGATGTCGACGCCATCGAGGCGCTCGCCGAGGAGCGGGAATCGCTCTGGCGCCGGCTCGGCGCCGCGACCTTCCTCAGCGAGGACGAGCAGCGCGAGGCGGTCGGCTACGGCCGCGCGCCGCGAACGGGAGAGGCCAGCCCATGAACCTGCTCGACCAGATCGTCACCGCCTTCGTCGGGCGCGCCGATGTCGGCCATCTCGGGCTGCTGCTCTGGGCTGCGACGGCGTCGGCCGCAGCCTGGTTCGTGATGCGCGAGCTTTCCGCCGCCAACCGGCGCTTTGACGATTTCGTGCGCGAACTCAACCGCTTCAACGCCCGTCACGAGGGGGACCAGCCATGACGCGTTCCGCAGACCAGAAGCCCGCCCCGCCGAAATCCTCCGGTCCTAGCCGCAGCCCGCCACGGCAGCCGGCGCGCGGGCCGGCGAACACCGAGGCCTTCGGCCGCTTCCTGCGCAATCTGGCCCGGCTGGAGGGCGGTGCGGTGCGGACGGGCAAGGCCGGGGAGCGGGCGCGATGAGGTCGTTGCCTCCCGCCGGCCCTTGCGACCGCGAGTCCAAGTTCCTGCCGCTGCCTCCGGCGCGCATCGGCCTCGACGGGCTGTTCGAGGGCTATGCCAGCCTGTTCGGCATCGCCGATCTCGGCAAGGACATCGTCGAGCGGGGCGCCTTTCGCGAGAGCCTGGTGCGGCGCGGGCCTGCCGGCATCAAGCTGCTCTGGCAGCATGATCCCGCCGAGCCGATCGGCCGCTGGCTCGCGCTCACCGAGGATTCGCGCGGGCTGTTCGTCAGGGGCCAGCTCTCGCTCGCCGTCGCCCGCGCCCGGGAGATCCACGCCCTGATGCGCGAAGGCGCGGTGGATGGGCTCTCGATCGGCTTCCGTTCCGAGCGCGCCCGAACCGAGCCGCGCAGCGGCCTGCGCCGGCTGGAGCGGATCGACCTCTGGGAGATCTCGATCGTGACCTTCCCGATGCTGCCGCAGGCGCGGATCTCCGCCGTCAAGGCGCTGCGCAGCGCATCTGCCTTCGCTCACGCCTGAACCCATTTTTTCCCCAAGGAGAGACCATGACCACTGCCAACCACGCACCCGAGAGCAAGGCCGCCGGCGCCGACCTGTCGCTGGCCTTCGACGATCTGCGCTACACGCTGGAGAGCTATCGCGTCAGCAATGACGAGCGTCTGGCCCAGATCGAGAGCCGCCACGGCGTCGATCCGCTGACCGAGGAGAAGATGGCGCGCATCGACACCGCGCTCGACGAGGCGACGCGCCGTCTCGACCGGCTGACGCTGGACCGCAGCCGCCCGGCGCTCGGCCGCGACGAGCCGCGCGATCCGCTGGTCGGCGAGCACAAGGCCGCCTTCGCATCCTATATCCGCAGCGGCGAGGCCGGCGGGCTCAAGCGGCTCGAGGCCAAGGCGCTCTCGGCCGGGTCGGGCCCCGATGGCGGCTATCTCGCCCCCTCCAGCGTCGAGAGCGAGATCCTGCGGCGGCTTTCGACCGCCTCGCCGATCCGCAGCCTGGCGACGGTGCGGACGATCTCGTCGGGCACCTACAAGAAGGCCTTCTCGACCACGGGGCCGGCCTCGGGCTGGGTCGGCGAGACCGCGGCGCGGCCGCAGACCGGCTCGCCCACCCTGGCGGAGCTGAGCTTCCCTGCGATGGAACTCTACGCCATGCCGGCGGCGACGCAGACCCTGCTCGACGACGCCATCGTCAACATCGACCAGTGGATCGCCGAAGAAGTCGAGAGCGCCTTCGCCGAGCAGGAGGGCGCGGCCTTCGTCAGCGGCGACGGGATCGACAAGCCCAAGGGCTTCTTCGCCTATCCGATGGTCGCGGAGGCGAGCTGGAACTGGGGCAGCATCGGCGTGCTCAACACCGGCGTCGCCGGCGCCTTCGCCACGGCCAACCCCTCCGACATCCTGGTCGATCTCGTCTATGCGCTGAAGGCGGGCTACCGCCAGAACGCGTCCTTCGTGATGAACCGCAAGACGCAAGGCGCCGTGCGCAAGTTCAAGGACTCGACGGGCCAGTATCTCTGGCAGCCGCCGGCCTCGATCGGCGCGCCCGCGACGCTGATGGGTTTCCCGCTGGTCGAGGCGGAGAACATGCCCGACATGGCCAACAACGCCATCGCGCTTGCCTTCGGTGACTTCCGCCGCGGCTATCTCGTCGTCGACCGGGCGGGCGTGCCCATCCTGCGCGATCCCTATTCCGCCAAGCCCTATGTGCTGTTCTACACGACCAAGCGGGTCGGTGGCGGCGTGCAGGACTTCGCGGCGATCAAGGGGTTGAGGTTCGCCGTCTGAGCCCGGGCCGGTGGCTGGGGGCGGGGTCCGCCCTCAGCGCATCGGCCACCAGCTGTAGCCGGAAGGGGCCGGCTGCTCGACCAGGCGCTGGTTGCTTCCCAGCATCAGCAATCTGGCCGCGGATTCGGTGATCCAGCTGCGGTGCTCGCTGATCGGCGTAATCGCGGTGAAGCCGCCGCAGATGCGCCGCTCGCGCGTGTTCAGCGGGCCGCTGGACCAGCTGACGATGCCGACCAGATCGCGGGAACGGATCTCGCCGCGCAGGACCGGTCCGCCGGAATCGCCGCGGCAGGCGCCGGCCCCGGGGGTCTCGCCCTTGGCCTCCGCATCGACGGCGACCTTGACGGTGTTCTGCGTCGTGTAGTTGCCGGCATTGACCAGCCGCGTCTCGCGCAGGCGGCGGGCCGTCTTCTTGTTGGTTTCGACCGAAAGGCCGAAGCCGGCCATGGTCACGACCTCGCCCTGCCACAGGCTGCCCCCGAGCGTGACCGGCTGGATATCGGCCGGAAGCGGGGCGGAAAGGCGCAGCATGGCCAGATCGGCGCCGGGCTGGGTGCGCGGCGTCGTGCCTGGCACGAAGCTGGGATGGGGCAGAACGGCCAGCACCGTATGGCGGCGCGGCCGGAAATTCGGGTCGAGGCTCACGACGCTGACCGAACCGCCGCCCATCAGGCAATGCGCCGCCGTCAGCACCAGCTCGGGCGCGATCGCGGCTCCCGAGCAGAGCTCGCCCCGGCTGGTTTCGATCCGCAGGGTCGAGGCTCGGGCGCCGCGCGCATCCTGCGAGGCGATGCCGCCGATGACCGCGAGCGCGGGCGTGCTGCCCGCAAGCAGCGCGGTGGCAAGGGCAAAGGCGAGGCGGCGCGTTGTCATGAGGCGGACCGGATGGACGAACATCCTTCAATCTAGGGACTGGTGCGCGCCAGTCCAGCTTTTCCCTCAGCGGGACGGCCCCCAGACGGCCCGGTCCGACCAGCGGGACAGCGTTCCGTCGATCCAGCCACGCTGCGGCGCGACGAGAACGCCCTGGCTGAGAAGGCCGCAGCTGCGGCCCGACGGGCCGGTCGACCAGCTCGTCACGGCGACGACGCCGTCACCCGAGGCCATCGGCCCGCCCGAGTCGCCCTGACAGGCGCCCGGACCGCTGCGCTTGCCGGCCCCTTTGGCATCCGCGGCCCAGAGCAGAATGCGGCCCGGCCCGTAAGGCTCGACCACCGCGAGCGTCGCGGAGCGGTAGATGCCGGTGCTGCGTGCTTCGCCCTCGCGCGACACGCCGTAACCGGCGAGGTCGATCGCGGTGCCGGCGCGGGGAGGGGCGCCTTCCAGCAGGGTCGCCGGCGCGAACCGGCCCGGCAGCGGCTGTGCCAGACGCAGCAGCGCAAGATCGATCGAGCGCTGGCGCGCTGCCACGGCGTCTGACCGGAATTCCGGATGCAGAGCGACGGCGGAGGGCGCCAGCAGGACGGGCTCGCCGCCGCCCTCTTTCCAGTGGATGCGCAGCTCGGTGCCGCCGGCGGCGCAATGGGCGGCCGTCAGCACACTGCGCGGCGACAGGACGATGCCGGTGCAGACGCCGCCCCGGGCATTGAGAACCATCAGGGTCGAGCCGGCGAGCGGCCCGCCCTCGCGGCCTGCGACAACGGCCAATGCCGGCACGGCGGCCAGCGCGCCGGCGAGACAGCCGAGGCCGATCAGAATTCCGACGCGCATCGCGCTCCTCCAGCTGGGAGGGGTTCGATAGCGCGTCGGCTCCCGCAATTGAACCCCGCATCGGAGCGACCATGACGCCGCTTGCCCTGACCCCGCCGGCCCAGGAGCCGGTTTCGCTGGCGGAAGCCCGCGCCTTCCTGCGGCTCGACCAGACAGCGGAAGACGACCTGCTGGCGACCCTGCTCACCGCTGCGCGGCTGATGGTGGAGGCCGCGTCGGGCCGTCTCCTCGTCGATCAGGCCTGGCGAATCGTGCTCGACCGGTGGCCGGAGGGGGGCGAAATCCGTTTGCCGCTCTCGCCCGTCGGCACGCTCACCGCCGCCCGGGTCTATGACGCGCTCGGCGCGCCGCAGCCGGTCGCCGCGACCGCTCTGGAACTCGACCGGACGGCGGATCCGCCCGTGCTGCGCATCGTCGGCGAGGTTCCCGAGATCGGCAGGCTGCGCGGCGCGATCGAGATCGACCTCGTCGCCGGTTTTGGGCCCACCGCCCAATCCGTGCCCGCGCTGCTGCGCCAGGCGGTGCTGCGGCTGGCGGCACGCTGGTTCGAGCATCGCGGCGATGTCGTCGGCCGCGATGCCGAGGCTCTGCCGACCGAAATCATGGCGCTGATCGCGCCCTTCCGCCGCACGAGGCTCTGAGCGATGGCGTCGAACCATCCGAACGGCAGCGAGGTCGGCGCGCTGCGCCGGCGCCTCGTTCTCGAAGCGCCGGTCGCGAGCGCCGACGGGCTCGGGGGCACGACCCAGGCCTTTGCGACCATCGCCGCTCTCTGGGCGCGGGTGGAGTGGCTGTCGGGTGCCGAGCAATGGCGTCGCGGGCGGCCCGAGCAGAGCGCGACCCACCGCGTGACGCTGCGCTGGCGTGCCGGTGTCGATGCGGGCCAGCGCCTGCGCGACGGCGACCATCTCTACGACATCCGCGCCGTCGCCGACCCTGATGGCGACCGGCGTCGCCTTGTCTGCCTGGTGCGGGAGCTTGGGCCATGAGCGACGCGATCCTCACCCTGCGCGCAGCGGTGCAGGTCGCGCTCGAGGCCGATGCCGGCCTCACCGCCCTCATCGGCCCGGGCCGCATCCATGACGAGGCGCCGCGTGGCGCTAACGGCGTCTATGCCGTGCATGGCGAGGTCGAGGCGCGAGACTGGTCGACCGGCAGCGAACGCGGCTGCGAGCAGGATTTTGGTCTCACCGTCTGGGCGGGCGAGAGCGGTTCCTCGCGGCTGGCGCTGGAAGCGGCTGCGCGCATCGTCACCGTCCTGGACGAGGCGATGCCGGCGCTGGCCGGGCACCGGATCGTCAATCTGCGCTGGCGCTCCAGCCGCCTGGCCCGGGACGGCGCCACCGGCCTCGCCTTCGTCGTGCTCCGGTTCCGAGCCGTGACGGAAGCGCTCTGAATTCAACGATCACGGGATGATGGAGGGCCGGATGTCGGCACAGAAGGGCAAGGATCTGCTGCTCAAGGCGGCGGATGCAGGAGGTGCGTTCGTGACGGTAGCGGGGCTGCGCGCCCGGCAGATCTCGTTCAATGCCGAGGCCGTGGACGTCACCCATTCGGAATCAGCCGGGCGCTGGCGCGAGCTTCTGGCCGGTGCCGGCATGCGCCGTGCCGCCATCAGCGGGGCCGGCATCTTCAAGGACGAGGCCTCGGACGCCTTGGTGCGCCAGATCTTCTTCGATGGGGCGATCCGAAACTGGCAGGTCGTGGTGCCGGATTTCGGCACCGTGACGGGCCCGTTCCAGCTCTCCAGCCTCGAATATCGCGGGGACCATGCGGGCGAGGTCACCTTTGACCTCTCGCTTGAATCCGCCGGCCAGGTCGCCTTTGCGGCACTGTGAGGAGAGGGCGATGGTCAACCGGTACCGGGGCGAGACGGCCCTGATGGTCGAGGGCCAGGCGTTGCCGATGCGGCTGACGCTGGGCGCTCTCGCTGAACTCGAGCAGGCCTTCGCCGTCGACAGCCTTCCCGCGCTCGGCGAGCGCTTTGCGACGGGGCGGCTGTCGGCGCGCGACGTCGCGCGAATCCTGGCAGCGGGGCTGCGCGGGGCCGGAAGGCCGCTCGGCGAGGACGAGGTCAGGGAGATGGCCTTCGATGGCGGGCTGAACGGCGGCATCCGAGCGGCCATCGCTCTGCTCGAGGCAACCTTCGGCGATACTACGGACGGTACGGCCACGCCGGAGGCCGATATCCGCCCTCCGGCGCCGCCGGCGGCCTGACGCCCCCGGCGGCGCCT
Organism: Bosea sp. OAE506; assembly: GCF_040546595.1. Classification (NCBI taxonomy): domain Bacteria; kingdom Pseudomonadati; phylum Pseudomonadota; class Alphaproteobacteria; order Hyphomicrobiales; family Alloboseaceae; genus Allobosea; species Allobosea sp. OAE506. The sequence goes on along the minus strand of NZ_JBEPOB010000001.1, from coordinate 4,424,691 downwards.
TTTCCCTGGGCCGAGATCATGACCTTCGGGCTCGGCCGTCTCGGCTGGGCGCCCGACATCTTCTGGGACGCGACGCCGCGCGAGATCGCCGCGGCACTGAAGGCCCATCGCTACGGCCATGACGCCGGAGCCCCCGCACGCTCGGCGCTTCTGGCGCTCATGGCAGCCCATCCCGACGCCTGAATCGCGCCGCTCTCACTCCATCCCGAAAGGTCCGCCATGGCCGACGACGAGATCGACCTCTCCTCCCGCCTCTCCGACCTGCGGACCCTGGGCTCGCTGACCCAGAGCCTCGACAAATCGGCCGCGAGCTTCGGCAAATCGATCACCAACGCCTTCGCCAAGGGCATCATTGAGGGCAAGCGCTTCGACGAGGTGCTGCGCAGCGTCGGCCGTTCGATTACGGAGAGCCTGCTCAAATCGGCGCTGAAACCCCTCCAGAGCAGCCTGTCGAACCTGCTCGGCAGCGGGCTCAAGGGGCTCGCCGGCTCCTTCGGCGGGTTCGGCTTCGGCGGCTCGGGCGCCAGCGCCGCCCCCGTTGCGCCCTTCGCCGACGGAGGGGTCATCGCATCGCCGGCCTATTTCCCGCTCGGCCGGGGCCTCGGCCTGATGGGCGAGCGCGGGGCTGAGGCGATCCTGCCACTGAGCCGGGGGGCCGACGGCAAGCTCGGCGTCCGTTCGTCCGGCGAGGCGAGGCGGCCGCTCAATGTCGTCGTCCAGGTCTCTACGCCAGACGCCGACAGCTTCCGCCGCTCCGAGGCGCAGCTCTCCGCCGCCATCGCGCGGGCCGTGGCGCGCGGCAGCCGAGCGCTCTGAGGGAGGTGGTGATGAGCGATTTTCACGAAATCCGCTTTCCGACCACCATTGCGCGCGGAGCCCGCGGCGGTCCGGAGCGTCTGACGCAGATCGTTGCACTGGCCTCTGGCCGCGAGCGGCGCAACAGCCGCTGGGCCCAATCCCGCCGCCGTTACGACGCCGGCTTCGGCATCCGCACGCTCGACGCGCTGGCGGAGGTCGTCGCCTTTTTCGAAGAGAGGCGGGGCCGCCTTTACGGCTTCCGCTGGCGCGATCCGCTCGACTGGAAGAGTTGCGCGCCCTCCGCCACGCCTGCAGCGACGGACCAGGCGATCGGCACCGGTGACGGCATCACCCGCAGTTTCGCGCTCTGCAAGCACTACGGCATCGGCATCGCCCACCTATCGCAGGACGATCACCAAGCCGGTCGAAGACGAGGTGCTGATGGCGGTCGGCGGCGTGGTCGTCGATCCGGCTCATGTCACCTGCGATGCCGCGACCGGCCTTGTGACCTTTGCCGCCGGTCACGCGCCGCCGCCGGGTGCCGTCGTGACCGCTGGGTTCCTGTTCGAAGTGCCGGTGCGCTTCGACACCGACGCCATCGAGGTCGATCTCTCGGCCTTCGAGGCCGGCGAGATTCCGCGCATCCCCGTCGTCGAAATCATCCCCTGAAGCGAGCGGTGCCATGCGAGACATCCCCGAGGCCCTGGTCGCGCATCTCGCCCAGGGTGCGACGACCCTGTGCCGCTGCTGGAGCCTGACCCGCCGCGACGGCGTCGTGCTGGGCTTCACCGATCATGACGCGGCCCTTGTCTTCGACGGCGTGACGTTCGCTGCCGAGACCGGACTGGAGGCCGCGGAAACCGCGGCCGAACTCGGCTTCGCGATCGGCGGCGGCGAGGTTTCCGGCGCCCTCGCGGCGACCGGCCTGAACGAGGCCGATCTCGCCCGGGGGCTGTATGATGATGCCCGCGTCGCGGTCTGGCTGGTCAACTGGGCCGATCCCGACCAGCGGCTGCTGCTGGAGACCGGCTTCGTCGGAGAGATCCGGCGGGGGGACGGTGCCTTCACCGCGGAGGTGAGGGGCCTCGCCAAGGCCTTCGACGAGGAGCGGGGCCGGCTCTACACGCGCTCCTGCTCGGCCGACCTTGGGGATTTGCGCTGCGGGCTGACCATCGTGCCGACGCCCGCGACGGTCAGCGCGACCGACGGACGGCTCGGCTTCACCGCCGCTGCGCTGGCCAGCTTTCCCGACGGCCATTTCACCGGAGGGCGGCTCGTCTTCACGGCGGGCGCGAACACCGGCTTCGTCACCGAGGTGATGCGCCATGGCGCCAATGGCGACACCGCGTCGCTTCAGCTCTGGCAGGCACCGCCCTCGCGGATCGAGCCGGGTGACGCCTTTCAGCTCTCGCCGGGTTGCGACAAGAGCTTCGCCACCTGCCGGGGGCGGTTCGGCAACGGAGTGAACTTCCGGGGCTTCCCGCATATTCCAGGCAACGACTTCATCATCGGGGGCGTCCGGCCAGGCGACGGCGTCCTCGACGGCGGCAGCCTGTTCCGATGAGCGCGCCTCTGGAGCGGGCGGCGATCGTCGAGGCGGCGCGATGCTGGATCGGCACGCCCTATCATCACCAGGCCTCACTGCGCGGTGTCGGTTGCGACTGCCTTGGGCTCGTGCGCGGCGTCTGGCGCGATCTGCGCGGGCCGGAGCCAGAGGCGCCGCCTCCCCATACGCAGGACGGGGCCGAGCGGCTGGGGGCGGAGATGCTCGCCGAGGCCGCGCTGCGCCACCTCGTGCCGGTCGCGCCGGGGCAGGAGCGGCCCGGCGACGTGCTGCTGTTCCGCTGGCGCAGCCATCTGCCGGCACGCCATTGCGCGATCCTCTCGACGCCCGACCGCATCATCCATGCCCATGACGGCGCGCAGGTCGCGGAGGTCGCCTTCACCCGCTGGTGGCGCCGGCATCTGAGCCATGTCTTTTCCTTTCCCGGAGCGAGCGACTGATGGCGACTCTCCTTCTGCAGGTCGCCGGCAACGCGCTCGGCGCGGCTCTGGGCGGCCCGATCGGGGCCGTGATCGGCCAGGCGGTCGGCGGCATCGCCGGGGCGCGCATCGACCAGTCTCTGCTCGGCGGTTCGGCGGGCACGCGCAGTGTCGAGGGCCCGCGCCTCAGCGAGATCAGCGGGCTGGCCTCCAGCGAGGGCGCCGCCATCGCGCGCGTCTACGGCCGCGCCCGCATCGGCGGCCAGCTGATCTGGGCGACGCGGTTCGAGGAGGAGATCAAGGTTTCTGTCACGCGCAGCAAGACCGGCGGGAAGGGCAGCCCCAAGCAGAAGACCGTCGAGACCACCTACAGCTATTACGCCAATCTCGCGATCGGGCTGTGCGAGGGGCCGATCGCCTTCGTCCGCCGGATCTGGGTCGATGGGCGCGAACTCGATGTCGCGACCGTCGCCATGCGGGTGCACCAGGGTGACGAGGCTCAGGAGCCCGACCCGCTGATCGCTGCGAAGGAGGCGGGCGAGGCTCCGGCCTATCGCGGCCTCGCCTATGTCGTCTTCGAGCGCTTTGCGCTCGCCGACTACGGCAATCGCGTGCCGCAGTTTTCATTCGAGGTCGTTCGCGCCATCGAAGGACTCGGGCAGATGGTCCGGGCCGTGACTTTGATCCCGGGCGCCGGGGAGTTCGTCTACGAGACGCGCGCGGTCAGCCACGAGCCGGAAGCGGGCGTCAGCGAGAGCCTCACCCGGCACCAGCTCTACGGTGGCGCCGATGCCGACACCGCCATTGCCCATCTGATGGCGCTCTGCCCGAATTTGCGACGGGTCGCTCTCGTTGTGGCCTGGTTCGGCGACGATCTGAGGGCCGAGCAGTGTACGGTCGCGCCCCGCGTCGAGATCGCGCACAAGCCCACGGTAGGAGCCGAATGGACGGTGGCGGGGCTCAGCCGGGCCGGGGCTCGCGTGGTCAGCCAGGCCGATGGCCGCCCGGCCTTCGGCGGCACGCCTTCGGATGAGAGCGTGATCCGCCTGATCCGGCGGCTGCGCGACGACTATGGGCTCGAGGTCGTGCTCTATCCCTTTCTGATGATGGACATTCCCGCCGGCAACGCTCTGCCGGACCCGGCCTCCGGCGCCGCGGGACAACCGCATTATCCGTGGCGGGGCCGGGTGACCTGCTTCCCGGCGCCGGACGTCGGCGGCAGTCTGGACGGGACCGCTGCGGCCGCCACGCAGGTCGATGCCTTTGTCGGGACCCTGACTGTCGCGGATCTTGCAACCGAGGACGAGCGGGTTGTCTGCGCACAGCCCGACGAGTGGAGCTATCGGCGCTTCATCCTGCACTACGCCCGGCTGGCGCAGATCGCTGGTGGCGTCTCGGCCTTCGTGCTCGGCTCGGAGATGCCGGGCCTGACCCACGTCCGGGGCGCGGCCGGCTACCCCATGGTCGACGGACTGGTCGCTCTCGCCGGCGATGTCGCGAGCATTCTGCCATCGGCGACACTGACCTATGCGGCTGACTGGACCGAATATGGCGCCCATGTCCGCAATCACGGCCAGGATGTCGCCTTTCCGCTCGATCCGCTCTGGGCCTCACCGGCGATCGGCGCGATCGGCATCGACTTCTACCCGCCCTTGTCCGACTGGCGCGACGGCGCCGACCACGCCGACGCTTCCATCGCGTCGGGGCCGGCCGATCTCGCCTATCTCCGCTCCCGCCTGACTTCGGGAGAGGCCTATAACTGGTTCTATGCCGACGACACCGGCCGCGCCGACCAGACGCGCCTGCCGATCGAAGACGGAGCCTATGGCAAGCCCTGGGTCTTCCGGCCCAAGGATCTGGTCGGCTGGTGGACGCAGCCGCATATCGAGCGCGTGGGTGGCATCGAAACGCTGGCGACGCCCTACATCCCGGGCGCCAAGCCGATCTGGCTGACCGAGATCGGCATTCCGGCCGTCGACAAGGGTGCAAACGCGCCCAACGTCTTCCCCGATGCGAAATCCACAGAGGGCGGCGTTCCGCCCTTTTCGAGCGGGGCGCGGGACGATCTCGTCCAGGCGCGCGGTCTCGAGGCCATCCTCTCGGGCTTCGATCCGGCGCGACCCGGCTTCGAGGCGCATCGCAATCCGGTGCACCCGGTCAGCGGTCTGCGGATGGTCGACTCCGCCAACATCTTCGTCTGGAGCTATGATGCGAGGCCGTTCCCGGCCTTTCCCGATCTTGGCGGCATCTGGGCCGACGGCGCCGCCCACGACACTGGCCATTGGCTCAACGGCCGCATCGAAGGCACGCCGGCCGACCGCCTGCTGCGGCGCATCCTCTCCGATTTCGGTCTGCCTGCGGCCGACGGGATCGCCGTCGACGGCTTCGTCGACGGTTATGTGCTGGAACGCCCGCTTTCTGCGAGGCAGGCGCTGGAGCCGCTCGCCCAGGCCTTCGGCTTCGACGCAACGATGAGCGGCGGACGGCTGGTCTTTCGCGGCCGCGGCGGCACGGTGGCGCGGGTGCTGGGCCTCGACGATCTCGTGCTTGATCGGGAAGGGCGGCCCTATGCGCTGCGCCGGGCCCAGGAAAGCGAATTGCCGCTCGAATTGAGGCTCGGCTTCACAGATGGCGAGAGCGACTACCGCACGGCGGCAGTTTTGTCCCGACGGTTGGCCGGCGGCGCGCGGCGCGAGATCGGCGTGGAGACCCCGATCGTCACCCGCCTCGCGGAAGGCCAGCGCCTCGCGGATCGGCGACTGCAGGAGATCTGGGCCGGCCGCGAGGCCCTCGACCTCGAACTCTCGCCCGATCGGCTGGAGCTCGAGCCCGGCGACGTCGTGGCGCTCGCCGTCGATGACGGGGAAAGGCTGTTCCGCCTGACGCGGATCGAGGACGGGCCCACCCGCCGCGCGAGTGCGCGGGCGGTGGAACCTGCAATCTACCGCAGTGGCTCGCTCCCCAGCCTGCCGCGCCCGCCGCGCAGCGCACCGGCCCTGCCGGGCCGGCCGCTTGCCATCCCGCTCGCCCTGCCGATCGTGCGGACGCAGCCGCCGCCGCTGCTGTCCCTCGCCGCCTACGCCTCGCCCTGGCCGGGCGCGCTCGCCATTTGGCAGGCCGACGACGCAGGGTCCTTTGCGTTGCTGCGACTGATCGAGGCGCCGTCGATCGCCGGCGAGACGCTGACGGTGCTGCCGCCGGGGCCGCTCTGGCGCAGCGACCGCCACGCCGTGCTAGATATACGCCTGCGCGGCGGCGTTCTCGCATCAGTGACCCCCGAGGCGGCGCTGGCGGGTGCCAATGCGATCGCCTTGCTCGATGCGACGGGCGCGGTCGAGATCGTGACGGCCTCGCAGGCCGAGCTGATCGGGCCCGGGCGTTTCCGCCTTTCGGGCCTCGTGAGGGGCATCGCGGGCTCCTAGCCCGCCGCCGGGAGGAGCCTGCCAGCCGGCTCGCGGGTCGTCGTGCTCGACGGAGCAGCCGTCACTCTCACCGATGATCTCGCCGATCTGGGCGTGGCGCGGCGTTACCGCATCGGACCCGTTCAGCGCGACATCGCCGATGCGAGCGTGGTCGAGATCACGGCCGCAGCCGGTTCGGCTGCGTTGCTGCCCTTGGCTCCCGTCCATCCCCGTGCTCGCCGGGAGGCCGAAGGCATAAGGCTGTCCTGGATCCGGCGCACGCGCATCGACGGCGATTCCTGGGATCTGGCCGAGGTTCCGCTGGGCGAGGAGACCGAGCGCTGGGAGATCGCGGTCAGGCAGGAGGGGATCGAACTGCGGCGCACGACGACGCAGGAGGCGGTCTGGCTCTATCCCGCGGCCTCGGAACTGGCCGATTTTGGCGCACCGCAGCCGCAGATCGAGATCGTGATCGCCCAGATCAGCGCGGTGGCAGGGCGCGGGCACGAATACATTGGACGACTGCCCGTGCGCTGACATAATCGCCGCGATCCGCAGCATTCATGGCGTGTTCACGCGTGCAGGATTAGCCGATGTCGACCATGCCCTTCGAAACCGTCATCGCCCTGTCCCTGCTGGCGCCGCCCTTGCCGATCGTCACGATCGACAATCCGGAGCCGATTGCCTGCCTGTCCGCCGACGAGACGCGCGACGCGGTGGCGGAGGGGAGGGTGATCCAGCCCGCGCAGGCCTCGCGCCATGCCCGCCAGGCCGCGCCCGGCGAGGTCGTCCGCATCCGCCTCTGTCGGCAGGGGGATGAATACGTCTATGTGGTGACCACGCTGAAGCGCGATGGCCGAGTCGCCCGGGTGACGCTCGAGGGCCATTCGGGCAAGGTCGGCACCATCCGCTGAGCCCGCTGGTCTGGGGCCCGCCCAACAGGAGATGACCCGCCGTGAGACTGCTCGTCGTCGAGGACGACAAGGACCTCAACCGCCAGATCGTCACCGCGCTGGAGAATGCCGGCTACGCCGTCGACAAGGCCTTCGACGGCGAGGAAGGGCTCTATCTCGGCGAGACCGAGCCCTATGACGCGGTGATCCTCGATCTCGGGCTGCCGAAGGTCGACGGCGTCGCCGTGCTCCAGGGCTGGCGCCGCGCCGGCAAGACCATGCCGGTTCTGATCCTGACCGCGCGCGACCGCTGGAGCGACAAGGTCGGCGGCTTCGACGCCGGCGCCGACGACTACGTCACCAAGCCTTTCCATGTCGAGGAACTGCTGGCCCGCGTCCGCGCCCTGCTGCGCCGCGCCGCCGGCCACGCCACCTCCGAACTGGTCTGCGGCCCGGTGCGCCTCGACACCCGCGCCAGCCGCGTCGTGGTCGACGGCAACCCGGTCAAGCTGACGTCTCACGAATACCGGCTGCTGGCTTATCTTATGCACCATCAGGGTCGCGTCGTCTCGCGGACCGAGCTGGTCGAGCATCTCTACGACCAGGATTTCGACCGCGATTCCAACACGATCGAAGTTTTCGTGGGGCGGCTGCGCAAGAAGCTCGGCGTCGAGGTGATCGAGACGGTCCGCGGGCTGGGCTATATCGCAGCGGCGCCCGAAAAAGTCTGATCGCTACCGATGCCGATCCGCTCGCATCGCTACTCGCTGGGCGCGCGGCTCTTCATCTCGGCGGCGATCTGCTGTGCGCTGGTGCTGATGCTGGCCGGCTTCGGCCTGACCACGTTCTACCGCCGCTCGGCCGAGCGTGGCTTCGACGAGCGACTTAGCGTCTACATCAAGGAACTGATCGCCGACCTCGCCGCGCCGCCCGAGACCGAGCGGCAGGCGATCGGCGATCTCGGCGAGCCCCGTTTCGACCTGCCGCTCTCCGGCTGGTACTGGCAGATCATCCGCCTCGACGGCGAACGGCCGAGCATTCGCGCCTCGCGCTCGTTGGTGGGCGGCCAGTTGCCGAAATTGCTCGACCAGCCGATCGCGCCCAATGCCCGTGGCCTGCGCGAGAGCTACATCTCAGGCCCCGACGACCGGTCGCTGCGCATTCTCGAGCGCGAGATCGATGTCGGCGAGGATGGGCGTTTCACCGTCGCGGTCGCGGCCCCCTCGGACGAGATCGACGCCGATATCCGCGATTTCCGGCTCGCTCTCACGATGACATTCGTGCTGCTGGGACTTGCCCTCGTCGCCTCCACCATCGTTCAGGTGCGCTACGGACTGCGCCCGTTGAAGCGGCTAGGCGCCGCGGTCGGCATGGTCCGCACCGGGGAGGCGCCGCGCATTGCCGGGAGCTATCCGCCCGATCTCGCCCCTTTGGCGGGCGAGCTCAATCTTCTCATCGACGCGAATCACGAGATCCTCGACCGCGCCCGCACGCAGGTCGGCAATCTCGCCCATGCGCTGAAGACACCCCTCAGCGTCATGCTGAACGAGGCCGAGGCGGGCGACGGCAATCTGCCGCAGACGGTGCGGACCCAGGCTGCCGTCATGCGCGACCAGGTCCAGTATTACCTCGACCGGGCCCGTGCCGCGGCCCTCTCCGGCGCGCTGGGCGGCGTCACGGAGGTCGCCCCCTCGCTGGATGCGCTGATCCGGACCTTCGCCAAGATCTCCCAGGGCCGAGTGATCGCCGGCAGCCACGCCGTCCCGGGGTCGGTGCGCTTCCGGGGCGACCGGCAGGATCTCGAGGAGATGCTGGGCAATCTGCTCGACAACGCGTTCAAATGGGCCAGGGCGAAGGTGACAGTGTCGCTCGACCGGCCCGACGGGGCAGGGCGCATCACCCTGCTGATCGACGATGACGGCCCGGGCCTGCCTGACGAAGCGCAGGCCGATGTGCTCAAGCGCGGCCGCCGCCTCGACGAGGCCACCCCCGGTTCCGGCCTGGGCCTCTCCATCGTCGTCGATCTCGCAAAGCTCTATGGTGGAGAACTCGCGCTCGAGCGCTCGCCGCTGGGCGGTCTACGCGCCCGCCTCATCCTCCCTTCGGTCTGACCATGCCCATGCCGCGTGACCCTATGTCGCCATCTTCGGACATGAAGCCGACGCCGGTTTTGGCTATGAGCGTGGCATGCTGATCTGGATCATCTTCGCGCTCATGACGGGGGCGGCGATCTTCGCCCTGCTCTGGCCGCTCGGGCGGGGCCGCGCGCTGGCCTTTGCCGATGTCGCGGATGCCAGGAGCCTCTACCGCTCGCAGCTCGGCGAGATCGACCGCGATCTCGGGCGCAGGCTGATCGGTCCGGCCGAGGCCGAGGCCGCCCGTGCCGAGGCAGCGCGCCGCCTGCTGCGCGCCTCGGGTGACGAGAGCGGCCCGGAGGGCGAGACCGAATCGTCGCTGCGCCGTCGCCGCGCGAGCTCGGCTCTGGCCCTGTCCTGCGTGCCGCTGCTGGCCTTGCTGGTCTACGGCGCCTATGGCTCGCCCGGCCGGCCGGATGAGCCGCTCGCGGCCCGCCTTCAGGCCGATTCCTCCCGCCAGGATTTCGCGCTCGCTCTCGCCCGCATCGAGACGCATCTCGCAGCCAATCCCACCGATGGCAAAGGCTGGTCGGTCGTCGCCCCGGTCTATATGCGCCAGGGCCGCTATGACGACGCGGCGACTGCCTTCGCCCAGGCGATCCGCCACGGCGAGGCCAGCGCCGAGGCTCATGCCGGCCTCGGCGAGGCGCGCACGCTGGCGGCCGGCGGCGTCGTCACCGCGGCGGCCCGCACGAGCTTCGCCGACGCCCTGCGCATGGACGCGAAGAACGCGCGGGCGCGCTTCTTCCTCGCGATCGGCCAGGAGCAGGACGGCGACGCGACGGGCGCGGCCGAGGCGCTGCGCACGCTGCTCGGCGAAGCCCCGGCCGACGCGCCCTGGGCGCAGGCGGTGCGGCAGAGGCTGGCGCGCCTCGATGCCGAGAAGGCAGGCGGCCTGGCCTCCCTTGCGCCGGCGGACCAGCAGGCGGCGATCCGTGCTATGGTCGACGGGCTCGCGGCACGTCTGCAGGCAGGCGGAGGGTCCCTGCCGGAATGGACCCGCCTGATCCGCTCCCAGGTCGTGCTCGGCGACAAGGCGGCGGCGCGCGAGGCGCTGGCTCTTGCGCGGACGCGACTTGCGCAGGATGCCGCGGCAGCGGCCGCGCTCGATGCGCTGGCGGAGGAACTGGCCCTGAAGGAGACCGCGCCATGACCACCGTCGAGCCTGCGCGGCCGCTCGCCGGGCGGCGCCGCTACACACGCAAGCAGCGACGGCTGCTGCTGATCGGCGCGGCGGGCGCGGTGCTGTGCCTGGCGGCTGGGCTGGTGCTGTTCGCGCTGCGCGACACCATCGTGTTCTTCTACGGGCCGAGCGAAATCGCCGAGAAGGGCGTGGCGCCGGGGACCCGCATGCGCTTGGGCGGGTTGGTCGAGCAGGGCTCGGTCACGCGCGGGCCAGGCCAGCGCGTTGCCTTCTCGATCACCGACAGCCGCACCGTCATCAAGGTCAGCTATGAGGGCCTGCTGCCGGATCTGTTCCGCGAAGGGCAGGGCGTGGTGACGGAGGGCGTGTTCCAGGGGGGTACGCAATTCCGGGCGGATTCCGTCCTCGCCAAGCATGACGAGACCTATATGCCGCGCGAGGTCGCGGATGCGCTGAAGAAGCAGGGGCACTGGCAGCCCGGCGACCCCGCTGCGCCGGCCGCGTCCTCCAAACCGGCCGCCAAGGCCGCACCATGAGGCGTTCATGATCGTCGAGATCGGCCATTTCGCGCTGGCGCTGGCGCTGGGCGTCGCCGTCGTCCAGTCGATCGTTCCGCTCTGGGGCGTGGCGCGTCACGATCGTGCACTCGCCAGTGTCGGCTCGGCCGCCGCCGTCACCTGCTTCATGCTGGTGGCGCTCGCCTTCGCGGCGCTCGTGACGTCCTATGTCCGCTCGGACTTCTCGGTCGAGAACGTCGTCGCCAACTCGCATTCGACGCAGCCGCTGATCTACAAATTGACCTCCGTCTGGGGCAACCATGAGGGCTCGATGCTGCTCTGGGTGCTGATCCTGACGCTGTTCGGGGCGCTGGTCGCGTTCTCGCGCCGTTCGCTGCCAGTGCGGCTGCGGGCCGGCACGCTCGCCGCGCAGGGCATAGTCACGGTCGCCTTCTTGGCCTTCACCCTGCTGACCTCGAACCCGTTCCGGCGGCTGGTGCCGGCGCCACCCGACGGCCAGGACCTCAACCCCATCCTCCAGGACCTTGGCCTCGCGATCCATCCGCCCCTGCTCTATGTCGGCTATGTCGGCTTCTCGATCACCTATGCCTTTGCCGTCGCGGCGCTGATCGATGGGCGCATCGACGCGGTCTGGGCGCGCGCCGTGCGGCCCTGGACGCTGCTGGCCTGGGTCTTCCTGACGCTCGGCATCGCGATGGGGTCTTACTGGGCCTATTACGAGCTCGGCTGGGGCGGCTGGTGGTTCTGGGACCCGGTCGAGAACGCCTCGCTGATGCCCTGGCTCGCCGGCACGGCGCTGATCCACTCGACCGTGGTGATGGAGAAGCGCGACGCGCTGAAGGTCTGGACGATCCTGCTCGCGATCCTGACCTTCTCGCTCTCTCTGCTCGGCACCTTCATCGTCCGCTCGGGGGTTCTGACCTCGGTCCACTCCTTCGCGACCGACCCCGCGCGCGGCCTCTTCATCCTCTGCATCCTCGTCTTCTTCGTCGGGGGCTCGCTCGCGCTCTTCGCCTGGCGGGCGCCACTGCTGCGGCAGGGCGGCCTGTTCGCGCCGGTCTCCCGGGAAGGGGCGCTGGTCGTCAACAACGTCTTCATCGCCACCGCCTGCGCCACGGTCTTCGTCGGCACGCTGTATCCTCTGGTGCTTGAGATGGTGACGGGCGACAAGATCTCCGTCGGCCCGCCCTTCTTCAACGCGACCTTCGTGCCCGTGCTGGTGCCGCTGCTGCTGCTGCTGCCGCTCGGCCAGACCCTGGCCTGGAAGCGCGGCGACCTGCTGGGCGCGGCCCAGCGCAACCTCGCCGCCTTCGCGCTCGCCCTCGTCGCGGCCTTCGCCCTCGTGGCTTGGAGCTGGGGCGGGCCGGTGCTGGCGCCGCTCGGCGTCGGTCTCGGTGTCTTCCTCGTGCTCGGCGCGGCCTTCGATCTCGGGGACCGCATCTTCGCCCGTGCCAGCGGCTGGCCGGCGATGCTGTCGCGGGCCAAGGGCCTGCCGCGCTCGGCCTGGGGCACGGCGCTGGCCCATGCCGGTGTCGGCGTCAGCGTCATCGGCATCGCCGCCGCCGCCTGGAGCACAGAGGCCATCGGCGTACTGAAGCCGGGCGAACGCCTGACCAGCGGCCGCTACACTGTCGTCCTCGAATCCGTCCTCCCCCGCAGCGGCCCCAATTTCAGGGCCGAGGTAGCGCGTTTCCAACTCTTCTCCGGCAATCGCGAACTCGCCCCGCTCGAGGCCGCCAAGCGCGTCTACACGGCACGCAACATGCCGACGACCGAGGCCGGCATCCGCACCGATGGCCTCAGCCAGGCCTATGTCGCGCTGGGAGAGCCGCAGGGCGACGGCTCCATCGCGGTGCGGCTGTACGACAAGCCGCTGATCCTGCTGATCTGGATCGGCGCGATCGTGATGTCCCTGGGCGGCGCGCTCTCGCTGACGGATCGGCGCTTCCGGCTGGCGGCACCGCGGCGATCGCGGGTAGAGCCCGCCGCCGCGCCGCAGCCGGCGGAGTGAGCGCCATGCGTCGATCCCCCTGGCCGCGGCTCGCGCTTGCCATCCTGCTGGCGATCGCCCCCGGGCTTCCGGTGCTGGCGGTGCAGCCGGGCGAGGTGCTGCCGGACCCGGCGATGGAGCGCCGCGCCCGCGCGATCTCCGGCGAGTTGCGCTGCCTCGTCTGCCAGAACCAGTCGATCGACGATTCCGACGCGCCGCTCGCCAAGGATCTGCGCGTGCTCGTGCGCGAGCGGCTCGTCGCCGGCGACAGCGACACGGCGGTGCGCGATTTCGTCGTGGCCCGCTATGGCGATTTCGTGCTGCTGCGGCCGCCCTTCGACCTGCGCACCGCGTTTCTCTGGGCTGCGCCGCTTCTCATCCTGCTCGCCGCGCTGCTCTTCACCTGGCGCAGGGGCCGGGCGATGCCGGCTCCCGACAGCGCAGCCCCGCTCTCGGAGGAGGAGCGTCGGCGGCTCCAGCGGCTCCTGGATTCCGAGGCGCCCTGAGCCGGGTCGGCGCTCCCCGGAAACAAAGCGTTACCTTACGAAATCGTCATCTTCGGGCGAAACCGGCGTAACGCGGGCCCCGTCATGGTCCTCATCACGAGCAGGGAAGGCCCTGCCGCTGATTTCGAGGTTTTCGCCATGACGACCCAGACCACCCCCTCCCGCTCCATCCTGAAGCGCGGCGCCCTTCTCGCCGGCGCCGCCACGCTGGGCATCGGCCTGGCCGCCGGCATCGCTGACGGTGCGCTGAAGTTCGACCATCCCGCCTTCGCCCAGCCGATCCAGCTCTCGGGCGTCCAGACCCAGCTTCCCTCCTTCGCCGACATGGTCGAGAAGGTGAAGCCCGCCGTCGTCTCCGTCCGCGTCAAGCAGACGATTGACGCTGCCGATGACGGCCAGGGCAGCCTGGACGACCTGCCGCCCGGCCTGCGTCGCTTCTTCGAGCAGCAGGCGCCGCGCGGCGCGGCCCCCAGCCGTCCGCAGCCGCGCCAGGGCATGTCGCAGGGCTCGGGCTTCTTCATCAGCCAGGACGGCTATGTCGTCACCAACAACCACGTCGTCGACAAGGCGTCCGAGGTCCAGCTCGTCACCGATGACGGCAAGACCCTGAACGCCAAGGTCATCGGCACCGATCCGCGCACCGACCTAGCACTGCTTAAGGTCACCGAGGGCGGCAGCTTCCCCTTCGTCCAGCTGGCGGCCGGCAAGCCGCGCATCGGCGACTGGGTGCTTGCGGTCGGCAACCCCTTCGGTCTCGGCGGCACGGTCACGGCCGGCATCGTCTCGGCCCAGGGCCGCGATATCGGCTCGGGCCCCTATGACGACTTCCTGCAGATCGATGCGGCGGTGAACCGCGGCAACTCCGGCGGCCCGACCTTCAACCAGAAGGGTGAGGTCGTCGGCGTCAACACCGCCATCTACTCGCCCTCGGGCGGCAATGTCGGCATCGCCTTCGCCGTCCCCGCCTCGACTGTGGAGCAGGTCGTCACCGCCCTCAAGAAGGACGGCACGGTGGCGCGCGGCTTCATCGGCGTGCAAATCCAGCCGGTGACGGCCGAGGTCGCGGAGGCGATCGGGCTGAAGGAGCCCCACGGCGCCCTGGTCGCCGCCGCCGAGCGCAATGGGCCCGCCGCCAAGGCTGGCATCAAGCGCGGCGACACGATCGTCTCGGTCGACGGCGTGGCGATCAAGGATGCCCGCGAGCTCTCGCGCAAGATCGCGACCTATGCCCCGGGCTCCAAGGTGAAGCTCTCCGTCTGGCGCGACGGCAAGGAGCGCGACCTCTCCTTCGAGGTCGGCAAGCAGCCGGCGGCCTGAATTCGGGCACGATGAACAGGCTGCCGACCGCGCGGTCGGCAGCATCAAGGGCAAGGCTCGTGTTCTCCCGGCAGTCCGTCGCCCCCGCGCCGGGAGACCAGCCTTCACCGCGGCAGGCCGGATGCGTATCCTCCGGCCTGCCGTTTTCGTCCGTTCTGGGATAGGCTTGGCCGATGCGACTGCTGATCGTCGAAGATGATGCCGAGGCTGCGGCCTATCTGACCAAGGCCTTCCGCGAGGCCGGCCATGTCGCCGACCATGCCGGCGACGGTCTCGAAGGCTACGCCATGGCCGAGGGCGGCGGCTATGACGTGCTCGTCGTCGACCGGATGCTGCCGCGCCTCGACGGTCTCTCGCTGATCCGCTCGCTGCGCGAGCAGAAGGACGCGACACCGGCCCTGATCCTCTCCGCCCTGGCGCAGGTCGACGACCGCGTGAAGGGCCTGCGTGCCGGCGGCGACGACTATCTGCCGAAGCCCTATGCCTTTTCCGAGCTGCTGGCGCGCGTCGAGGTGCTGGCGCGCCGCCGCGGCGCGCCAGCCTCCGAGCCCACCAGCTATCGCGTCGGTGATCTCGATCTCGACCGGCTCGCCCATCGCGTCACCCGCGGGAGCACCGAGATCCTGCTCCAGCCGCGAGAGTTTCGCCTGCTCGAATATCTGATGAAGCATGCCGGGCAGGTGGTGACGCGCACCATGCTGCTGGAGAACGTCTGGGACTATCATTTCGACCCCCAGACCAATGTCATCGACGTGCATGTCAGCCGCCTGCGCGCCAAGGTCGACAAGGGTTTCGAGCATCCGATGATCCACACGATCCGCGGCGCGGGATACATGATCCGTGACGCCGCTCGCTGAACCGGCCGCCGCCGCGGGGACGGCTCGCGCCGCGCAGCGCTTCCTGCCGACGCTGTTCCGCACCACCGCCTTCAAGCTGACGGCGGTCTACCTCGTCGTCTTCGCGCTCTTTGCCGGGCTGCTGCTCGGCTATGTCGCCTGGAACGCCAAGCGCCTGCTCGACGACCAGATCCGCTCCACCATCGACGCGGAGATCCAGGGCCTGGCCGAGCAGCAGCGGCAGGGCGGCATCCGGCGGCTCGTCAATGTCGTGGAGCGCCGCTCGCGCGCGCCCGGCGCTTCGCTCTATCTCGTCACCACCCCGGTCGGCGAGCGCATCGCCGGCAATGTCGAGGCGCTGCCGCCGGGCACGCTCGACCGGCCGGGCGAGGCCGAGATCGAATACGCCAGGACGAGCGAAACAGTGGACCGGCCGAGCCACGCGATCGTTCGCGTCTTCGTGCTGCCGGCCGGCTTCCGCCTGCTGGTCGGGCGCGACGTCGAGGAGCGCGAGCGGCTTGGCATCGTCATCCGCCGGGCCGCGGGCTGGTCGCTGCTCGTCGTCTTCGTTCTCGGCTGTTTCGCGAGCTGGTTCGTGGCGCGGCGCGTGCTCAAGCGCATCGACGACATGACCGGCACGGCGCAGTCGATCATGGCCGGCGACCTCAAGGGCCGCCTCGCCATCTCCGGCACGGGCGACGAGCTCGACCGGCTCGCGCTCAACCTCAACGCCATGCTGGAGCGCATCGGCGAGCTGATGGCCGGCATGCAGCAGGTCTCGGACAACATCGCCCATGACCTCAAGACGCCGCTGACGCGGCTGCGCAACCGTGCCGAGGAGGCGCTGCGCACCGCAAGCTCGCCGGACGAGCTGCGCGCCGCGCTCGACGGCTCGATCGACGAGGCCGACAACCTGATCCGCGTCTTCAACGCCCTGCTGATGATCGCACGGCTCGAGACCGGCCGCATCCAGGACAGCATGGACGGGCTCGACCTGTCGGAGATCGTTTCAGGTCTCGCCGAGCTCTACGAACCGCTGGCCGAGGAGGCGGGCCTGTCGCTCGTCACGGAGGTCGCGCCCGGCCTGCGGGTGATCGGCAACCGCGAACTGATCGGTCAGGCGCTGGCCAATCTCATCGACAACGCGCTCAAATATGGCGAGCCCGGCGAGGGCGGGCGCGCGCAGGTGATAGTCGCCGCGCGACGCGAGCGCGACGAGATCCTGCTCAGTGTCGCCGATCACGGGCCCGGTATCCCGGCCGAGGATCGCGCCCGCGTGCTCGAGCGCTTCGTGCGGCTCGATGCCAGCCGCAGCAAGCCCGGCTTCGGGCTGGGCCTCGCCCTGGCGGCCGGGGTGGTGCGCCTGCATGGCGGGCAGTTGCGTCTGGAGGACAATGCGCCGGGCCTGCGCGTGGTGATCGCCCTGCCGGCCGTCACGGCCCTGTCCGAGCCGCCGCCGGCGCCGGTCGAGACGGCCGGTCTCGCCAAGCCTGTGGACATGATGGCTCCGTCCGCGCGTCCTGGCTCGACAGCGGCGCCGAACCCTGTTGGCGTCCCCTCCCTCTGAAAGGGACTGCGATGACGGGGCGTCTGTGTGACAGGCTGAAGGCGGCGCCGGTGCTGCCGGCGCGGGCGCGGGCCGCCCAGCTTCTGGCGAAGGACCTGATCGAGCGCCTGCACGACGAGGCGGCCGCTCAGGCGCTGGCCGCGCATTTCGCCGGAAACGAGCGCAGTGCCGCGCTTGTTGCAGGGCTCGTCGCGCATTCCCCCTTCCTCACCCAGATCATGCGGCAGGACCCGACCGGGCTGCTCGCCTGCCTGACCGAAGCGCCGGAAGCGCGCCGCGATGCGCTTTTGCTCGAGATCGGGCAGGCGGGCGCCGCGGCGGGCGAGGCGCCCGAACTGATGCGTCTGCTGCGGCGCTTCCGGCGCAGCATGGCGTTGCTGATCGCGCTTGCCGATATCGGCGGCGTCTGGGACGTCGACACCGTTACGGCCGCGCTCACAGCGACCGCCGACAATGCGGTCAGGCTCGCCACTGATCACGTTCTTCGCCAGGCGGCCGATCTCGGGCGCATCCGCCTGCCCGATCGCGCCGATCCGGGAGCGGGCTCCGGCCTCGTCGTGCTCGCGCTCGGCAAGCACGGCGCGGGCGAGCTCAACTACTCCTCCGACATCGACATCGTCGTCTTCTTCGACCCCGATGTGGCGGAAGCCGCCGGCGTCTCCGAGCCGACCAGCTTCTACGTCAAGCTCACCCAGCAGATCGCCCGCATCATCCAGGAGCGCACGCCCGACGGCTACGTTTTCCGCGTCGATCTGCGCCTGCGGCCGGATCCCGCCTCGACCCATGTCGCCGTGCCGCTGCCCTCGGCCTATGCCTATTACGAGACCGTCGGCCAGAACTGGGAACGCGCCGCGATGATCAAGGCGCGGCCCGTCGCGGGGGAGTTCTCGCTCGGCCAGCGCTTCCTGAAGGATCTCGCCCCCTTCATCTGGCGCAAGTATTTCGACTTCGCGACCATCGCCGACATCCACGCGATGAAGCGGCAGATCCAGACGGTGAAGGGCCATGAGACGATCGCGGTCGCCGGCCACAATGTGAAGCTCGGGCGCGGCGGTATCCGCGAGATCGAGTTCTTCGTGCAGACGCAGCAGCTCGTCTTCGGTGGGCGTCGCACGGCGCTGCGCGGCCCGCGCACGCTGGAGATGCTGGCGGAGCTGACGCGGGAGGGCTGGATCACGCCCGCCGCCCGCGACGAACTGGCCGAGTCCTATCGCTGGCTGCGGACGATCGAGCATCGCCTGCAGATGCGCCATGACGAGCAGACGCAGACGCTGCCGAAGGCGGCGGCCGATCTCGAGGCCTTCGCCCGCTTCTGCGGCTATGCCTCGACGGCGGCCTTCGGCAAGGCGCTGACCGCCCATGCCCGCCGCGTCGAGGGCCACTACGCGCTCCTGTTCGAGGAGGGGCCGAGCCTCGCCAGCGAGGCGGGAACACTGAGTTTCACCGGCTCTGACCTCGATCCGCAGACGCTGGAGACGCTGCAGAAGCTCGGCTTCCGCCAGGCCGGGACAGCGGCCGAGACGGTGCGGGGCTGGCATTTTGGCCGCCGCGCCGCCGTCACCAGCGCCCGTGCCCGCGAGGTGCTGACGGAGCTGACGCCGGCGCTGCTCGTCGCACTGGGCCGCACCGCCGATCCCGACGGGGCGCTCGCCCATCTCGACAACGCCTTCGTTCGCATGCCCGCCGCCGTCGAGCTGCTGACGCTGCTGCGCTCGCAAGGCTCGCTGCTGACGCTCTTCGCCGAGATCCTCGGAAGCGCGCCGCGGCTGGCGAAGGTCGCGGCGCTTCACCCGCATGTGCTCGACGGCGTCATCGACCCCGCCTTCGGCCAGGCCTCGCTCGACGGCGATGCGCTGGTGCGCCGGATCCGCAGCGTCGTCGGCTCGCCGCCGCCCAGCGTCGAGGACGGGCTCGACCGGCTGCGCGATGCCGCACGGCAGGAGAACTTCCTCGTCGGCGCGCGTCTCCTCTCCGGCGTCTATCCGGCGCAGGCCGCGGCCCAGGCCTATTGCACGGTGGCTGAGGCCTGCCTGCGTGTGGCCTTCGACGACACGCGCGCGGCCTTCGTGGCCGATCACGGCGTGATCGAGGGGGCCCAGAGCGTGGTGGTCGGGCTCGGCCGGCTCGGTGCGGGCGAACTCACGCCGTCATCCGACCTCGACCTGATGCTGCTTTATGACCGGCCGGAGGATGCCGAGCCGAGCAGGGGCCGCCGCAGCCTCGATCCGGTGACCTGGCATGTCCGCTTTACCCAGCGCCTCGTCGCCGCGCTGACGGTGCCGACGCGGCGCGGCACGCTCTATCAGGTCGACATGCGGCTGCGCCCGTCGGGCAACAAGAGCCCGGCCGCGACCCAGTTCGCGGGCTTCGAGGCCTATCACCGCGGCGAGGCCGAGATCTGGGAGGAGATGGCGCTGACCCGCGCCCGGGTCGTGGCGGGCGATCCCGCGCTGGCGGAGCGCGCCGAGGCCTCGATCCGCGCGATCCTGAGCCGCCGCCGCGAGCCGGCGAAGGTGGCTGCCGCCGTCGCCCAGATGCGCGCCCTGATCGCGAAGGAGAAGGGCGAGAAGAATCCCTGGGATCTCAAGCTCGCCCTCGGCGGCCTGACCGATCTCGACTTCCTGGCGCAGTATCTCGTTCTGGCCCATGCGGCCGATCATCCGGGCCTGCTCGCCCGAGACACGATCTCGGTCTTTGCGGCGGCACGCGGTGCGGGCGTGCTGGCGGCGGCCGATGCCGCGGCGCTGGAGGAGGCCGCACGGCTGATCGGCGATGTTCAGCTCTGGCAGCGCTTCACGGTGGAGGAGGCGTTCGATCCCGCGGCCGTGCCCGCCCGGGTGATGACCCGCATCGCGACATCGGTGGGCCGCCCCGACACCAAGGTCCTGCGGGCCGAGCTGGACGAGGTGCGCGCCGGGGTGCGCGCCATCTTCAACCGTGTGCTGGGCGTCGCGCGTTCGGGCTGAGGTGGGTGTGGCTCAGGCCGCCTTCGCCATGACCCGGCCGGCGCCGCCGTCGAGCGGCAGATGGACCATGACGATGGTGCCGGCGCCGATCGCCGAGCGCAGCCGCAGCGAGCCGCCATGCAGCTCGGTGAGGGAGCGGGCGATGGCGAGCCCGAGGCCCGAGCCCTTGTAGCTGCGGGTGAGGTCGCCCTCGACCTGCTCGAAGGGGCGGCCGATCCGGTCGATCTTCTCGCGCGGGATGCCGATGCCGCTGTCCTCGACGAAGATGTTGAGCGCGCCCGGCACGGGGCGGATGCGGACCGCGACCTGCCCCTCGTCGGGCGTGAACTTGACGGCGTTGTCGAGGAGGTTGCCGAGGATCTGGTAGAGCGCGTGCGGGTCGGCCTCGAGATGGGCGTCGCGCGGCCCCTCGACGGTGAGCTGGAGCCCCTTGCGGTTGATTTCGTCCTGGACCTTGCGGACCGCCTCGTCGACGACGAGCCCGACGACGATGTCGGTCTTCTCCAGATGGACCTTGCCCGACTCCAGTCGCGACATGTCGAGGATGTCCTCGATGATGCCGAGCAGGTAGCGGCCGCTTGAGCTGATGTCGCTGACATAATCCGCGTATTTGTCGCCGAGCGCCCCGAAGATGCCGTTCTCCATGATCTCGGAGAAACCGATGATCGCGTTCAGCGGCGTGCGCAGCTCATGGCTCATATTGGCGAGGAATTCGGATTTGGCGCGGTTGGCGCTCTCCGCCGCCGCTTTCTGCTCGAGATAGCGCTCGGCCATGTCGGCGAGCTGCTGGGCCTGCATTTCGAGCTTCTGGCGCGAGGCCTTCAGGTCGGTGACGTGCATCAGGAGCTGATGCTCCGACTGGGTCAGCCGCTCTTCCTGTTGCTTCAGCTTGGTGATGTCGGTGCCGACCGAGACCGAGCCGCCATCCTTGGTGCGCCGGCCGTTGATCTGCAGCCAGCGGCCGTCCGACAGGCGCGCCTCGTAGGACGATGAGCCATCCGTGCCGCGCAGCGAGCGCAGAGGCTCCTGGTCGATCGTGGGCTGGGCGCTCGATCGCATGATCTCGTCATGGCAGATGCCGGCGACGGCGAGCTCGGGCGGCAGCTTGTGGAGCTGCTGGTATTTCGCGTTGCAGAGCACGAGCCGGTTCTCGGCATCCCACAGCACGAACGCCTCGGAAATGGCCTCGACCGCGTCGCGCAGGCGGGCATCGGCCGTGGCCGTGCGCTCGGCCATGCGCCGCTGCTCGGAGATGTCGACGACGATGCCGACGAGATGCTTGGCGTTGGTGCGGCGGTCGGTGACGAGCTCGGCACGCGCCTTCAGCCAGATCCAGTTGCCGGCGCTGTCGCGGACGCGGAACTCCTGGTCGAGATGGGTGGCCTCGCCGCGGCTGATCGCGTCCGCAAGTGCGTAGAGATCGACATCGTCATGATGGATGAAGCCGCTGACCTCGCCGAAGGACATGTACTGGCCGGTGCGGGCATAGCCGAGCATGGCGTACATCGAATCCGACCAATAGATCCGGCCGCGGGCGAGGTCCCAGTCCCACAGCCCGCAATGGCCGCGGTTGAGGGCGGTGTCGATGCGCTCCCGGATACAGTCGCAATCCTCGTCGGCGGCACGCGCCCGGCGGGACTGCACGATGAAGCCGATGGTGATGGCGGTCAGCACGATGCCAGCGGTGGCGAAGAGCAGGGCCAGCCCGCTGCGGCGCTGCTGCCAGATCGACAGCACGCGGGACACCGGGTGGAGCACTGCGACCTGCCCGAGGGGGGCGGACAGGTTGCGCACGGTGGCGATTGCCTCGACGCCGTCCGGGAGGGTGATGCGCATCACGCCGGCGCGGTCGCCGAAGGCGGTGAGCGGCTGGGTCGGGCCGAGGAAATCGACCAGCGTGCGCCGCGTCTGGCCGATCGCCGGCTCGCTGGCGATGACATGGCCGTCCTCGGCGCTGACATGGACGATGCGGCCATGGGCGGCGAGATGGCGCGTGGCGAGCGAGGACAGCACCAGGGCCGGTGCGAGGCCGCGCTGCGAGGCGTTGTCGAGTTCGCGGGCCAGCAGGGCCGAGACCAGATCCATGTCGCTGGCGGCGTCCGTGAGGGCGTCCTCGCGCATGGCCGTGGTCTGGATCGCGGCGCCGGTGGCCAGCAGGATGATGAAGAGCGCGACCAGCCCGGGAATGACGGTCCGGATCGTCGGTTCGAGACTTTCGAAGCGCTGATACAGCGGGTGTGTCAGCGATCGTGCGACACCCAGAATCGAATCTGCGCGCACAGTTGCGCAGCCCGCGTTGGCACGCGTCATGCCCGTCCCCCTTCGGATACTTTACCGACAGTAGATCGGGAGACGTGCCGCATCCCCGCGAATCACTTTCAGTTGAATCCGCGCGGGTCGGTTTGTCTAGCCTTGAGTTGAATCGGGAACGCCGATTTCGCCTTCAGGTTGTGGTGTTTAACCGATTGAATCTTGTGCGCGTAATGAAGCGTTAACCTTTTCGACAGGTGGCCGTTAACCCCTTCACGCGAGCGTCCGCTCGGCGATGTCGGCGACGTCGCGCGAGAGGTTCGGCGTCTCGGCCACCATGGCGAGCTTCGCCTGCGCCAGGGCTTTCCGGCCGGGCTCCAGCATGCGCCAGCTCTTGAAGGAGGCGAGCAGCCGGGAGGCCATCTGCGGGTTGCTGCGGTCGAGCGCAATCACGGTCTCGGCCACGAAGGCGTAGCCTGCGCCGTCGGTGCGGTTGAACTGCGTGAGGTTGGCCGCAAAGCCGCCGATCAGCGCCCTGACCCGGTTCGGATTGCTCAGCGAGAAGGCCGGATGCTGCATCAGGTCGCGGACGCGGTCGAGCGTCGTCGGCTCCGCGATCAGCGCCTGCGCCATAAGCCACTTGTCGAGGACCAGCGGCTCGGCCGCGTAGGTCTTGGCGAAGCGGGCGATCAGCGCCTCGCGAGCCTCGCCCGGGACGAGCGTCATGGCTGCCAGCGCGGCGAGCCGGTCGGTCAGATTGTCGCCGCTGGCGAACTGCGCCTCGGCGAGGCGGGCGCCCTCCTGCGGGGAGGCTAGCGCGATCAGCCCAAGCGTCTCGTTGCGCAGCGCCCGACGGCCGGCTGAAGCGGCATCGGGGCTGTACTGGGCCGACACGCCGAGCTTCTCCCGCAGATCCGACAATTGCGAACCGAGGCGAAGGCCAATCTCGGTTGAGAGCGCGCGATGGGCGGCCTGGATGGCGTCGGGATCGACGTCGCGCCCGATCTCGCGTGCAACGTCGCCCATCGCGGGCAGACGCAGCACCTGCGCTGCGAAAGCCGGGTCGGACGGCGCCTGGTCACGCAGGAAATCCCCCAGCCCATCAGCCAGGTCCCGCCCCGTGACGCGCAGGGCCTCGATCTGGGCGGGGTCGCGCCCGGCCTCGACAAGCGCGCGCATCGCCACCGTCTGCCAAGCCTGCCAGCGGTTGAACGGGTCGCTGTCGGCCGAGAACAGCCGCAGCAGATCGGCGTCGGCAAGGTCGAGCTCGAGGCGCACCGGCGCCGAGAAACCGCGCAGCAGGGAGGGGATCGGTGGCTCGCCCACATCGGTGAAGGTCACCGAGAGCGAGGGCCGGTCGAGCACGATCAAACCGTCGCCGGCATAGGCCTCCGAGTCCGTGGTCAGGGGCAGGTCGCCGCTGCGTCCGACGAGGCCGAGGGCGACCGGGAGGACGACGGGCTGCTTCTCCGGCTGGCCTGGCGTCGGAGCCGTCTTCTGCGCCAGATCCAGCGTGTAGCTGCGCGCCGCCGCGTCGTAGCGGCCGGAAGCGACGATCGTCGGCGTTCCCGCCTGCTCGTACCAGCGCGCAAAATGGGTGAGGTCGTGGCCGGAGGTCTCGGCGAAGCAGCCGAGAAAATCCTCGATGGTCGCCGCCGTGCCGTCGCAGCGCGCGAAATAGAGGTCCATGCCGGCGCGGAAGGCGGCCTCGCCCACCAGCAGCTTGAGCATGCGGATCACCTCCGCGCCCTTCTCGTAGACCGTCGGCGTGTAGAAGTTATTGATTTCCTTGTAGGCGCGCGGCCGCACGGGATGCGCCAGCGGCCCGGCGTCCTCGGAGAACTGCGTCGTGCGCAGCGTCCGCACATCGGCGATACGCTTCACCGCGCGGGGAGCGCTCGTCGGACGAAAACTCCTGGTCGCGGAAGACCGTGAGGCCCTCCTTCAGGCAGAGCTGGAACCAGTCCCGGCAGGTGATGCGGTTGCCGGTCCAGTTGTGAAAATACTCATGCGCGATGATCGCCTCGATCGAAGCGTAGTCGCCGTCGGTCGCGGTCTGCGGGTCGGCCAGCACGTATTTGTCGTTGAAGATGTTGAGGCCCTTGTTCTCCATCGCGCCCATGTTGAAATCCGACACGGCGACGACGTTGAACACGTCCAGATCGTAGTTGCGGCCGAAGACGCGCTCGTCCCAGCGCATGCAGCGCACCAGGCTGTCCATCGCCCATCCCGCGCGGTCGGCCTTGCCGGGCTCGACATACACGGCGAGTTCGACGCTGCGGCCCTCGGCGGTCACATAGCTCTGGCGGACATGGTCGAGCGCGCCGCCCACCAGCGCGAAGAGATAGGCCGGCTTGGGATGGGGGTCGTGCCAGACCGCGAAATGCCGCTCGCCGCCCGGTACCTCGCCCGATGCAACGAGATTGCCGTTGGAAAGCAGCACGGGGGCGATCAGCTTCTTCGCCTCCAGCCGCACCGTGTAGACGGACATCACGTCCGGCCGGTCGAGGAAGTAGCTGATCCGGCGGAATCCATCCGCCTCGCACTGCGTGCAATAGACATGCGAGGAGAGGTAGAGCCCCATCAGCTTGGTGTTCGCGGAGGGGTCGACCTCCGTGTCGATCATCAGCGTGAAGCGCCGCGCCGGCGGGGCGTGCAGCGTCAGCTGCTGCGGGGTGACGCTGTAGGCCGCCTCGTCGATCAGCAGCCCGTCGAGCCGCAGCGCCACCAGCTTGAGCTCGTCACCGTCGAGCACGAGCGGGGCCCCAGGGCGCCCGGCGGGGTTCGGCCGCAACCCGAGCTGCGAGCGGATGCGCGTCTTCGTCGGGTGCAGGCTGATGTCGAGATCGACCGTGTCGATCAGCCAGTCGCTGGGGCGGTAATCCTCGAGGCGGATCAGGGGCGTGTCGTCGGGGCGCATCGGGAACTCGGATCTGCGTTTCGGTTCATCCGGCGCGCCGGATATGTAGAAAGGTCTGTAGCCCGGCGGCCCGCGAGCCGAAAGCTCGGCCCCGTGTCGCTGGGCCGAAAGCCTGCCGGAGGGTGCCTGCGCCTAGCTTGCGGGCCCGGCGATGGCGGGTTCGGCATGGCTGACGAGGCGGCAGACCTGCGGCCGCGCGATCCGTACGGCCCGCTCGATCTGGTCGACGGCAGCATGAACCGCGGCGACGTCGAGCGCCGGATCGACGCGGCAGTGATAGTTCACCACCAGGCCGTTCAACGTCTGGCGGACCCTGACATTGTGGATGTCGTGGATCGGCCCCTTCAGCGTCGCGGTTTCAGTGGCCAGTGCCTTGCCGATATCCTCGACTGTATCCCAGGCGGCGTCATGGCCGGCCGGCGCACCGGTCTCCATCGGCTCGATATGGGTTTCGACCTCGGTCTCGCCGCCGAACTCGTCCCGGATCGCCGCCTCAAGCCGCGTCGCGATCTCATGGGCCTCGCCTAGCGTCAGGCGCGCCTCGACCTCCATGTCCAGACTGACCGAGAGCCGCTGCCCGATCGTGTGCACGGAGACGTGGTGTACCGGGATCTTGAGCTTGAGCGCGATCAGCAGCACGCGCTCCAGCGCGGTCTCGTCGTCGACCTGGACCGGGTCGGTGGTGACTGCGATCGCGGCGCCGGGTTCGATCCGCTCGAACTCTGCGGTCAGAGCCTCGCGGATCGCCGCCACCCGCTCCAGCGGCAGCGTGCGCGAGACGGTGATGCCGATCTCGCCATGGATGCGCCCGCCCGTCGGGCGGACCTTGAGCCAGTTGACGCCGACCACGCCGGGCACGCTCTCGGCGCCCTCGCGCAGGCGCTCGCTCACCCCCTTGGGCGCCGCGTCGAGAAGGGTGTCGATGGTCCGCCGCCCCAGCCGGTAGGCCGACAGCGCGGTGAAGGCCGCGATTGCGAAGGCGGCGATCGTGTCGGCCCGGGCGACGCCGTACCAGACGCCGACGAGACCGGCGAGCACGAGGGCGGAGCCGACGAAATCAGCGGAGAAATGCGTCGCTTCGGCCGCCAGCGCCTCGCTCCCGGTCTCCTTCGCGACTTTCGTCAGCGAGCGCCAGCGGATCGCATCCACCACCATCGAGAGCAGCATGATGCCGATGACGATGGGCGTCACCGAGACGGTCTCGATCAGCCCCGTCCAGAGCCGGTTGCCGGCTTCCCAAAGGATCGCGCCCGCCAGCGTGAACAGGATCGCGGTCTCGACCAGCGCGGCCAGCGCCTCGACCTTGCCATGGCCGTAATGGTGCTCGTCATCGGCCGGCTTGTCCGAGACGCGCACGGCAAACCAGGTGAACAGGGTCGAGCCGACATCGATCAGGCCCTGGAGGGCGTCCGTCAGCAGGGCGAGCGAGCCCGACAGGATCGCGCCGACGATCTTGGCGCCGGTGAGCAGCAGCGTCGCCATCACCGAGAGAATCGCGGCGCGCTGCTTGATCTGCGCCATCTGGGCGGCGCTGGCGCGGGCGGGCGTGCCCTCCAGACCGTCTTGCGTTGAGCTCATGGCCTGTCCTGCCGGCTGCGTCTTGGAACTGTGTTCACGAGCGGCGATGCTTTCGCCCGATTCAACGGTAGGATCAACCCGACACCATCAGGTGAACGCCGCAAGGATGCGCCCGCCGCCACCGTCGGGCCGAAGAGGAAACGGACAAATCGATGCGCTATCTCCACACCATGGTCCGCGTGACCGATCTCGACGCCTCGCTGGATTTCTATGTGAACAAGTTCGGCCTGGTCGAAACCCGCCGGATCGAAAACGAGAAGGGCCGCTTCACCCTGGTCTTCCTGGCCGCGCCCGACGAGGTCGAGACCGTGCGCCAGCAGGGTAGCCGCGGTCGTCCGACGCTGGAGCTGACCTATAACTGGGACCCCGAGACCTACACGGGCGGCCGCAATTTCGGCCATCTCGCCTATGAGGTCGATGACATCTACGCCACCTGCGACAAGCTGATGAAGGCCGGCGTCACCATCAACCGCCCGCCGCGCGACGGCAACATGGCCTTCGTCCGCTCGCCCGACAATATCTCGATCGAACTGCTCCAGAAGGGCGACCCGAAGGCCCCGGCGGAGCCGTGGCTGAGCATGCCGAACACCGGCGTCTGGTAGGCGCCGGATGCTGGCAACTGGTGCGCGTCTGTGAGGGGATGGGGTGATGCATCCGGAAGGACCCATTTGCGTTGAACGGGAGCGTCGCATTGCTGCCCGGACGGACCGCGACCCGCTGCGATGACCGGCGTCTTCTGTCTCGGCATCTCGACGCTGGACTATGTCTACAGCGTCGAGACCCTTCCTACGCGCGGTGAAAAATACCGCTCGAAGGGTCTCGCGGTCGTCGGTGGTGGCTGCGCCGGCAATGCTTCGGTGGCCATCGCCAGGCTCGGCGGCCGGTGCTGGCTGGCGACGCGTCTCGCCGACGACCTGACCGGCGACCAGATCGTCGCCGATCTCGCGCGCGAGGGCGTGGAAACCGGCTTTGCCCGCCGCGTGCCCGGCCTGCGCTCGCCGGTCTCGGCCATCCTGGTCGATGCCCAAGGCGAGCGCATGGTGATCTCCTACTCTGATCCGGAGATGCCGGAGGACACGGACTGGCTCCCGAACGCCTTGCCGGAGGGGGCGCGGGCCGTGCTCGCCGACACGCGCTGGGGCGAGGGCGCGCTCGCGGCGTTGCGGCTCGCACGCGCCGCCGGCGTGCCCGGTGTGCTCGACGGCGACCGCAAGCCACCCCATCCCGATCTGGTCGCGACCGCAAGCCATGTCGCCTTCAGCGCCCAGGCCCTGGCGGAACTCTCCGGCGAGGAGGACCCGCGCGCCGGTCTCGCCCGGATCGCACGCGACGGGTCGACCTGGCTGGCGGTCACGCTCGGACGGGACGGCGTGCTCTTCGTCGAGGACGGCACGGTCGCTCATCTGCCCGCCTTCGCGGTCGAGGCCGTCGACACGCTCGGCGCCGGCGATGTCTGGCACGGCGCCTTCGCGCTCGCGCTGGCGGAGGGGCAAAGCGAGCGATCGGCGATCCGCTTCGCCTCGGCGGCAGCGGCGATCAAATGCACCCG
The DNA here is from genome assembly GCF_040546595.1 of Bosea sp. OAE506. Lineage (NCBI taxonomy): Bacteria > Pseudomonadati > Pseudomonadota > Alphaproteobacteria > Hyphomicrobiales > Alloboseaceae > Allobosea > Allobosea sp. OAE506. The sequence goes on along the minus strand of NZ_JBEPOB010000001.1, from coordinate 4,396,340 downwards.
CTTCGGCGGGCGGGCCGGTACGCCGCGGCGTGAGGAGATCGAGACCTTTCTGACGCAGCGGGGCTGAGAGCCCATAGGCCGGGATTGCCCATTATTTGGGCAGCCGAGGCGGGCGAGGCTCTTGCCGGAAAACGACGCGCGCGGAAGATTGCAGCGTCGTTCGACTCCGCCAGCCCGTTCGGGACCCTCCATGTACGCGCCGCCCGTTCCGGCCGCCACCGATCCGCTGCTGCCCGCCTATGTCCGCGCCGCGGGCGGGGTGGCGCTGCGCTTTGGCCGCGTCGGTGCACAGACGCTACGGCTGGACCTCTCCGAATCCGGCGGCTACCGCGCCCGCTTCCCCACCACCTTCGACGCAACCAGCGAGGCCGTGCTGATCAACACCGGCGGCGGCATGGCCGGCGGCGACACGATGAGCGTGACGGTCGATCTTGGCCCCGGCAGCGAAGCGATCGTCACCACCCAGGCCGCCGAGAAGATCTACCGCAGCCAGGGGGGCGACACCCGCATCGAGACCCGCCTGAGCGTCGCCGCCGGCGCCTCGCTCTGCTGGGTGCCGCAGGAGAGCATCCTGTTCTCCGGCGCGCGCCTGAACCGCCGCCTCGCCGTCGATCTTGCGGCCGATGCCCGGCTCGTCGCCTGCGAGAGCGTGTTCTTCGGCCGCAGCGCCATGGGCGAGAGCGTGCAGCGCGGCGCCTTGCGCGACCGCTGGCGCATCCGCCGCGACGGGAAGCTCGTCTTTGCCGAGGATGCCCGGCTTGAGGGCGCGATTGCCGAAACGCTGGGGCGCTCCGCGATCGGCGCCGGCGCCCGCGCCGCCGCGACGATCCTCGTCGCCGGTGGCGAGCTCGCCGACAGGCTGGAGCAGGTCCGCGCGCTCGCCGAGGAGGCGCAGGCCGGCGCGGTCGAGCTCGGCGCCGGCCTCGTCTGCGACCTTCTGGTCGTCCGCCTTCTCTCTCCCGATGCCCAGGCCCTACGTCGCGTGCTCGTCACGCTGCTCGGGCATCTGACCGGCCGTGCGCTGCCGCGCACCTGGTCAACTTGAGGAGAGCATCATGCTGGCGATCCAGGGTCTGAAATGCATCTACGACACCGGCGCGCGGGGCTGGGCGATCGAGCTGGCGCTGAGCGGCGAGGGCGAGGAGGCGGTGCGCCGCTTCGACGTAGCCGGCCCCGATGATGCCGAGATGCTGATCGAGGCCTTCGAGGACTCGACTGCGAGCGCCTTCGACCCGGCGACGGGCGAGATCGTCTTCGCCTATGAATATGCCGATTTCGGCATCGAGGACGAAGACGGTTCGGAAGACGAGGACGGCGAGGACGAGGGTTCGGACGGCGCCGACGAGGACGAAGAGAAGGACAAGACATGAATCTGACGCCGCGCGAAAAGGACAAGCTGCTCGTCGCCATGGCCGCCATGGTCGCGCGACGCAGGCTCGAGCGCGGCGTCAAGCTGAACTATCCCGAGGCCGTCGCGCTGATCACCGACTTCGTCGTCGAGGGCGCGCGCGACGGCCGCTCCGTCGCCGACCTGATGCAGGCGGGCGCCCATGTGGTGCGCGCCGACCAGGTCATGGACGGTATCGCCGCCCTCATCCACGACGTCCAGATCGAGGCGACCTTCCCTGACGGAACCAAGCTCGTCACCGTCCACGAGCCGATCCGCGGCGCGTCCGACACGATGAAGCCCGGCGAAGTTACGACGCTGCCGGGCGACCTTGTCATGAACGAGGGCCGCGAGAGCCTCTCGCTCACCGTCTCCAACACCGGCGACCGGCCGATCCAGATCGGCTCGCATTATCATTTCTTCGAGGCCAATCCGGCACTCGCCTTCGAGCGCGACAAGGCGCTTGGCTTCCGGCTCGATATCCCCGCCGGAACGGCGGTGCGCTTCGAGCCGGGCCAGACCCGCGAGGTCAGGTTGGTCGCAGTCGCCGGCAAGCGCGAGGTCTACGGGTTCCGGCAGGAGGTCATGGGGAAGCTCTGAGCGGTCTGACGCTCTGAACTGCCGCAGCCCTGATCCGCCTCGAGGAGATGACACGATGCCCTTCAATTACCCCCGCAACGCCTATGCCGCGATGTTCGGCCCCACCACCGGCGACACGGTGCGCCTCGGCGACACCGATCTCGTCATCAAGGTCGAGAAGGATTTCACGACCTATGGCGAGGAGGTGAAGTTCGGCGGCGGCAAGGTCATCCGTGACGGCATGGGCCAGAGCCAGGTCCGCAATGCCGACGGCGCCGTCGACACCGTCATCACCAACGCGCTGATCCTCGACCACTGGGGCATCGTGAAGGCCGATATCGGCATCCGCGCGGGCCGCATCTGTGCCATCGGCAAGGCCGGCAATCCCGACATCCAGAGCGGCTTCGGCAATTTCGACCCCACCGAGACGATCATCGTCGGCCCGGGCACCGAAGTCATCGCAGGCGAGGGCAAGATCGTCACTGCCGGCGGCTTCGACAGCCATATCCATTACATCTGCCCGCAGCAGATCGAGGATGCGCTGATGAGCGGGCTCACCACCATGCTCGGCGGCGGCACCGGCCCCGCGCACGGCACGCTGGCGACGACCTGCACGCCCGGCCCCTGGCACCTCGGCCAGATGATCAAGGCCGCCGACGCCTTCCCGATGAACCTCGCCTTCGCCGGCAAGGGCAACGCGGCGCTGCCCGGCGCCCTGATCGAGATGGTCGAGGCCGGTGCCTGCGCGATGAAGCTGCACGAGGACTGGGGCACGACGCCGGCTGCGATCGACAACTGCCTCTCCGTCGCCGACGACTACGACGTGCAGGTGATGATTCACACCGACACGCTCAACGAAAGCGGCTTCGTCGAGGACACGATCGCCGCCTTCAAGGGCCGCACCATCCATGCCTTCCACACGGAAGGGGCGGGCGGCGGCCATGCGCCCGACATCATGAAGGTCGCAGGCCTCGAGAACGTCCTGCCGTCATCGACCAATCCGACGCGGCCCTTCACCGTCAACACGCTCGACGAGCATCTCGACATGCTGATGGTCTGTCATCACCTGTCGCCCTCGATCCCGGAAGATCTTGCCTTCGCCGAGAGCCGCATCCGCAAGGAGACGATCGCGGCCGAGGACATCCTGCACGATCTCGGCGCGCTCTCGATGATGTCCTCGGACAGCCAGGCCATGGGCCGTGTCGGCGAGGTGATCACCCGCACCTGGCAGACCGCGCACAAGATGAAGGTCCAGCGCGGCACGCTCGCGCAGGATGTCGGCACCGGCGCCGACAATTTCCGCGCCAAGCGCTATGTCGCGAAATACACGATCAACCCCGCCATCGCGCATGGCATCTCGCGCCATATCGGCTCGATCGCGATCGGCAAGCTCGCCGATCTCGTGGTCTGGTCGCCGGCCTTCTTCGCGACCAAGCCGGACCTGATCATCAAGGGCGGCATGATCGCCGCTGCCCCGATGGGCGACCCGAACGCCTCGATCCCGACGCCGCAGCCGGTGCATTACCGCCCGATGTTCGGCGCCTTCGGCAAGGCGGTGACCTCGACCTCGCTGGTCTTCGTCTCGCAGGCCGCGATGGCCAACGGCCTGCGCAACCGGCTGGGCACCGAGAAGGAGATGGTCGCGGTCGAGAACACCCGCGGCGGCATCTCCAAGAAGAGCATGATCCACAACGACGCCACGCCCGACATCCAGATCGACCCGGAGACCTATGCGGTCGTTGCCGACGGCGAACTGCTCGTCTGCGAGCCCGCCAAGGAACTGCCGCTGGCGCAGCGCTATTTCCTGTTCTGACGACGCAGCACGGCGCGGAACAGCCCACCTCGCCCTGGCGTTCCTCTCCCTCCAGAACAGGGAGGTTCGCCATGGCTACCGACAAGGATCCCGAAGGGCAGCAGCCGGAAGCGCTCGCCACCTTCGCCGCGACGGCGCGAAACGATTCCCGCAAGCCTGCGGAGATCGGTCTGACCGCAACGCCGGACACCGAGCCGCTCGCCACCGCACCGGAGGCGAAGGCCGAGGCGGCGACGAAGGTGCTGCGCGAGGGCGTACTCGGCCGGGATCAGGGCGCCGCCGAAGCGGTCGATGCCCTGCCGGATCGCACGCGCGACGGCTGAACCCGCATCATTGACAGCCCGGCCTCGTCCATTCTCTAGTCGGCAAAACACAAGCCGACAGGGAAGAACGCCATGGATCGACGCCAGACCACCCGCATTCTGGCGGCTTTGTCCCTCTTGGGCGCCGCCTGGGGCGGTCTCGCGCCCGCCAAGGCGCAGGAGGTGACCGTCTACTGTTCCATTCTTGAGGAACAGTGCCGCGAGGGCGCGGCGATGTTCGAGAAATCGACCGGCATCAAGGTCGCAATGGTCCGCAAGAGCACGGGCGAGGTCTATGCTCAGGTGAAGGCGGAGGCCGGCAATCCGCGCGGCGATGTCTGGTGGGGCGGGCCCGGCGAGCCGCATCTCCAGGCGGCGGAAGAGGGGCTGCTGGACGAGTACAAGTCGCCGAAACTCCCCGAGCTGCTCGACTGGGCGCAGCGCCATGCCGAGCAGTCGAAATTCCGGACGAACGGCATCTATCTCGGGGCGCTCGGCATCGGCTACAACACCGAACTGCTCAAGAAGCGCGGCATCGCCGCCCCCAAATGCTGGGCCGACCTGCTCGATCCCAAGCTCCGCGACGAGGTCCAGATCGCCGATCCCAATTCCTCGGGAACGGCCTATGTCTTCCTCGCCACCACGGTTCAGCGCCTCGGCGAGGAGAAGGGCTTCGAGTACCTCAAGGCGCTTCACCGGAACATCAACCAGTACACGAAGTCCGGGATCGCCCCGGTCAAGGCGACCGCGCTCGGCGAGACGACGGTCGGCATCGCCTTCATCCACGACATGCTGACCCAGAAGCTGCAGGGCGCGCCGATCGAGACCGTCGCTCCCTGCGAGGGCACGGGCTACGAGACCGGCTCGGTTTCGATCATCAAGGGCGGCCGCAATCCCGACGCCGCGCGACGCTTCGTCGATTTCACGCTGTCGCCCGAGGCGCAGAACATCAACGCCAAGCTCAAGATCAACTCGATCCCCTCGAACCGGAATTCGGCCCTGTCCCCCGACGCGCCGAAGTTCTCGGAGATGAAGCTGATCGACTACGATACCCCGCGCTGGGGCTCCCCGGCCGAGCGGTCGCGACTGCTGAAGAAGTTCGATGCGGAGGTGAAGTCCCAGCCGCGCTGAGCGCGGGGAGGATCGGGCATCTGCATCCGCCAGCCGCTCCTTCGCGTAATCGGGCTTCATCACCGTTGCGTTCGGAGCCTGGCTTTTTGTCCGATCCTTTTCTCGTCATTGCCCGTATCGAGGTCCGCCCCCGATACCTGGGAGACGTTCGTCGCCGCCGCCACTGCCTGCATCGAGGCGACCCGCCGGGAACCCGGCTGCCTCGGCTACGAGTTCCACGAGAGCCTGACGAGCCCCTGCCGCTTCGTGTCGTTCGAGAGCTGGGAGACCCGCGCCGACATCGACCGCCACATGCGCTCGGAGCACATGGTGACATTCCTGAAGGCGACGAGGGCTTGCGTCATGGCGCCTCCGGTGATCGAAGTGATCGAGCCGCGGTCGATCGACCGCCTCTGATCTTCGCTTCAGTCACGGACTATCCATCATGCTTCGCGCCACCTCCGTCGTTCGCAAGGCCGCCGTCAGGCAAGACCGCGTCGTCGATACGCTGACGCTCGACCATGACGATCGCAACCGCCGCCGCCTCGCGCTCAAGGCCGATGGCGGGCTCGACGTGCTGCTTGATCTCGACAAGGCGACGGCGCTCGGCGACGGCGACGCCGTCAAGCTCGAGGATGGCCGTCTGGTGCTGGTGAAGGCCGCGCCGCAGAGCCTGCTCGAGATCAAGGCCGAGAACCCGCTGCGGCTGATGCGCGTCGCCTGGCATATCGGCAACCGGCATACGCCCGCCGAGATCACCACTGACGCGATCTATATCGAGAACGACCATGTGCTGGCCGAAATGGTGCGCGGTCAGGGCTGCGCCATGCAGGCCGTGATGCGGCCGTTCCAGCCCGAGCGCGGCGCCTACGACCACGACCACGCCAATTGCGACCATCCCAGCCACGCCCATGGCCATCATGATCATGGTCATCACGACCACCACCATGATCACGACCACGCGCATCATGGGCACGATCACGCGACGCACGCCCATGGTCATGCCGAGGCGCACGCTCATGGCGACAAGGGGCACGCCCATGCGGAAGCGCATGCGCACGCCCATGGTGACGCCTGCGGCTGCGGGCATGACCACGCGCATCACGACCATGGCCACAAGCACGGCGCCGAACACGGCCACAAGGGCCACAGCCACGATCACTGAGCAGCGCGCATGGCGGCCCATCTGCCCCTGATGGTCTGGCTGTCGCCGTCCTTCCCGGTCGGCGCCTTCGCCTATTCCCACGGCCTCGAATGGGCCTTCGAATGCGGCGACCTGCATGACGCTGCGACACTGCGGGACTGGCTCGAGGCGCTCGTCGTCCACGGCTCGCTGCGCAACGACCTGATCCTCTTCGCCTGTGCCGCCCGTGCGCTCAATGCAGGCGACGATGCGGCGCTGGCCGAGATCGCCGAACTCGCCCTGGCGCTGGCGAACTCCGCCGAGCGCCGGCTCGAGACGGTGACGCAGGGCAACGCCTTCGTCGCGGCGCTGCGGGCCGCCTGGCCCTGCGAGGCGATCGAGCGCCTCAAGCGGATCTGGCCGGAGGATATCGCCTATCCGCTGGCCGTCGCGGCAGCCAGCGCGGGTCACGGCCTGCCGCTCGCGGCGTCGCTGGAGGCCTATGGCCTGGCCTTCGTCGCCAATCTCGTCTCGGCCTCGGTGCGGCTCGGCATCGTCGGCCAGACCGACGGGCAGAGGCTTACCGCCGCACTGGTTCCCGCCGTGCAGGCGGCGGCCGCGGAAGCCGAGCCTGCGACGCTGGATGACCTCGGCGGCTGCGCCTTCCGCTCCGATCTCGCCTCTCTGCGCCACGAGACGCAGTATTCGCGGCTGTTCCGCTCGTGACGGGCGTCGTCGCCCCGGCGCTCGCGCTCGTGCTGGCGGCGGTCGCACTTCTCCATGCCTACTGGGGACTTGGCGGTCTCTGGCCGGCTTCCGGCGAGCAGGACCTCGTTCGCCGGGTCGTCGGAGACCCCCGTCTGAAGCGCATGCCACCGCCGGCCATGTGCCTGCTTGTGGCAGCCGTGATCGCCGTCACCGCGCTCTGGCCGCTGCTGCTGGCCGGCTGGTTCGGGACGGTCGCGACGGGTTGGTTCGCCCGGAGCGTCGGAGGCGCCATCATGGCCGTGTTCTTGCTCCGGGGCATCGCAGGCTTCCTGCCGGCCTGGCGGCGCAAGCATCCCGTCGAGCCCTTCGCCACGATCGACGGGCGCATGTATTCGCCGCTGTGTCTCACGGTTGCCGCCGGCTACGCCGTTCTGCTGTTTCAAGGAGTCTGACCCGTGACCCGTTCCCCCCATGGCCCTCTCCGCGTCGGCATCGGCGGCCCCGTCGGCTCCGGCAAGACGGCGCTGATGGAGGTGCTCTGCAAGCGCATGCGCGACCGCTACGACCTCTGCGCCATCACCAACGACATCTACACCAAGGAGGATGCGCGGCTGCTGACGGTGGCCGGCGCGCTGCCGCAGGAGCGCATCATGGGCGTCGAGACCGGCGGCTGCCCGCATACCGCGATCCGCGAGGACTGCTCGATCAATCTCGCCGCCGTCGAGGAGATGCGCGGCAAGTTTCCCGATCTCGACATGATCCTGATCGAGTCCGGCGGCGACAATCTCGCCGCCACCTTCTCGCCCGAACTGGCAGATCTGACGATTTATGTGATCGACGTCGCGGCCGGCGAGAAGATCCCGCGCAAGGGCGGCCCCGGCATCACCCGCTCCGATCTGCTGGTCATCAACAAGACCGATCTCGCCCCCCATGTCGGCGCGGATCTTGCAGTCATGGAACGCGACACGAAGACGATGCGCGGCAAGCGGCCCTACGCCTTTACCAACACCAAGGCGGGCGAGGGCGTCGACGCGGTGATCGACTTCATCGAGACGGCCGGCGGGCTGAGGGCTGCGCCGGCGGCATGACGAACGGACGGGGATTGCAACGATGGCGGCGACGACACGAATGGCTCTGGCCTTGATCGCGACGGCGCTCGCCGGGCCCGCTCTGGCCCATACCGGCACCGGCGCCGTGCATGGCTTCGGGGCGGGGCTGATGCACCCGCTGCTCGGGATAGACCATGTCCTCGCCATGGTCGCCGTCGGCCTCTGGGCCGGGCTCACCGGCGGTCGCGCGCGCTTCGCCTATCCGTTCGCCTTCGTCGGCATGATGGTGCTGGCCGGGCTCTGGGGCATGTCGGGTGAGGCGTTGCCCGGCGTCGAGATCGGCATCGCCGTTTCGGTGGTCGTGCTCGGCCTCGCCATCGCGCTGAAGGCGAGCCCGCCGCTGACGGCCGGCGCCGCAGCCTGCGCGATCTTCGCGATCTTCCACGGTTACGCCCATGGTGCCGAGCTTCCCGCAGGCGCAAGCGGGCTCGGCTACGCACTCGGCTTCGTCCTCTCGACCGCCGCATTGCATGGCGCGGGGCTCGCTGCGGCCGGTGTTCTGGCTGCGCGGGCCCCCCTGCTGGCGCGCATTGCCGGTGGCGGCGTGGCGCTGGCGGGGCTGGCCCTGCTCGCGGGCTAGGCGGCCGTCGCACCGCCTGACCCGGCGCCGCCCGTGAGGCCCGATCTCAAGATCCTGATCGTCGATGCCAACCCGGTGCGGGCGGCGATCATCGACGAGGGCCTGCGCGAGGCCGGCTTCACCGATCTCGTGCGGATCGGCGCGACGCAGGGCCTGGTCAAGGCGATCGAGACCCATGATCCCGACGTGGTCGTGATCGACCTCGAGGACCCCAGCCGCGATGCGCTGGCCGACATGTTCCTGGTCAGCCGCCATGTCCGGCGGCCGATCACCATGTTCGTCGACCAGTCCGATTCCGCCTCGATCGAGGCCGCAGTCGAG